>CAADGU010000066.1 GCA_900696625.1 uncultured Chloroflexota bacterium | reverse complement strand
TGTGTGGTGGCGGAGATTGAACGGGTGGTGGCGGAACGCTTTCAGTTTGAGGTGTGGGGGCACCTGGTGGAGTTTTACGGCCGTTGCGCCAACTGCCGTGAAGCCGTAGTCCGTGAAGCGTAATCCGTAATCCGTCGGTTAACGGATTACGGATTACGAATGACGAGTGGCGAGTTACTGTCTGATAGGCAATGTCGTAATGGGCACACCCAAAGCTACAAATTGAGCCTGAATCCAACCCTCTTGACCATTGCTTAAAACCACATAGACCCAGGTGTTGTCGGCTGTGCGGCCCGTAGCCGTCACCGCCAGACCGGAATAAACGGTACCGGTAATCTGGCAGGTCAGGTTAGGGCAGGCGCGCAAACTGGCCGTATTGCCCGGATTCGCAGGTGGCTGAACTACCGGGGGCGCCGGCGCTATGGGTTGACCAGGCACCGGGCCGGCCAACGAAGGCAGCAGACCAACGTTCAGCCCTGTACTGATATAACCGGCATTGACCCACCCTTCCTGGCCATCACTGGCGCGGATGTACAACCAGGCGTTGTCGCTGGTGCGGCCTAACAGGGTGGCAGCCGAACCATAGGAGGCGACGGTGACGACACTACCGCTGACGCCGGGTGTGCTGCGCACATTTAGATTGCCCGCTACCACTGTGCCGGTACCGCTCTGGGAAGTAACCGGCAGATTGGACAGGCTGGAGCCGGTAACAAGGTAACGGCCGTTGACCCACCCATGCACGTTATCGGCTTTGGCGACCTGAACCCAGGTGGTATCCAGATTGCGTCCCAACAACCAGACCAGTTGACCGCTGTCTACGGTGGTCACACGCACATACCCCACACCAGGGCCAGAACGCATATTGAGCGAGCCGGTGTTGATGGTGGCGGTATTGGGTACGGCCGTGGGGCCAACCGGGGTTGGCGTCGCCGTCGCCCCTACCGGCGTTGAGGTGGGGATGCCCGGAACGGGTGTGGACACGGAGCTATCCACCACCGGCAGTGAGGTAACGGCAACGCTGGGGGTGATGTACCGGGCATTCACCCAACCGCGCACAGCGGCGGCAGTCTGGATGTATAACCAGGTGGCGTCTCCATTGCGGCCCAGCAGTGTCACCACATCCCCAAAATAAACGGCGGCAATGACGTTATACTGCACGCCAGGGCCAGAACGCACATTCAAAGCGCCGGTGTTCACGATGCCGGTGGCATTGGCAAGGCTGATCGGCGTGGGGGTGGCAGTGGCTGTGCCTGGCAGGGGGGTAACGGTGGGAACGGGGGTGGTGCTGACGGCCGTCAGGTCAAACAAATTGATGGTATAGGTGAGTACCTGGGGCCGCATCCATCCCAAAATGTTGTTCGGTGTACGCACAAAAACCCAACTGGCGTCTGCGTTACGCCCGATAAGCGTCACCACCTGATTCAAAGAGACCACATCCACAATGGACGCCTGGGCGTCTGCATTGGCATGGACGGTGGCCGAATTGGCGTTGACGATGGCCGGGGCCGTGAGTTGAGCGGGGGTTTCATAGGCCAACACCTGGCTGGTCAGGAACAGGCCTGCCAGCAGCATGAGGGCGATGATCCATAATTTACCAGAAGCTAATTTTGTTCTCATATCTTGAACCTCCTTCAGAGAGCAAGATGACATAAAATCACTTTACATAGTATAGACTAAAACCGGGTATTTCTGCAAGTAGAGATTATGTAAAAGAAAAGCGGCACAACTCGCAAATCATTTTGCCAGCCGCTATAATCCGCCTTCCAGAATTGGAGATTGCGCGATCAAGAGATTGAGAAACTGGTAGACTGGGAATCGAAATCTCCCAATCTCTCAATCTCTTTCCTAATCTCAATAACAACCAGGAGCAACTTATGGAAATTAAACCACGCATCCTCATTGCCAAGCCGGGACTGGATGGCCATGATCGCGGCGCGAAGGTGGTGGCGCGTGCCCTGCGGGATGCGGGCATGGAAGTCATTTACACCGGCCTGCGCCAGACGCCGGAAATGATTGTGGAGTCGGCGCTGCAAGAAGATGCGGATGCCATTGGCCTGAGCATTCTCTCCGGGGCGCACCTGCCGCTGGTGGCGCGCATCATGGAGTTGTTAACCGAAAATGAGATGGACGATGTGCCGGTTTTTCTAGGCGGTATCATTCCCCCTGATGATATACCCACCCTCCAAAGCATGGGGATTGCCGGTATTTTTGGACCTGGCGCCAGTACACAGGAGATTGTCCACTTTATCAACGATACACTGGCGGCTGCGCAAGGAGATCGGGCGGCGTGAATGAGTTGATTGCGGGTGTGTTAGACGGCCGTGCCCGCGCCATTGCCCGCCTGCTCACCCTGGTGGAAAACAGTGAAACGGCTGCGGAAACGGCCGTGACCGCCCTCTATCCCCACACCGGACAGGCACATATCATTGGTATTACCGGCCCCCCTGGTTCTGGCAAAAGTACTCTGGTTAACGAAATTGCCAAACTGCTGCGCCAGCAAGGGCAGCGGGTGGGCATTATTGCCGTGGACCCCAGCAGCCCCTTTACCGGCGGCGCACTCTTGGGCGACCGGGTGCGGATGCGTGACCTGGCGGGTGACAGCGGCGTTTTTATACGCAGCATGGCCTCGCGGGGCAGTCTGGGCGGGTTGGCGCAGGCGACGTGGGCCGCCATTAAGGTATTAGATGCTGCTGGCTATGAGAAGGTTTTGGTGGAAACGGTAGGCGCGGGTCAGGCCGAAGTGGATATTGCCCGCGCCGCACACACCACGTTGGTGGTGGAAGCGCCGGGCATGGGTGATGATGTGCAGGCGTTTAAGGCCGGCATTTTAGAGATTGCCGATATTTTGGTGGTGAACAAGGCCGACCGCCCCGGCAGTGAACGGGTGGTGCGGTCGTTGGAGTTGATGCTGCATTTGGGGCCAATAGGGGGTACGCGGCATCACGGCCGTATCCTGACCTCCCCTACCCCTACCGCCAACGGCACGGCGGGTGGCTGGCAAATTCCGGTACTGCCCACGGCTGCCAGCGAAGGCCGGGGCACCACCGAATTAGTGGCCCAGATTCAACAACATCTGGCCCACTTACAGACGAGCGGGGAGTGGCAAAAACGGGAACAGGAACGCTGCCGCCACGAACTGCGCCAGCTTTTGCAGCTGCGGCTGCTGGCCCGGCTGGACACGGCCGTTTCCCAGAGTGAACAGGATGCGCTGGTAACGGCCGTTGCCGCCAGGGAAATTGACCCGTATACGGCCGTGCGGGAAATTTATAACGAGTTGTATGCGAGAGATTGGAGATTAGAGAGTGGTCAGCCCCCATCTCTAATCTCCAATGTCCAATCTCCATTCCCAGAGAATTTATGAGCGACATGGTAGCCTACGGAGGCATCAAACTTTTTGCCGGTTCCGGCAATCCCGCATTAGCCCAAAAAATAGCGGCGTATTTGAATGTACCTTTGAGCCGTTGGGACATTATTCAATTTCCCAATGAAAACCTGTTTGTGAAGCTGCATGGCAGTGTACGCGGGCAAGATGTGTTCATTATTCAAAGTCACAGCCGTCCCATTCACCAAAATATCATGGAGATGCTCATTGCCATTGATTGTGTGAAGCGGGATTCGGCGGGCAGGGTAACAGTTGTGATTCCCTACATGGCCTATGCCCAAAGCGACAAAAAAGACCAGCCGCGTGTGCCCATCTCCGCCCGTTTACTGGCCGATATGATCGAAATTGCCGGGGCCGACCGCTGGGTGACGATTGATCTGCACGCCGAACAAATCCAGGGTTTTTACAAGATTCCCGGTGACTCCTTAACGGCCTTTCACATTCTCACCGACTACTTCCACGCCAAGCAGTTGGATGCGGTGGTGGTAACGCCTGATCTGGGCTTTGCCAAACGCGGGCGCAATTTTGCCGCCACACTGGATTTGCCATTAGCGTTTGTGGAAAAGCGGCGCGCCGGCAATGAGGCGGGGCGGGAGGCGCTTAGCCTGATCGGCAGCGTACAGCATAAGGATGTGATTATTGTGGATGACCTGGTAGACACGGCCGGCTCAATGCAAGAGGCAGTACAACTGGTAAAATCTTTTGGCGCCAGGGATGTCTATATCACCTTTACCCACCCCGTTTTGTCAGACCCGGCCATTGAACGATTTCGCCACATGCCGGTAAAAGAGATTGTCACCACCGACACCCTGCCCATTCCGCCGGAGAAAAAGCTGCCGAATATGACCGTCCTCACCGTTGCCCCTTTATTGGGTGAGGTCATCATCCGCTCGCACGAAGGGCGCAGCGTGGGCGAGTTGTTTAACGAGTGAGTGGTTGGTGTTCGTCAGGTGCGACACACTTTGGAAGTGCGTCGCACCTGGCCTGGTATAATATAAAACTTACGAAACCGGGCTACCCTTTGCCCAATTTCTGGTTAAACTCACAAACCTCCCAACCTCCTGGAGCTTCCAAAGCTCCAGCGGGTTGAAACTAGGAAGATAACAATGTTCAAAAAACTGGTCTCAAAAGTTGTGGGCGACCCCAACAAAAAAATTATTGCCAATTTACAGCCGTTGGTCACGGCCGTGAATAATCTGGAACCACACATGCAGACGCTCAACGACGAGCAACTGCGCGAAAAAACCGAAGAATTGCGCCGCCGCCACCTGGAAGAAGGCGAATCATTAGACGAACTGATGCCCGAAGCGTTCGCCCTGGTACGCGAAGCCTCCGTGCGCACCACCAGTCTGCGCCACTACGACGTGCAGATCATGGGCGGCGCGCTGCTGCATCGTGGCGAAGTGGTGGAAATGCGCACCGGCGAAGGCAAAACCCTGGTCGGCACGCTGCCCCTCTTCCTGAACGCGCTCACCGGGCGCGGTGTGCATCTGGTGACGGTGAATGATTACCTGGCGCGGCGTGACGGCGGCTGGATGGGCAAAATTTTCCATACCCTGGGCCTCACGGTGGGCTGCATTGGCCCGCAGCAATTGTCGGCGCTGTATGACCCCAACTATGTGAACCCCGGCGCGGAACTGGAAGATGAACGGCTGGTCCACTGGCGGCCGTGTACCCGCAAACAGGCGTATCTGGCCGACATCACCTACGGCATCAGCAGCGAATTCGGCTTTGATTACCTGCGCGACAACATGGTCACCGTGCGCGAAAAGCTGGTGCAGCGTGAATTGGTGTATGCCATCATTGACGAAGTGGACAACGTACTCATTGACGAAGCGCGCACACCGCTCATCATCTCCGGTCCCGCCGACCGCTCCGGGCAAGATTACGCCCGTTTTGCCGAATACGTGCGCGGCCTGAAGCGCAACACGGCCGAGGAAGACGCCGAACCCAACGGCCACTATGACCTGGACGAAAAGAGCCGCACCGTCAGCCTGACGGAGATGGGCATTGCCGAAATCGAAAAGCGCATCCCCGAACTGGATACGGAAGCCGGCGACAGCCTGTATGACCCCCGCTTTTTTCACCTGACCTATTACCTGGATAACGCCCTCAAAGCACAGTATTTGTTCAAGCGGGATGTGCAGTATGTGGTCAACGATGGGCAGGTGATCATTGTAGATGATTTCACCGGTCGTTTGATGCCGGGCCGCCGTTATTCTGAGGGTTTGCACGAAGCGATTGAAGCCAAAGAAGGCGTGCAGATCATGCGGGAAACGGTGACGGTAGCCACCATCACCCTGCAAAACTACTTTCGCCTGTATGAGAAACTGGCCGGTATGACCGGTACAGCACTGACCGATGCGGAAGAGTTTGACAAGATTTATGAATTGGGGGTGACGCCGCTGCCGACGAACGTGCAATACATCGTGGACACCGGGGCGATGGGGCTGATAGAGCAGAAGGAGAAGATCGAGAGTGGGGAACGTATCGCTTACGCCGATCCCCAAACGAAAGACCCTGTTTTCTTCAAACGTCTCGATTTTCCCGATCAGATTTACGGCAACGAGGCGGCAAAAGACAAGGCCATCATCAATGAAATTAAACGGTACCGGGAAGCAGGCCGACCGATCCTGGTGGGTACGACCTCGGTAGAACATTCGGAAACCATTCACAAAATGTTGGAACGGGAACGCATTCCGCACACCGTCTTGAACGCCAAGATGCACCAGTCGGAGGCGTTGGTGGTGGCCCAGGCCGGCCGCAAAGGCGCCGTCACGATCTCCACCAACATGGCCGGGCGCGGTACGGACATTTTGTTGGGCGGCAACCCCGAAGGGCTGGCAGCGGAGATGATGGAGAATGATTTGTTCTCACGGCCGTTGCTCAACCAGCTCGCCTTCAAATTGCTGGAGGAGGGCGAAGAAACTGCCCGCGAGATGGCGCGCAAACACAGCAAACTATCCGAAAATCTGGTGGATTGGCTGCTGGAAGTAAAACAAGAGATGGACGAGGCGTTAGCCGAAATCGAGCGCGTCCAGGTTATGGGGTTCCTCTCGCAACAACTGCGCCGGACGTATGACATTGATTACGACAATTTGATGAAAGTGCTGCGCTGGGTAAACAGCGGCTTTCTGGGCGAAGCCCGCGAATATCTGGAAGAGATTGGCGTGGATGTGGCCCTGGTGGAAGACGCCACCCGCCAGGCCGATATGTACGGCCGTTACCAGCGCGTTCATGCCGATAATGGATTGGCGGCCCAATTCCTGGCCGAGATCGTCTTTGACAAACATTACAACGCCCGCGCCGCCATCATCCGGGCCATCATGGCCGCCGACCGGGCTGAGGCCGAAAAGATTGTGGCCGAAATTCCGGGTATGCCCGCCGACCTGGTAACGCGGATTGAAGAAACGCAGCGCCAGACCAAACAGGAACGGCATGAAGTATGGCAGTTGGGTGGTCTACACGTCATCGGCTCCGAGCGGCACGAATCACGGCGCATTGATAATCAGCTGCGCGGCCGCGCCGCCCGCCAGGGCGACCCCGGCTCTTCTCGCTTCTTCCTATCCCTGGAAGATGAACTGATGCGCCGTTTTGGTGGCGAACGGCTGAAAAGCTGGATGAACAAGGGGGTGCTGTCCAATCTGCCGGAAGATATGCCCCTGGAATTTGGCGTGTTAGACCGGATGATCGAAAGCGCCCAGGAGCGGGTAGAAGGGTACAACTTCGACATGCGCAAAAACATCGTCGAGTACGACGATGTGATGAACCGGCAGCGCCAGGCCATTTACAACGAACGGCGCACCATCTTGATGTCTGATGGCAGGGATTATGATGAGAAGATCAATGACGCCTTTGCCAAATCCATTGCCGAACTGGTGGAGCATTACGTCACTAATTATGAGCAGTATTGCCGGGGCGAAATTGAGCGCATCATCTCCGATTTCAGCACAGACGCGACGGATCAGGTGCATCTCACGGCCGTGATCGCCCGCTTGCGTGGTTTGCTGCCCGGTATTGTGAATCTGGACCGCAACGAACTGGCGACGCTTAGCCCGGCCAAACTGAACACCCGGTTGATGGAACTGGTCTACGACAACGCCGAAAGCGGGCACAACCTGTACCAGCTTTTCCAGGCGATGAACCGCTTTTTGCCGCTGTTCCCCCCCGTGCCCAACCTGGGGGCGTTGGCGCTGCGCAAAACGGGACAGCAGCAGGCGCGGGAAAACACCCGCCGCGCCTATCTGGAGTTGGTGGAAACGTTCTTTAACGAATTTGTGACCGAGCAGGTGGAACTGGAACCGGCGGAACGAGAGCGGATATGGGGCACGGCCGTTGAAGACCTCACCACCGCTTTCAACCAGTTCAACGTGGAAGGTCTCAACGCCAACAACGCCCCTAACCGGCAGCAGCGCTTCAAACAAAACGCCGACAAAGCGTTACACAAACTGCTGATGGAAACCATCGCCGCCATGGACGCTGATCAGCTAGAAATTGCCCTGGTGGAATACGTGCATAGCCAACAAGACAAATGGCGCAAACACATTGGCGAACAGGAATACCGCAACTACCAGCGCACCCTACTGCTGAGCGCCATTGACCGCGAATGGCGCGATTACCTGACCGCTGCCGACGACCTGCGCCGTGAAATTGGCCTGGAAGCCCTGGGCCAGCGCGACCCCAAAGTCATCTACAAAATCCGCTCGGCGGAAATGTTCCAGGACATGCGCCACAATATCGAAAAGGATATTGCCGACCGCTTCTTCCGGGATATTGCCCAGCACCAGGCCTTTGTACAGCAGCAAGAAGCAGAACATCGCTACCAGGAACAGGCGCGTGACGCCGGTTTTGCCGTGGTCAGGCGTGAAGGTGGCAAAGGGGTGGAACTGCGCCGCGATGTGCCCAAAGTTGGCCGCAATGATCCCTGTCCGTGTGGCAGTGGCAAGAAATACAAGAATTGCCACATGCGCCATGAGCAGCAGGGCCAGGCGGCCCCCGCCGGGCAAAAACAACCGGCAAAATCCGGCGCTGGCGGTAAAGCACGCCGATAATGTGTTACAATCGGGTCATGTTAGCTTTGCGACCCGGTTCTTTTTGACATAAGATCAAAAGCAGCACAATTTGTCATGTGCTGCTTTTTCTTTTTGGCCTCACTATCTTTTTACGGCACTTTCACCAGGCCAGATTGACGGCACTTACAAAACATGGAATGATTCGCCTGAAACAAGACCTGACAGGTTTTTGGAAACCTGTCAGGTCTAACAACTAAACGATAATTCCTATTTGAATCATGCTTACTCCCTTACATAATACGGATTTGATTATGCCGGACTTTACGACTCACTTCATTGCTCTCAAGGAGTTGCGCTACGATTTGCAGCGCGTCCATACGGTCGCGGCGCTGTTGGATGTGGCCGCCTCTTTTGCCCGGAAATATCTGGATATAGAACAGGTGGATGTGGTGGAAACGGCCGTTTCCCCAGCCCCATCCCCTACCACAGAGGCTACCTTCCCCATCGGCCAGTCTGGCTACCGGTTGTTTGTTCCTGGCCATGTGCTGGACGAAAATACCAGAGAACTGGCGGCCATCGCCGCCCTGATGATGGCCAGCGCCCCTTGTTTCCGCTCCCACACACAAATTGAAACTATTTATCGCGTCACGGAAGGGGCACGGCCGTTGCAACCCCTGGCCCAGGCATTAACCGAAATCCACCAGCAGCTCATTCACATTTACCAGCCAGACGCCAGTTTTATTGCCCTGGTGGAACCACAAACGGATACGATTGAATTTGCCACGGCCGTAGAAAACGGGCAGAAACTGAGCCTGCATCCCATCTCCTTGCTCGACCAATCGCACCTGACGGCCTGGGTCATTGAGAACAACATGCCCTTTCTCACGGCCGACTGGCAGAGCGCCACCCAACCTGCCCCCACCCTACCGGGCCATTTCCAGCCGCGATCCGTGTTGTGCCTGCCGCTGCGACAAGAAGATGAGGTGATGGGCGCGCTCTGTCTGCAAAGCGCCACCGCCGGCCGTTATACGGCTGACGATTTGCAGGTACTCACGGCCGTCACCACCGACATCGCCACCATCGTGCAAAACATTCGCCAATATGCCCTCACCCAGGAATTGGTAGATAAAGGCACACAGGATTACCAGACGGCCGTTGCCCTGCGCCAGGCCATTGCCATCATCAGCACTTCGCTGGAAAAGGATGTCGTCGTGGAACGGCTGCTGCTGGCGCTGGGCAATGTTGTCACCTACAACAACGCCTTCGTCTTCCTCTGGCAAGACAAAACCCTCAAATATGCCGCCAGCCGCGACTTTTACGAGCGCCCCATTCGCCTGACCCCGGCTCAAATTGAAGCCATCTGGCGAGACGCGCTGCTCATCAAAGAAATTCATACACACAAAGAAATTATCCGCATAGATGATGTGCGTGAAGACGACCGCTGGCAGCCCTACCCCGAAGGCAGCAAAATCCGCTCCTGGATGGCCACCCCCTTACTCTCCGGCGGCCAACTGCAAGGCATCCTTGTTTTTGATAGCCACGAGGTGAATGCTTTTAACGGCCGTGCCGAATGGTTGGCCTCCACCTTAGCCGCTCATGCCGCCGTTGCCATCCAAAACGCCAGCCTCTACCAACAAACCCAGCAGCAGCTTGCCGAATTAGGCACCCTGTACCAGGCCAGCGCCACCATGACCGCCAACCTGGACCAGGATTTTGTCTTACAAACCGTTGTTTCTGAAATGGTACGCGCCTTACAGGTAGACAGCTGCACCATCTTTGTCTGGGACAAAGATCAGCAAAGTTTGCACCCCGCTGCTCACAGAAACCAATTCCACTTTGATGATCAAACCGATAGCCCATCCCATCTGGGGTTAAGCCAGATTAACAACCTGGAATCCTACAGCATTGTGCAGCGGGTTTTAGATACGCAGGAATTAAGCAGCCTGCGCATAGATGAAGCCTGGACAGAAGAAGACCTGACACTGCTGCGCGAAGCAAAACTGCGGTCACTGCTGCTGGTGCCGCTGGTCAGACGCAGCAATATATTTGGCCTGTTGGCTCTGGGCGAAATGACCAAACCCCGCAGCTACAGCCCCGCAGAACTGCGTCTGGCCCAAAATCTGGCCGGGCAGGCAGCCGTAGCCATTGAACATGCCCACCTGTTTGGCCAGGCCAACCGGCGTATTGCCGAACTATCCACATTCCACCGCATCGTGTTGCAGCTAAATTCGCCTCTGCGTTTGAACGCGGTGCTGGATGCCATTAGCGAATCGGCCCTTAGACTGATTGACGCCAACAACCTGCACATTTACCTCTATGATGCTGCCACCCAGGAGTTTTCGCTCTCGTCGGCGCTGTGGCGCGATGGCAGCCGCAAACCGGCTGTAGCCAAACCACGCGCCTCCGGTGAAGGGCTAACCGCTACCGTTGTCCGCGAAGGGCATCCCATTGTCATCAACGATGCCGCCAGCCACCCATTTTTCCAAACGCCGCAGGCCAAATCATGGGGCATCAGCGCCATTGCCGGCTTCCCCCTCAAATTTGGCGATGAAGTCATCGGCGCGTTTACCACCACCTACAAAGAGCCGCATGTCTTTAGCGAGGAAGAGATGCTGCTGCTCAATTTGTTGGCGGAACATGCGGCTGTGGCCGTGCGTAATGCCGGCCTCTATGCGGATTCGCAGCGCCGCCTGCGCGATATGTCCGCGCTGGTGGAGATGGCCAAACACGTCACCGGTAATTTACATCTGGAATCGGTCTTACAGACCACTGTGCAAAGCCTGCGCCGCCTGCTCAATGCCCGCGCCAGCACCATTACTATGCTGACGGAAGATAGGACTGAGTTGACGGTAAAAGCGGCCGATGGGGTGGAACCGGAGTTTATGCACGCCCACATGAGGCTGGAAGGCAGCATTTCCGGTAAAGTGATCAAAGAAGGCAAACTGGTATATACCCGCGATGCGCACAGAGACCCGGAATTCCTCTTTTTTGACCTGGTGGTGCGCAGTTTGCTGGCGGTGCCGCTGGTGATTCGGGATGAACCGGTAGGGACGCTGACGGTGGACAGCGACCAACCGAATGCTTTCTCGGAATCTGACAAACAGTTGATGACCATTGCCGCAGCCCAGGTGAGCGTGGCCATTGCCAATGCCCGCTTATTTGAAGAATTAGAAAAGCGGGCACAAGAGTTGGCGGTGGCCTATGAGGAATTGAAAGAAAGCGACCGGCTGAAGGATGAATTGGTGCAGAATGTATCCCATGAACTACGCACACCGTTGACGTTTGTGAAGGGGTATGTGGATTTGTTGATGGATGGCGACCGGGGGCTGCTAACGCCGGAACAACAAGAGTATTTGCAGATTGTGTCTGACAAGACGGATGACATTACGCGCATTATTGAGGATATTATCACGCTGCAACGGATTGATTCGGGCAACTTGCAGTTAGAGACTGTGGCGATGGCGGATTTGCTGCAAACGGCCGTTGCCGGGCACAGTATGGTCGCCGAAAAGAAAGGCCTCACCGTGCGTATGGCCCCCATCGAGGTTAAGGGGATGGTTCACATTGATAAAGGGCGTGTTAACCAGGTGATTGACAATTTGATCGGCAATGCGATTAAATTTAGCCCAGACGGTGGCGTCATTACTGTCAACCTGATAGAACAAGATGATGTGGTATGTATTTCTGTGGCAGACCAGGGTATTGGTATGTCCACCGACAAACACCAACGTATTTTTGAACGGTTTTATCAGATTGATGGCTCATCGCGGCGGCGTTTTGGCGGTACCGGCATTGGCCTGGCCATTGTGAAGCGGATTATTGATGCACATCATGGTAAGATTTGGGTGGAAAGTGAACTTAACAAAGGTAGTTCTTTCCTGTTTACATTACCAAAAGCGCAAGCAGATGTAGCCGAGGAATAGCAGGTTTTTACCTGTTATCCCTCCTCTTAGCCTATCTGCCGTATCTGGGATAGGAAACCAGTGTCAGATAAAAGTTATCAAGTTGGATTAACCACGATTCAAGATTTGCCCAAGATTGACCTGCACCGTCATCTGGAAGGCTCTCTGCGTCTGCAAACGCTGTATGAAATTGCGCTGGAGTATAACCTGGGGCTGCCAGTAAAGAGCCTGGATCAGCTACGGCCGTATGTGCAAGTCACCGACGATCCCGCTCACCACGAAGCGTTCCTGCGCAAATTTGAGGTGCTGCGCCATTTCTATCGCTCGCCGGAAACAATCTACCGGCTGGCCTACGAAGCCGTCGCCGATGCCGCCACCGACAATATCAAATATCTGGAACTGCGTTTTAGCCCCCAGGCGCTCTCCCGTGTGCGTGGTTTTAGTTTGGGGGATGTGACGGATTGGGTGACAACGGCCGTGCAGCAAGCCAGCCACGATTACGACATTGACGTCGGCCTCATCATCACCCTGGTACGGCATGACCCCATCTCCCAGGCGCGCGAAGTGGCCGACGTCGCCTTCGACCGGTTTGGCAAAGGCATTGTCGGACTGGATTTAGCCGGGAATGAAGTCAAATTCCCTTCCGCCCCTTTCACCCCCCTGTTCAAAGAAGCCAAAGAAGTAGGCATGGGCATCACCATCCATGCCGGTGAATGGGCCAGCGCCTATGGTGTGCGTGAAGCCATCGAAGAGCTTTATGCCGACCGCATCGGGCATGGCATCCGCGCCATTGAAAACTCGCGCATTCTGCGCCTGGTACGCGAACGCCAGGTTGCCCTGGAAGTATGCCTGACCAGCAATTTGCAAACAGGCGTCGTACACAGTCTGGCCCACCACCCACTGAGTGATATGCTGGATTTGGGCATCAAAGCCACGCTGAACACCGACGACCCCGCCGTCAGTAACGTCACCCTGACAGATGAATACGAAATTGCCTTGCAAACTTTGCAGGTAAGCTACCCCCTCTTGCGCCAGATGGTGCTAAATGCAGCTCAGGCAGCCTTTTTGCCCGAAGAAGAACGAGGCACACTCATTGCCCGGTTTGAACAATGGCTGCCGCCCGCCTTTAGCGACAACGGCCACACGCCGTTTCCGTAAGCCGTGAACCGAAGTCCGATTACCGATTACGGATTACCAATTACGTTCCCCTATCCCTACCCCGCTTCCCATTCCTTAATGGCTTTTTTGATCAAAATTTGAATCCGTTGATCGTCAATTTCGCTGGGGCGCTGGTACCGTTTGCCGTCCACGTCAATTTGCAGCCCGCCGGCGGGATGTTGCACCAGATGAATGGAACGGCCCGATAACTCCGGGTCGGCTTCCACATATTGCTGTAAGATGCGGTCTATTTGTTCCACCGGGTTCAGCGCAGAGGAAGGGGCGGCACTCACATGGCTTATGCCGGACAGGCTGCTGATCCTCTTTTTTTCAGCTTTCAGGGCATCACGGGATGCTTCCAGGCTGGCTAAAAACCTGGCTTGTTGCTCAGATAAGGATTCGTCGCTTTGGGTCTTGCTGTCGCTCGTGATGATGGGCGGCGCCAGCCCTTCATCTACCAATGTTTGATAACCGCCGCTGAAAGCCATCAGTTCACCAACGGCCGTCAGCAAAAACCGCTTCACCTTTTCCTCACTCACCTGGGCGATATTCTCATACCGATTGCCCCGGAACTCCACCACCAGTTTACCCATCGGTGGTACTCGTAATACGCGCATGACTTCGACTTCTTTCTTCATAGCATCTCCTCGTAAAAAGTAATCCACAGTGTGCGCGGATTAAACCTGACAATGCGGGCAAAAATGTGTACTGCGCCCACCCAACACCATGCGCCGTATCGGCGTACCACACTGCACACACGGCTGCCCGGTACGCCGAAAAACGGCTACTGCATTTTGCATATCCCCTTTGCTGCCATCTGGCTTTACATAAAGATCAATACTGGCGCCTTCGCGGTCAATGCCTAAACGCAATGATTTTTGTATGGCCGCGTGCAGCGCCGCCACATCGTCTGGCGTCAGCGAATCGGCCGTGCGCTGCGGGTGCAGGCGGGCATAAAACAACGACTCATCGGCATAGATATTGCCAATGCCGGCTATCATCGTCTGGTCGAGCAAAAGGGGTTTGAGTATGCGGCGACGGCCGTGCAGCCTTTCTGCTAACCGTTCCACCGTAAAATCCGCCGCCAACGGCTCTGGCCCCAACCTACCCAACACCTGCTGCACCTCCCGCACCAGATAGACCCGGCCAAATTTGCGCTGATCCCAAAACCGCAGTTCCTGCCCGTTATCCAACCCAAAGGTTGTATGCACATGTTTATCGGCCGGGTCATCCCGCGCCACTACCAGCAATCGCCCGGACATTTTCAGATGGATGATCAATGTTTCATCGTCATCCAGGGAAAAAACCAGATATTTGGCGCGGCGGTTGATGGCGGTGATGGTACGGCCGTGCAGCCGCATCTGCAACTCCGGCAGCGTGGGTGTAACCACATGCTTCGGCCAATTATTTTGCACATAAGTCACGGTGCGGTTCACCAGGTACGGCCGTAACGCCCGCACCGTTGTCTCGACTTCTGGTAACTCCGGCATATCTCACCCATTGAATCCCATTATGCCCTGATTATATCGCAATCATTTCCACCTCTCTATACTTTTGACAGCTCTCAGGCTTCTGATCTAAAATCTGTTCCATCAAGAAACTGCTTGCTCCACACCAACCCATTGCAGTTCATTCAAATGGTGAGAGATGTATCCTGAAGATCGTGTTTTGGTCACGTACCTGCCGAAACCATCCGATTTTGCCATTCTGCAAGAGCAGGGGTGGTACCGCATTCCCCAAGACCATGCGCCCAAAGGTTTATTTGCCGAGTATTATGCTTTTTATTTTGGGCGGCGCTTCGGGGAAAACAAATGGTCCATTCGCTACTACGCGCCGCGTTTGGGGCACGAACTGGTCACACGGCGCAGCCTATTCCCAGAGGAAGGGGATCACCCCCAGGCCGACGCCTGGTATTACAAAGTGCAGCTTGGGCCCCTGCAACTGCTAGAGCGCCCCATCATCAGCTTACAATGGCGGCGTATCACCTTCATCCACACCACCTGGGATCGTTTTATGGATGCGACAGAAATAAATGACCTGTTTGTAGAGGGCGGGAATTACGTAGACCGGCTGTATGCTACGTTACGGGATGGCGAGACGCCTGTCGATCAGGAATATAAAACAGACTCTTTAGGCTCTACAGGATTTCATGGGGTTCGGCGTGACATGTGACGAGTGATGCGTGTGGTCTCTCTGGTCACGCGTCACTCGTCACGCATCACAGCCTGCCCTGAGCTTGTCGAAGGGGCCTATCAACCCCCTGAGTTCCCAAAGAACCACTCTTTATAGGTGCGTACCGCCGGCTCACGGCCGTAGCCAATCAACGCCCCACATGACCATTTTCCTATGCTTGCTACCGGCGTCTTCAGCAAAAAAGCAAAATAGTAATCCTATTCTTAACCAAACTTCTGTAAAAATGCACCGACACCTAAACCCTTGGGGTACATTACAAAATGGCGATTCACAACGATTAGATGTATGCAGAATCTTTGTTAATGCCCGCCACCGGGAAGTTATACATGTACTTGCATAGTATCGTTAGTGATATTGACGACTACCTGCCATCAGCGCCTTATGTTCGGGAAGGGGGCAGCCTCTTGATGATGGTCGGCTTGCCCGGTACAGGCAAATCATCAGTTGTCGAAAAATTACAAAAAAGAGTTTCCTGCGTTGTTGTCAGCACCGACAACATTCGCCTCCTCATGCGCAACAAACCCACCTATACCGCCGCGGAAATGATGTTGGTCTATGAGGTTTGTTACTCCATCATTGAAGCCCGCCTCAAACAAGGCCAGCGGGTGGTGTTTGACGCCTCCAATTATCTGGCGGCGCGCCGTGAACACCTCAAGAAAGTGGCACAGCGCGCCGGCGCCCCCGTGGCCGTTTGTTACGTTCAGGCCGGCCAGGACGTGATTCGGGAACGGTTGCAGCAGCGCAACAGCGGCAATCGCCGCGAAACTGACTTGTCAGATGCCGACTGGTCTGTGTATAAATGGATGGTCGAGGCGCAAGAACCCGTCGTCGGCGAACACCTCATTGTAGATACCAGCAGCACACCGGCTGACCTACTGGCCGATGAACTGTATCATTATTGGGTAAGCTGTGAAAAAACCGCTGCGAGCGACCCTGATATACAATCCTCTAGCTGGGCCCGCCAACTTAGCCGCGCCGATAGCCTTAGTGGCTGACCTGTGGCAGGCGCATGGTTGGCAGGTCACTACCCAGGCAACCAACGCCCCTGGTCATGCCACCATCTTAGCCCAACAAGCCGCACAAGACGGCCGTCAACTCGTGTTAGCGGCTGGCGGCGACGGCACACTGGGGGAGGTAGCCAACGGTCTGGCCGGTACGGAAACCATCCTGGCCCCGCTGCCCATTGGCACCGCCAACTCCTTCGCCCGCGAACTGCACATGCCCCTACCTAACCGCATAGAAAAACACAAACTGCTGGCAGCCGCCGAGACCTTGTTAGCCGGCCGGGTGCAGTACATGGACATGGGCTGGCTGGAAGATGAAGAGGGTCACGGCCGTAACTGGCTGCTGTGGGCCGGCACCGGCGTAGATGGCTACCTGGTTAACCGCGTCGAACCCCGGCCGCGCTGGTCTAAACGGCTGGGCCGCCTGGGCTACTACATTCAAAGTCTGGCTGCCGCTCCCTATTTGCCCACCATGAACGGTGTGGTGGAGGTGGATGGTGTCTGTTTTGAAGATCACTTTGTGTTGGCCCTGATTAGCAACTGTCGTTTATACGCCGGCGGGCAAATTGTCCTCAGCCCAGACGCCCGGCTGGATGATGGGCAGGTGGAGGTATGGTTATTCCGGGGGGAAGGGCTGGCCGATACGATCCAATTTCTATACGAAGCCAAATTTGAGCGGCATCACCACCACCCCAACATCACGCGGGTCAACGGCCGTACCATCACCATCCACGCCACCCCCCCCGCCGCCTGCCAGACCGACGGCGACAAAGCGGGCTACACCCCACTCCACTTCTCCGTTAAAACCCGCGCCCTCCGCCTCCTGGCCCCCGCCACCGCCCCCACTGACCTTTTCTCCCTGCCCGGCGAACCGCTGCCTGGTAATCGGTAATCGGTTATCGGGTCACGCATCACGCATCACGCATCATTCTTAGCACCACAAAACTGGCAACCGTCTCCAGCGCGGGTGACTGCGCAATAGCCTCTTGCTGCGGCGGTGTCAGGTGGCGCGCACCGGGCATCATCTGGATGAGCCAGGACAGGGAAAGGGTATCCAGTTGCAGCGGAAAGCGCACTGTTTGGGCCGGTTGCGCCGCAAACAAACCGGCAAACTGCGCGGTTATATGCGCCTCTTTTTCCGCCTGAATACCCATCAAAGCAAACTGCTCGCGCAATGATTGTAAATGGTCTGGCGCGGGAATGACGACGAGCAGCAAGCCGCCGGGTGTTACCAGCCGGGCAAATTCGGCCGGATGGCGCGGCGCAAACAAATTCAAGAGCATGTGAACGGATTGGTCGGCAAAGGGGAGCTGTTCATTTACGTCGGCCACCAGGTAACGGCCGTACCCACCCCCACCCTTCGCCGCCAGCCGCACGGCCGTCTTGGCAATATCCACGCCAAACAACGCCGCCGGTTGCCCGGCCAACCGCTGCGCCAGCCGTCGCAGGTAATACCCCTCGCCACAACCCACATCCACAATCACCGGGGCCGGGTGGTCAGCCACGGCCGTTGCCACCATCTCATTGACCACATCAGACAACGGCTCATAAAATCCCCGCGCCAAAAATTCTCGCCGCGCCCGCAGCATCTCTGGGGCATCACCCACCGTGCCCGGCAGTTTTTTGTGACGGCGCAGCAGGTTAACATACCCCTCACGGGCCACGTCAAAAGAGTGACCCATCGGGCACTGCCACGTCTGCCCGTAATCACCCAACGGCTGCGCACAAACCGGGCAAATTAACGGCCGTATCCATTTACCACTCATATTATGACCCGATCTTCGGCGTGACACGTGACACGTGACGAGTGACGAGTGATGCGTGACCAACCAATCACTCGTCACTCGTCACTCGTCACGCCTCACGTTCTTAATGATGCCGGCTCACCGATTCCCGAATGACCAACTCCGTTTGAAAGAGTGGCAGATCAGGCGAAACGCCTTTGATCAGTTGCAGCACGGCCGTAGCCGCCATTCGCCCCATCTCCTCCGCCGGTTGGCGCATGGTCGTCAGCGGCGGCGTCATAAAAGCCGAATCGGGCTGGTCATCAAAACCAACCAACGATACATCATCCGGCACCCGGATGCCCCGCCGGTACAAGGCCAGCCGCGCCCCAAAGGCCATCTGGTCATTGGCGCAAAAAATAGCGGAAAACGGCCGTCCCCGCAGCAGCAGCATCTCCGTCGCCATCATGCCAGACTGGCGGCGGAAATTACCTTCAATCACCAGATCAGGGTGCGGCTCAATGCCCACGTCCAGCAGCGCCTGCCGGTAGCCCTGTAACCGCTGCGCCGCATCTTCATGCGCCAGAATCCCGGTGATATGCACAATATCCCGGTGGCCCAAATCAATGAGATAGCGGGTGATAGCATACGCCCCCTGCTCATTATCAACATTCAGGCAGTGGTTAGGTAGGCCAGAGACTTCGCGGCCCACAATAATTAAAGGCGTCCGCCGCGCCGTTTCCTCTAACGCCTCCTCCGGGCAGTAGCCGCCAATGAGGATCAGACCATCCACCCGCCGGTCTAGAAATGTTTCTATCGCTTTTTGTTCCGTCTCTGGATGCCAACGGCCGTCGGCAAACAGCGGCGAATACGGCGTCTCTTCCAACCTTAACAAGACGCCACGCATGATCACGTCATACACCGGCGAGCCAAAATTTTGCGTCAACACGCCAATGCTGAGTGACTGCCCGCTGGCCAGGCTTTGGGCAAATACATTGGGCTTGTAGTTCAGCGCGGCCATGGCCGCCAGCACCGCCTCCCGTTTATCCGCCGCCACCGGGGTGGTCTCATTTAGCACCCGCGAGACGGTGCTTTTAGACACCTGCGCATGAGCGGCAATATCAGCAATGGTAATTTTCTCATTCAGGGACATGCCATACCTCGGTGGGGATTATATCCTGTCAACGGCCGTTTCGTTGACACGAAAATGGAAATATGCTACATTTTCTGAAATCGGTTTCAGAAATTACATCATTTCTCGACATAATAATGAAATCGGTTTCAAAGAATGTAACAAAGTTCACCCCTTTCGTCAATTGGTTTTACAAACAGAAGGAGAAACCCCATGAAAATCCGCAGATTTTTTACTGTTTTATGGCTGACGGCCGTTGCCTTGCTGTCAGCCATTTTGTTATTTACCAGCCTGACGCTGGCAGCGCCAGTAGAAAGGGTTACTGATGAAGGCGGCACGGCCGTTGCCCAATCCCCCCACGCCCCCACCGCCATCATCGCCGACTTTGAAGGCGGCGCGCCACCGGATTGGTTTCAATACAACGGCCCCGGCTCCACTCTTACCCCCGCTTTTATCACCATTAGCGGCACTGGCGTTTTATCCCTGACCTTTAACGTTACTGACTGGGGTGGTTTTGGCGCCCTGCTGCCCGCCGCCAACTGGTCCAATTATCAGGCCGTTACCTTTGAATTTTACGGCCAAAATTCCGGCCTCACCTATGCCTTTGAACTGCAAGATGGTTCTGACCCGGTGGTGGAACGGTTCCAGGCATTTTTCGCCGATGACTTCACCGGCAAAAAGCAAATCACCTTGCCCTTCGCCACCTTTGTGCGCGGCGGTTTCCAGGACCCCGGCGCGCCGGATAACGGCTTCCAACTCACAGCCATCGCCGCCTGGGTCTTCCCCTTGCCGGCAGGAAATGCCGCCTTCATGTTAGACAATCTGGCAGTCATTGAAATAGTACCTTTTGCCGACTTCACCGGCGGCGCGCCCGCCGGCTGGTTCCAATACAACGGCCCTGGCTCTACCGTCGCCCCCAATTTTGCCACCATCAGCGATACCGATCCCTACGCCTTGCCCGGCCAGGTGGGGGACAATGGCATCCTCTCCGGCACTTACAACGTCACCGATTGGGGCGGCTTTGGCGCACTGCTGACGCCGGTCCAAAATTGGAGCGCCCTGGACGGCGTAACATTGTGGGTGTATGGGCAAAACAACGGCGTCGCCTATGCCCTGGAAATTCAGGATGGCACCCCTGGCAATCCCGTCGTGGAGCGATTCCAGGCCACTATTACCGACAATTTCAGCGGCTGGCGTCTGATCTCGCTGCCCTTTACCGACTTTTTCCGCAGCGCTTTTCAGGAACCGGGCGCGCCTGATGATGGGTTGAATCTGGTGGAGATGCGCGCCTGGGCTTTCCCGCTGCCGATGGCCGATGCGGCCATTGTGCTGGATGAATTGGCGGTATATGGCGATCCCAGCCAGGCCGAACTGGCGGTGGCTTTTGCCCAAACCGGTTTCCAGATAACGGAGGGGGACACGGCCGTGATCACCGTCACCCTGAACATGACCAGCAGCGAACCGGTAACGGTTTCCTATGAGACGGTGGATGGCACGGCCGTAGCCGGTACCGACTACACCGCCGCCAGCGGCGCCCTCACCTTCCCGCCAGGAACCCTGGCGCAAACCTTCACCGTCACCACACTGGACAATGGCAACGCCGACGGCACTCGCCAACTAGGTTTGCTTCTATCCGACCCCGTCAGCGTCACCCTCGGTCATCCCCACCAGGCCACCCTGATTATTCTGGACGACGAGGAACCGAATCCGGCCAACACCAAACTGGTGGTGATTGATGATTTTGAACTGACCGAACTGGTCAGTGGCGTAGACGGCGCGGCCGATATTGGCTGGCTTACCTGGAGTGCCCCGGCTGCCACTTCTGCCATCACCCTGACGCAGGTGGTCAGCGATGGCGCGCCGCCACCCGTGCCCGGTTTGGGCATACCCAACACCGTCATGCAGCTAGACACGGCCGTAGACAGCGGCGAATGGGCCGGTTTTACCCACGCTTTTGAAGATGAAACCGTCAGCCAATGGGTAACGCAAGATTGGAGCCGCTACGTAGGCGTCGCCTTCTGGCTCTATGGCAACAATACTGGCGGCACGCTCTACATGGACATTCTGGATAACCGTAATCCCAACTCCACCAGTGATGACGCCGAACGGTACAGCTTTGACATCCCCGACAATTTCAGCGGCTGGCGCTACTTTGAAATTCCCTTCACCGCCTTTAGCCGCAAAGAGATTGGGAATGGCGCACCCAATGATGGTTTTACGCTCACCGAAGTTCACGGCTATGGTTTTGGCGTTTACGGCTCCGTGCCCACGGGCGCGCAAACCAACTTTGTGGATCAGGTGGCGGTCATTGTGCGCACCACCGTGATTGACGATTACGAACTCACAGAACTGGTCAGCGGTGTGGACGGCACGGCCGATATTGGCTGGCTCATCTGGAATGCGCCCGCCGCCAGTTCGGCCATCACCCTGACGCAAGTTGTCACCAATGGCACACCAGAACCCGTTCCCGGCCTGGGCACACCGAATACTGTCTTGCAGCTAGACACCACCGTCGGCAGCGGCCAATGGGCCGGCTTCACCCACGCCTTTGAAGATGAGACGGTGACACAATGGACGCCACAAGATTGGAGTACCTATGAGGGCGTTTGTTTCTGGCTTTATGGCAACAATACCGGCGGCACACTCTTCATGGACATTCTGGACAATCGCAATCCAGGCGCCACCAGCGACGACGCCGAACGGTACAGCATTGACATCCCCGACAACTTTAATGGCTGGCGCTTTTTCGCCATCCCTTTCAGCGATTTTAACCGCAAGGACATCGGCAACGGCGCACCCAACGATGGTTTCACGCTGACAGAGGTGCATGGGTATGCCTTTGGCGTTTACGGCTCAGTGCCCATGGGGGCGCAGACGAACTATGTAGACCAGGTAGCCATTTACGGCAATACCGGCGGCGATACCATGCCCCGTGTGTCGTTTGCGGCGGCCAATTTTGCAGTGGCAGAGGGAGACACGGCCGTGATCACCGTCACGCTCAACATGACCCACACCGAACCGATAACGGTGAGTTACCGTACCGCCGAAAGCCATGCCTCCCCGGTGCATGATTTTGCGCCTGCCAACGGCGTACTGGTCTTTGCCCCCGGCGAAACCAGCCACACCTTTACCGTGCAAACCTTGCACAATGGCAAAGCCAAAGGCGACCAACTGGTCATGTTGATACTGGATACACCGGTTAACGCTGCACGCAGCTACCCGTATCGTGCCCTGCTGAACATTACGGAAGCAGACACGGCCGATCCCCACCTGCTGGATGATTTTGAAGGCTTCCACCGCTTCTATGATAACGCCGGCGTTGAACTGACCTTCACCGAAATCCTGGCGGGGTCTGGCATGGCGCTGCCCAACCAGGGGCCGTATGAAACAGTGCTGACGATAGACGCCGCGGCCCGACGTGGCGGAGCCGCCTACCTCAGCCAGAGTTATGCCGCGGCGCAGGATTGGTCGGCGTATGAAGGGCTGAGTGTGTGGGTATACGGCCGTGATAGCGGCGAAACGATCACTCTGGAATTGCAAGATAACCGGGCCACTAGCACCGCCACTACGCCAGCAGATGACTGGGTACTGGTCTGGAGCGATGAGTTTGAGGACACAGCCGGTACAGTTCCCGACCGGAACGTCTGGCGCCCCGAATTGGGCGATGGCAGCCTCAACAACATTCCCGGCTGGGGCAATGGTGAATTGCAATTTTATACCAACAGCCCGGATAACGCGGCGATGGATGGCGCCGGCAACCTGGTCATCACTGCCAGCGAAGTGAACACCGCCACCAGCGATCTGGAATGTTACTATGGCCCCTGCGAATATACGTCGGCGCGGTTGATTACCTCGCAGCGATTTGAAGTGCAGTACGGCCGTGTCGAAGCCCGCCTGCAAGTGCCGTATGGACAGGGCCTCTGGCCTGCCTTCTGGATGTTGGGCAACGATATTGGCACGGTAGGCTGGCCGCAGTCAGGGGAACTGGACATCATGGAAAACATCGGCCGTGAACCGGCTACCGTACATGGCACCATTCATGGCCCCGGCTACTCCGGCTGCTGCGGTGTTAGCGGCAGCCACACCTTGCCCAGCGGCGACTTGTCGGACGATTTCCACATCTTCGCCGTTGAATGGGAACCGGAAACCATTCGCTGGTACATTGACGATACCAATTTCTTCACCGCCACCATCAACGACATCCCACCGGGTACGGAATGGGTATTCGATCATCCCTTCTTCCTGCTGATGAATGTAGCCGTCGGCGGCGCCTGGCCTGGCTACCCGGATGACACCACCGTCTTCCCACAGACAATGACGGTGGATTACGTGCGCGTCTACCAGGCCGCAGACACGGCCGAACGGTTTGAAGCCTCCTTTGTAGACAACTTCAACGGCTGGCGGCAAATCTTCCTGCCCTTCAGCGACTTCCAACGCAGCGCCAGCCAGCCGGCGGGCGCGCCAAATGATGGCCTCACCCTGACGGAAGTGTGGGGCTACGGCTTCAACCTGCCCGCCACGTTCAGCCAGCCCCTCCACCTGGATCAGGTGCGGCTGGAAACAACAATTATTCCACCTGATGATACACGGATTATCTATTTGCCTGTGGTGTTCAAGCCTTAGGGCATTGTCTGCAAGTTAAGGACAATTGTGAATTGTCAAGCCCAAAATTGGCTACAATTCACCTATGAAAAACGCAGAGAAAAAACCCAAAAGTTCAGTCCAGCATACACGGGCTATCCAGGTTGACCGACAAAAACGGCCGCTCGTTGACAATTTAACAGAAGAAATTGAAGAGTTGTTTTGTAGCATGGTTCATCCGCTCACTTTGATGCAGTGTGACCTGTTTGGG
>CAADGU010000065.1 GCA_900696625.1 uncultured Chloroflexota bacterium | reverse complement strand
TGAGGGGATCAATGAAAAGGGATCAGGCGTTGAGGTAATTGAGGGAGGTGTGCAATACGTCTTGGGCTACGCGCAAACGGCCGTCGCCATCCAGCATCATCGTATCCAGGGCTACGGCCGTGCCCCCCGCCCCCACAAATGTCCCCTCATCCTGCCGGTCGTAGATGAACAGGTCTACCAGGTCGCCGTAGTAGGCGGCGACGGCCGTGGCCGACACTTCCATACCCATTTCTTGCATCATCTTGGCGGCGGGGCCTTTCACCGCCTGCCCGCCAATGATGGGGCTGACGGCCGTAACCACCTGCGGCATATCTTCCAACAGCGCCCGGATGGGGTACACGTTCAAGATGGGGTCAATGCTCACAAACGGGTTGGAGGGGGCGATAATCACGATGTCGGCCGTTTCCAGCGCTCGCACGACGGCATGGGTGGCTTTCACATCTGCCGGCAGGATAATTTGGCGTACCGATGGCTGCCACCGTTCACGCACAAACCAGGTCTGGAAGGGCAAGATACGGCCGTCATCACTCTCAATCATGGTGGGGGCGGGCTGGTCGCTCATGGGCAGGATGACCGGTTGGATGTGCAGGTGGGTACAGAGGTGGCGAGTCACGGCCGTGAGCGTCTGCCCCTCGCCCAGTAATTGCGCCCGCGTCAGATGTGTGGCCAGGTCTAAATCACCCAGGCGAAACCAATCTGGCCCACCCAACTGCGTTACCGTTTGCATTGTGCGCCAGCTTTCCCCGGCGCGCCCCCAGCCGGTCTCCGGGTTAGCCACCCCCGCCAGGGTATACATCACCGTGTCCAGGTCTGGGCACACCGTCAGCCCCACATGCTGAAAATCATCCCCCGTGTTGACGATGATGGTCAGGTTTTGTGGCGGCACAATTTGCGCCAGCCCGGCAGCCAGTTTGGCGCCGCCCACGCCCCCGGCCAGGCAGACGATGCGGTAATCCGTTATCCGTAATCGGTTATCCGTAATCGCTGATCCGTAATCGGTCATTTGTCACTCGTCACTCGTCACTCGTCATTGGGTCGTTCCATCATCGGGCTTCTGCTCACGCCTCACGCCGAGTTCAACACATAATGTGCCGCCGCTTCACCCATGATGGCCACGCCATCAATCATGGCGCGTTCGTCAAAATCAAAGCGTGGGTGATGGTGAGGGTAGATGTACCCTTTTTCTTCATTCCGGCCGCCAATAAAGAAGTAGCAGCCAGGGATTTCATCCAGAAAAAAGCCCATGTCTTCCGAGGCCATGGTGCGCCTTTCCATGATGCGGTCTGCGCCGACGATCTTTTCAGCAGCAGCGCGGACAACGGCCGTTGGCTCTGGTGCATTCACCACCGCCTGCACAATGGCAATGGTCTCCATGGACGCTTTGCAGCCAAATGCTTCGGCCATGCGCGTCGCCATTTCCAGGATGCGGCGGTAAATGAGGCGGTGCAGTTCATTGTTGTAACTGCGCACCGTGCCTTTCAAAGTCGCTTTGTCAGGGATGACGTTAAAGGTGGTCCCGGCGCGGAATTCGCCGATGGAGACGACGACGCTTTCCTGCGGGTTAATGTTGCGGCTGACGATGCTTTGCAGAGCGGTGACAATGTGGGCGGCGGCGACAATGGGATCATTCGCCAGGTGGGGGGCCGCGCCGTGCCCGCCAAATCCATGAATGGTAATGGTAAAGACGCTGGATGAGGCCATACATGGCCCCTCCACCACGCGCACGTTGCCCACCTCTTCCGGCGTCCAGATGTGCATGGCAAAGGTGACGTCGGGGCGCGGATTTTCCAGTACGCCATCGGCAATCATGGCAAACGCACCCCCCAACCCTTCTTCAGCCGGTTGAAAGACGAATTTAATACGGCCGTGCATTTCCTCCCGGTACTTTGCCATAATTTTTGCCAACGCCAGCCCCATGCTGGTGTGCCCATCATGGCCGCAGGCGTGCATGACGCCGACGTTCTTGGAGGCGTATGGCTCGCTGCTCTCCTCGATTATGGGCAAGCCGTCCATATCAAAACGCAGCATCACCGTTGGCCCGTCCTGTGGCCCTTCCAGCAAACCAACCACACCGGTTTGCCCGATGCCCCGCTGCACTTCAAACCCCAACTGGTTTAGTTGCGCGGCCACAATGCCAGACGTGCGAATTTCTTCAAAGCCCATTTCCGGGTATTGGTGCAAATCACGGCGTCTGGCGACCATCTCATCAAACAGAGACTCCGCCTCTTTACGAAAATCAACTAAAGGCATGTAATTATTCCTCTCCCGACAATGGCTCCCCTTTTGCCGAAAGGCGTTCACCGATAAATGTTGTGAATTATACTTGACAAGGTGGCAAGGCGACAGGGTGACAAGAAAGGGAAATAACACTTGGCAAAGCCACCAAATGGAATTCGGCGTCTGGGATAAAAAACGTGCTGAAAGCGCGTGCTAAAAGCACGTTAGAAAGACCACTTTCAGTGCGCTTTAGCGTACTTTTTATCTCAGCCTGGGAATTCATTCCCAGGTATGAAGCGAAAAGATTATTTTTACGAAGCAAGGATGAAGGCCACGGCCGTCCCCCAATCCACCACCCTCCCCAATAGCTGCTGCCGGTAGAGGGTCTCTACCTGGGCGACCTCTTTTTTAGTAAGGCCGCCATTTTGCAGGCGACGGCCGTACCCCACCCGTTCTCCTTCACCTTCGCCAAACCAGCGCGACAGATGGGCTTTGGTAATCTGGCGCTGGCTGGACTCTGTTTCCAGTTGCACGTGAATGTGGGTGAAGCCGACGGCCGTCAACGCCGCCTGTATGTCCACCTCATCCCAATTCACCAGCGGGTCACTCTCATCATGGTAAATGGCCTCCTCGGCGGCGGCCACTTTCTCACGCAGTTTCGCCTGTCCGCCCCACTCCACCAGCCGGTACAACCGCTGCCCGTGCCGGGGGACTGTTTGAATGAGGCAGAGACGGCCGTCGGGCAACAACCAATCTCTTAATCTCGCGGTGTCCTCACCGCCAATCTCCCAATCTCCTTGTAATAGGTAATCCGTCATCCGTAATCCGTAATCGGTGAAGAGGTTGCGGGCCAGGATGCGGTCGAATTTAAGGTCGGCTTCGCCGCGCAGGTTCAGCAGGTAGTCCAGTTCGGAAAGCTGGCCAATGAGGATGGACGGCCGTTCCATTTCCGGTAGGCGTTCGGCCATCTGGCGCAGGGCGTCACCTGCCTGGGGATCGGCCGTCAGCGCCCACACGCCGCCCTCCGGCGCCCGCCGCACCGCCTCCCACGTCAGCAGCCCCGACCCGGCGTTGATGTCCAAAACCAGATGATGCCGCTGCACGGCCGCCAGTTCAAACAACCGATCCCGCTGCTGCCCCAAATTCTGCCCGCTGTTGCTAATCGTCCGCTGCAACCAGGCATCCCGCGCCTTATTCGTCGGGCTGGTGGTATAAATCTCCCCAATCTCCCAATCCCCCAATCTCCCAGTCTCCACCATCGCCGCAATCTGCTCCTCCCGCCTTCGCGCCACCTGCTCCCGAATCTCCCGCTCATACCCCTGATCCGACGGCTGGTAAAACAATTTGCCTTGCAGCGCCGCCGGGAGGTACTGCTGCGCCACCCAATGGTCGCGGTAGGCATGGGGATACAGATAACCCGCGCCATGCCCAAAGCCCTCCTTGTCCCGGTTGGCGTCGCGCAAATGATTGGGCACCTCCGCCTCCTGCTCCTTTTCCACCGCCCCCCGCGCATCAAAAAAGGCAAAGGCGGAATTGGACTTTGGCGCAGTAGACAGGTAGAGCGCCGCCAGCGCCAGCGGGAAACGGCCTTCGGGCATCCCGATGCGTTCAAACGCCTGCCAGCAGCTTAAGACCACTGTGATAGCGTTGGGGTCGGCCATACCAATATCTTCCCCGGCCAAAATTGCCAGGCGCCGGAAGAG
>CAADGU010000064.1 GCA_900696625.1 uncultured Chloroflexota bacterium | reverse complement strand
GTACCCCGCGTCACCGGTTCGACGATCCCCTGGATGGCTACATCCAAACGGTCAAAGGCAATGGCGCTGAGGTCGGGATCGATCAAGAGTTGGGCAATACCGGCAATCATAATGAGGATCAATATCATGATGGCCAGGATATTGGCCCAATACTGGCGGAAGTTGAGGCAAACGGCCGTTACCAGCAGCAGCACCATCATCAAAGCGCCGGTAATCACCGTCAGCGGGTTTTGCAGCGTCACGGCGCTGTAGCCAATTTGCGCGGCATAGGTGACGGCAACGGCCGTCACCGTGAACCAATACAATACCAGACTGCTGCTGGGGTTGGCATAGCGGTAAAGCTGCACCACTAAATGGCGATGACAGGCCGGGCAGCGCGTATCGTCAGCCGTAATGGGGGCGGCGCAGTAGCCACACAAGGGCACATTGCGCGACCAGACATCATCAAATTGTTCATGCTGCTGGTAAACAATCTGGGGGGATGTGGTTGTGACGGGGGCAACGGCCGTGCCGCCATTATCCAGGCTGATCAACAGACGCCGGGCGGCGGCATTTTCCGGGTTCAGCGCCAGCACATTTTCCAGGCAAGTGCGTTTGTCGGCATCCTCCTCTACCACCCGGCTCAACCAGAGCCAGCCGCTTTCATTGTCCTCAGCCGCGTCAACAACCTTCAGCAGCAGCAGACGCGCCTTTTCTGGCTGGCCCTCTTTAACGGCCGTAATCCCATCTTGCAGCCAACGCTCAACCTCAATTTCGGTCATGACCACTTGAGGAGATCAGAGATTGGAGATTAGAGATTTGATAATCCCCAATCTCTGATCTCCAGTCTCTACATTCTAAACTCACTCCCCTGCTGCTGCTGCCGATTCGTCTGCGGCGCGTTCTTCCTGTTTGTAAACGGACGGCTCGGCCAACCCTAAACGCCGCTTGCGCTCTTCCAATTGAATGTCTAACTCAGCCTTGCCCAGGGACGTGTCCATCTGGTTATCCAGGCGGCTGGCGTACATTTCACTGTGGGCAGAGGCTTTGTCCAGCCGGGAGCGAATGGATTCACCCAGCCGGGCAATGTCGGCATCACCCACCCCTTCCAGATCGTCCAGGCTTCTGATCGCTTTCACGGTAGCTTCTTTAGACTTGGCCAGCCGCAGCAGCGCTTCCAATTCTTGCTGCTCCTGGCGGATAGTCACCAGTTTGGCCTGTAATTTCAGCCGGGCATTGAGCAGCGCCTCATATTCGCGCTGCTGCCGCACCCACTGTTCGTGATATTGTTCTTCCAGGCGGCGGGTGGTGTTGAGTTCGTTTTGGGCGGCGCGGGCCAGATCGGGTTTGCCCTGCATCAGCAGCATATCAATGTTCCGGTCGAGTTGGTCGCCCTTCTTTTTGTACTCGTTGTATTTGCGCTCCATGGTTTTGACTTCACCGCCAACGGTGGCGGCAGCGTCTTCCAGATCATCCAGATTTTTTTCGGCGTCGCGGATATATTGTTTCATCACCGCGGGTGAATTGGCTTGCAGCGCCTGGTCTACCATCGCGTGCAAATTTGCCTGGATGAGGGTTTGTGTTTTTTCCAATAGTGAGGCCATGAATTGTTCTCCTTATAAGTTTTTAAAAGTTCAACTTTTGGGAAAAGTTGAACTTTTTGCACCAGCCGTGCCCATTGTAAAGCATGGTAACAGGTTGAACAAGTGAAGGCGATATGGTTTATTTGCTGTGGTGGTTGAGGTACCAGGCAACGAGAATGGGGATGAAGGCAGCTACGGCCGTGACCACCGCCACCACAAACAGCAGCCCCGCCATCGCCAGGGCCACTTCATAAACCAATCCCGCCAGGAGCAAGATGAAACTGACAATAAACAGGGCAGCCGCCACCGCGCCAATAGCCAACGACCCGCGGCGCGCCTTTTTCATGGAAGCCAGGCGGCGGCCCACCAACCGCCCCGTCTGCCCATGAATGGTGAGCGTATGGGTCTTGCCGTTGTCGTCCATGTAATAGGTGGTGTAGATGGGGTAAAGCAGCTGCGTCCAATGGGTGTTGGCAAAGTGGGGCTGCCAGTGGTATTGGCGGATGTGGTCGGCTGCCGCCGCCTGCCGGCACTCATCGCCGGCGGCCTGCATCAGGGCAAGCTGCGCGTCGGGCCAGGCATCGTCTGGCGGGCGGTTGGGCAGGCGGGCAATGGCCTGGGTCAACACGTCGGGCTGGTACGGTCGTGCCCCCTGCCTATCAAACCGCCCCACCTCTTTCTCAATGGCTGCCTGCTCTTCTAAGGCCGGCGCCACCTGATTGTCATAGTGACGCTGCAATGTGCCCACCCGTGGCTCCCAGCGGATGCGCGTCTCTTTCACCTGGCGCGTGTGCCAGCGGTTATTTTGATACTCTTCCTGATGGCTGACCACCTGATAATCAAACCCCATCTCCGCCTGCCATTGGGCCTGCACGTCCGCGTCCACCAGCCAGAGAGGTAAATAGAGGGGTTGCAGACGGCCGTTTAACCGCTCCCCCTGCAAATCTGCTGGCGCAAACCAGGCGCCTTTGGCAAAAGCCAGCACTTTTTGCTGCGCCTGCCGGGGCGTCGCCTGAAAAGGCAAAACCAGTTCCGGCGGGTGGGTATAAACGGGTTTGTTGGTTGTTTCGTCCAGCGCCGCCAGCGCCGCCGCGCCACAATGTGGGCAGCGCCCTGCCAGCCGCGACGGCGGCAGCACATACAACCAATCACACTGCTCACAGGCGGCCAACGCCACGTCTGTTTGCCAATCAGATAGCCAGTTTTCCATCAAACATCATCCATTTTTTGTGCCTGCGACACGGTGATCCCGGTAAAAATCAAAGCGATTAGCGCCAGCCCAAAAGTGACAAAAAGCACCGTATTACCATTGGCATTCCCCGCCACCAGCATCCAGGTAGCCAGCAGACCCAACAGCAGCGCGGGTAGAAAGGCCGCGCCAATTGCCAGGATGATCTTCCGCCAATCCACCGGTCGCTGCCCGGCAATTTGCCCATTCTGTCCATTGGCCAGCAGTTGGTACGGTTGATTATTGTAATGATAAACGGCCACATAGAGCGGCAGTAGAATGTAACGCCAGCTTTCATCACGAAAGTCCAGGTTCATGCTGAAGTTACGCATACGCCGCGAGGTGGCCTGGCGCTGGCACGCTTCTTTGGTTTGGGCGCGCATGTTCTGCCGGGCACGCTCCCAGGCGGCGTCCAGGGATACGTCATACGCCTGGGCCTGAATGCCCGCCAGATAGTGGGGTTCGTAGGCTACCAGTTGCTGCAAATCAAAGTGGCGTATCTGGTTCAGCAACACGGGGCTGAGATTGCTGGCGCCATTGATCAACAAATCATCAAAAGTGAGTGTGGCCTGGCCCGATTCCCAACGCCATTCGGTGTAGGTTTGTGTGCGCCGGTTTTTGCCAACGCCCACGGTGCGGGTGCGGGTGTGGGCTACTTCGGCTTTCCAGCCGGCGCTGGTTTTGGCGTCAAACGTCCAGGCGGGCACATAAATGGGGGTGAATTGTGTGCCATGCGCCAACCGTTGCAGGTCTTTGGGCAGCAGCCAACTGCTGCCCAACCAGGCCGCGGTCTGCCGCCGCAAAGTATCTCCGTCTACCTGGAACGGCAGCAAAAAGCGGGGACGCAGTACGTCTTGAGGCGCTTTCACCTGCACCACCTGGTTGGAGTGGCAGAAGGGGCACATATGGGTGAGCATGTCGGTGGCAATGGTGATATGGGCGTTGCAGCGGCTGCAGGCCAGTTCTTTGCGCTCGATGCCCCAACCCTGGGCTACCCGTTCCATTGTCTCTACGGTGAATTCAAACTGCTGCGCCCCCTTGCCCACCAGACTGGCCTGGGGTGCTTCATAGTAGCCACAGTGGGCGCAGGTGAGGCCGCCACCATCGGTGCTAAAGGCGGTAGTGGCGTCACATTGCGGGCAGTGAAATTGAACCACTTCCTGGTGGTTTTCGTCTGGCGGTTTGGGCATCCAGACATCTATGCCGGGCACGGCCGTTTCCGTGCGCATGTACCCTGGTGGTGGAAAGGTTGGCGTCATCATTCGTTACTCCGGTGTGCCCACCAAAACGCGGGATGCGTGAAAGGCGCGCGTGAAGGGCGCCCTCAGGCGGGGACGTGGATGGGCAGGGTGATGGTGAAGCGGCTGCCGCTTTCGGGGGAGGATTGGCCGCTGAGACGGCCGTGATGCAGCGCCACATACTGTTTGACAATATACAGGCTGGCGGCATAGTCGGGGGCTTCAATCAGGTTGATCTCCTCGGACATGAGAACTTGCTGGAAGCAGGCCAATGCTGACGCCTGTAAGGGGGCGACGGCCGTAACCGATACCTGCACTTCTTCATCCTGCTGGCTGAGCGATATGTGGGCGGCAGGTGGTCGGGTTTCTGCCTGGGTGATGCTAAACTTTAACAGGCGTTCGATACAGTCAGACAACATGCGGGAATTGCCAAAGATGGTGGGGGCTTCGGGCAGGAAGGCGCAGGTGACCACTGTTTCTGGGTGGTACTGACGGCCGTATACCTGGCTTAACTCATACAGCAGCAACCCAAACGCGGCGATGGGCTGCGCTTCCCAGGTGTAGGAAACGGTGGCCTCGCCGGTTTGCAGCTCGGCCAGGGTAATCAAATCCTTCACAAGATCGTTCAGACGTTCGCTCCCTTTTTTGATTTCAACTAAGGAAGCGGCCAGTTCTTCTGGCGACTCAACGCCGTCTAGTCCCTGGGCCAGTTTGAGTGTGTGTACATTGACGGCCGTCAGTGGCTGCATCATTTCCCGCGTTACCAGGTTCAAAATCCCCCGCTTCAGCACTTCAAAATCAGCCTGCACCAGCCGCTGCGATTGGAAATGTTTGTCCAGCCGTTTTTCCACCAGTTTTAGCACATCATCCGGTTCATACGGCTTGATAATGTATTCTTCTACCCCCAGCCGCCGACCTTCATATTCGTCTCGTCTCTCGCCTTTGGCCGTTAGAAAGATGAAGGGAACATGCACCCATTGCGGATTTTCGCGCACCGTTTTCAGGAATTGGTACCCGTCCATTTGGGGCATCATAATGTCGGAAATGATCAAATCTGGCTGGTGGTTTTGTAAAAGTTCCAATCCTTCACGGCCGTTTGTGGCTGTTAAGATGTGCAGGTCATACCGTCCCTCAAAAAGCAGGAGCAAATCGGCCAGACCGTGTAACAGGTTTTCTTCGTCTTCCACCAGCAGCAAAGTGGCCGGGACACGGCTATTGGCCGGCCGCGCTGGCGGTTCACCCTCAGGCGCATAAATGGGCAGCAGTACGGTAAAAACGCTGCCTTTATTCTCTTCACTTTGCAATACAATACGGCCGTGATGCAATTCCACCAGATCACGGGCAATGGTCAAGCCCATGCCCGCCCCCTGCTGCTCCATCAACGACCGGTTATACTGCTCAAATAAATCAAAAATTCGCTCGTGCATGACCGCCGGAATGCCCAACCCCGTGTCACTAAAAGCCACGCCCACCTCGTATCCTTGTGTAAAAACCGTCACCTGCACCAGCCGCTCACGGTCTGTCACCGGCTCCGTAAACTTGATGGCATTGTTCAGCAGCGCGTCAAAAGCCGTTTGCAGCCCGGCAGCGTCACCCCAAAAAGAGGGCGCCCGCGCCGCCGGTTCAAAGAGAATGGTCACCTGTTCCTCATCGGCAAACGGCCGTTGCCCATCAATAACCGTCTGTACCAGACCATTCAAATCATCAATTCGGCGACGGCGCTGCGCAAATTGCTGCGCCATCATGCCGCTGCGCAGTTCAATAACCTGAATCAGCGCGCTCACCAGATTGGTCAGCCGCACACAGCCCGTTTGAATCCCATGTAAATACTCGCCATAATTCCGGTCAGCCTGGCGCGTTTCCAGACTATTCAGGTAACGATCCAGCATATCATAATATGCCGTCACGTAAGTGAGCGGTGTTCTAAACTCATGGTTTAGAATCTGCATCATATTCTTCTTCAAAGACTCCAGGGTTTGCTCCCGGCGTTTTCGCCGCTCAAAACTACGATCCAACTGCGTCTGGATCAATTCGGCCAGTTCCCCCATCACAAAAGGTTTCGTCAGGTACAAGTCGGCATCACTCAACCGCCCTTTACGCACATCTAGTTCTTTCCCTCGCGCCGTCAGGAAAATAAAAGGAATGTGTGTCCAATCCTGGTTTTGGCGCACATAGCGCAGGAATTCAAAACCATCCATTCCCGGCATCATAATATCAGACACAATTAAATCCACCGGATGTTGAGCCATCATCTCCAGCGCGATCTGACCATTCCCGGCTTTTACGGTGCGCAAATTGTAGCGAGAGGGGAAAACCTCCAGGGCATCGGCTATGCCATTCAGCATATCTACATCATCTTCTACAATAAGAATGGTCACCACACGACTTTTCATGTGCGCATTATAGCATAAGCCAGGAGGCAAACTGAGAGGAACAAAGTACCCACACGATGTGGCACGTGGGCGGTGGGGAGGAACTGCAAAAGACCTGACAGGTTTTCAACTTGGCTGGTAATAAACCTGTCAGGTCTGGATGGTGAAGCACCTTCCGCCTAATTTGTGCGCAATCGGTGTACCGCAAACAGGACGGCCACCAAGAGTAAGCCGATCAGGGCAATGACCCATGTTTCCAGGCCGGTCTGTGGCAGCGCGCCGGTTTGGGAACCGGCGGCTGTGGTTGGTGTACTGCCGGCTGCAATCACGCTGCCGCTGCTGCCCGTATCACCACTACCACCACCGGCAACGGCCGTGCCGCCACTGCCGGCAACGGCCGTGCCAATGATAATCGTGCCGGGAACACCTTCACCACCTGTGCCTGGCGCCGTTGCCTCATCACCATCCGTGCCCGCTTCTTCCCCATCGCCTGTTTCAGCGCCATCCGTGGCCCCATCGTCGCCCCCAGTTCCCACCGAACCCAACACGCTGGTTGGGGTGGCGGTGGCTATTTCGGCCACAGCGGCCGGCGTGCTGGTATTGGTGGCCTGTGGTTCCGGCGTCTGCGTGGGCGCTGCTTGCGCCGTTTCTGTTTCAATAATGAACTGGGCGATGGCCGTGTTCGTTACCATCACAATCGCATTTTGTGTTTCAATGGCCGAAACTTCGGTCGAATTGGTCGTGCCGCGATTGCCCAGCATCATCAACACGACCACACAGGCAGCGGCTAACACAAACACGGTGATCAAGGCCCCTGCGGCCATCAAAAATGGCCGATTACTTGATGCACTTCCTTCTTCTTCTACCAGATACTCATCATCCGCGAATTCATCTTCCATTGGTTGCCTCCATTTAACCCGGCGGTGGCACGGTCAAAAAAAAGACCGGTCACAGCTAGAATAATGACTCCTAAACAATAACGTCCACATTGGCAAAGGGCGTGAAGACCACCTGCCCATCGGCCAGACGAATGTTGGCCCCCTGCGCTTTAGCGCCGGTTGCCAACAATTGTGACAGCGTGAAAATTTCGACTACTTCCCCGGTTTGTCCCACAAAAGGAGCGCGTAACAGGCGCACTTTTTGTCCAATTTGCAGCGGTTTGTTGGCCTGCACGGCTTCGCTGCTGGGGGTAGCCGGTTCGGGGATAATGATCTCCGGCCGCTGTCCCCGGCTGGCATCATAATTGGCAAAGAGGGAGGTTTCGCGCCCTTCTACTTGCTGCAGCAGGCCAAAAATAACAGGGGACATACTTTGTTTGCCAACGCCATCGGTCAAAATAATAGGGTAGTTCAATTGGTAAGCAGCGTCACATAAATCAGCGGTCATGCTGCCGGCAATGATTCCGGCTATTCCCATTTCTTGCGCCAGGTGCAGCACTTCTATATGTTCTAGCCTGCCCACTGCCAAAATGTGTTTACTGACATCATCGGTCAATTGATCTTTGGCCAAGAAGCCGTTGTTGCTGCGAGACATGATCTTCAACTTGCCGTGGTTTTCATTGCGTGATCCCCAAATACCTTGAATGAAAGCGCCATAGGTTTCAATGACCACGCCTCTGTTGCCCACATGGCTGACCACTTTGCCAGAAACCAGGGCGGGTGTTTCTACCCAATCGGCGGCTTGTTGGATGAAGATACGGCCGTTAATGACATCATACAACTTACCGGCCACAGGTGATAAAACCTGCCGGGCGCGCAGCCCTTTTTTCTTTGCCAGAACGGTACCTTCATCTACCGCTGCATTATTTTCTACCTCGATAAGCGCGTTCACCTTTTCTGGAGACACGCCTAAGATCTGGCCGGCATCTACGATGGCAAAAACGATTTGCATCGGTGTGCGGGCCACAATTTGGCCGGGGGTGACTTCCGTGCCAATTTTTACAATCATCTCGCCGCTTTGCGGCAATACCCGTTCGCGGCGAATTTTCATATGCGGCTGAATAATGGTTGTGCGTGTGTAATGTTCCATGATTGCTCACAGACCTGACAGGTCTCCCAGACCTGTCAGGTGTTGTTTCTCAGCCATCAACCACCCAAATCCCACTGCCATTTGCGCATCAGGCTGCGCCGGTCATTGGCATCACGCGGCAGTGCCAACGGCCGTCCGCGGGCATCAATGACCAGGCCACCCACCAAACCGCCCTTCAGCGTCAACGTTTTCCCCTGGCCGGGGCCAAACCCAATATCAAAACGCCCTGTTGGTTTTACCGTCACCTGAGCTTCCTGGCCGGGAGAAATGGGAAACACCTCAATCCTGCCAAATTCAATTTCTCCTTCAAACCGGGCGGTTGGTGATTCAATAACAATGTCCAGCACCTTTTTGCCCGGCTGCCCTTTGCCTGCCGGGGCAATGACCCAGCCTAATTCTGAAAGCACCCCGGCGGCCAACGTCTGCACCACAACCAGCGGTTGATGGCCGGCCAATACCCCCAACGGCGGCAAAACGCCGTACTGGTCCAACCCCACCGAAAATATGCCGGTTGGTTGCAGGGCATCAAGTAACAGCAGCATCACCTGACCCGGACGTGGCGCTCTGGCAAAAACAGCGCCATGCACCAACAGCCGGTCAAAGGCAGGCACATGCGGTGCGTGGCCGTTTGACGCCCAATGCCATTCAACGGCCGTAGACTGCAAGGCACAGTGCAGCATGGCGCGCGCCGCTGCCTGTTCCAGATGTAAATCCGCTTCCGTTAGCGGAATCGTTTGGGGATAGAGCGATTTGTTAACCAGATAATTGGCTACGTCCGGTTCATCAACCTCATCCGGCAGCCAGCGCATGATGTTGTCTACGGCCGTGTGCCGCAGCAAATGGGCCATCGGCTCACCCATGCCCAAATCCGTGCGCACAGCGAGATGCACCTCGCCCGCCTGTGCCATCACCAGGGTGGTACTATTACTGCCCAAATCAATGCCCAATACCCGCTGTTCCTGCCCGGCATAATAGTGACACACATTGGCAAACGCCCGCGCGGTGGGCAGTGTGGGAAAACCGGCCCACTCACTTAGCTCATGGATGCCTGGCAAATTTTGAATTTTAATATCTTCATACAACTCCTCCGCCAGCCGCATCACATCATCTAACTGCTCTGTTTCCAGATCGGGGCGGATGTTGTTCGCCATATGCAAATGGGCGTTTCCGTCCAGCAGTCCCCGTACCTGTTCCCGCAGTTTCAGGTTGCCCGCATACAGCACGTGGGGGAGTTGGCTGTTGGCCAGCACCATGGCCGCTACCACTGCCACTTCCACCAACCGCAGCAACCGCTCTTCAGCGCCACCATCCGTACCACCGGCGATGGCAATGAGATCGGGGCGGCTTTGGATGACGGCCGTAATTTGCCCCGCTTCCGGGCGTGTATCGGCCAGACTCACCACCTCCACCTCTTGCACATAAATCGTGCGCAACGCCTTGCGCAGACTGGACAGACTCATCTCGTCATACAATCCCACCAGCACCGTTTTTAGCGGCGAAGGTGCGCTGACAACCATAGCAAAATGGTCAACCCCAGAGCCATCCTTACGTGGGGGGCGAATCAAATGCCCCCGTTCATTGAGCAATTTCCGGCCCGTTATCTCTGAGATGCGGCCTATCCCCTGCTGCACACTGGTCATCACATCCAGCCAGGGCAGCCGCGCGGTGGTGGGCACAGAAGCACAGGCCACTAACCGGTAACTGCCATCTACGGCATCAATCAAGATCACCGTCGTGTTGGTGGTCCCAATGTCGGCCAGGACAAATGATTTTTCCAGGTCATCTATTTCCTGGATGGGCTTTTCTTCCAATTCAGCCATAGCTAACGGTTTAGTGCCTGCATATAGAAATAAATCCGGCCAGCCAACAAAACGAAGCTGGTGTTCAGCAGCGCCGCAAACAGCGCGCCAAAGGTTATCATCAATACCGCGCGGCCCAGCCACACAATGCCCTGCTGCCAACGCGCCCGTTCCCACACGCCGCTGCCGCCGGCCCGGAACGAGGTGAATTGAAATGACAATAGTGTCAGCGCCGCCAACACGGCGATGAGAATACCGCGCAGCGGGTCACTGGTATTGGCATAGGTGCCGGTTAACTGCGGCCATAGCGTCCCGGTTAAAGCGCCCAGAAAGGCGATGGCTGCGCCCACACCGACCAGCAGCGCCAACGGTATGTTTCCCACCCAACTGGCCGCGCGCAGCCGGCGCAGCAGCAAAAACAACGCCAGCAAAATAGGAACCAGCAGATAAATGGTGTCGGCCGGGCTGGGATTTTCGGTGATGGTGCGGTAGACAGGTTCAAACACTTGCTGCACCACAACGACCACAGCATAAGCGGCGCTGGCGCCAACCAAAATGTGTATGGCCAGACGATAAGGAATCCTATCCCCAATGAAGAGATAGCTGTAAATACAGAGCGTCAGGGTGAGTCCCACCAATAGGCCGATGATATCTGCATTCAGGGTCATCATTGTCTTGTACGTCGCTGGGCGGTAATGCCGGTAATTAAATAGATGAGTGCGCCCAATAGGAGGACAACCACCGCCAACAGTTGGGCGGCAACCTGGGCATTGAATAAGGTGCGGGCATCCGTTAATTGGGCATTACGGTAATAGGTTTGCTGGTACACGGCCGTGCCCGGAATGCCATTCACCACACCGGCAAGCTGGGCCGTGTCAAAATAGGGCAGCGCCAATGGCGTTAATGCCTGGGTGACGCCGGCTATCATCGGCCGTTCCGCGGGAGCGCCCACCTGCTCCACCCAATTGACCAGTGTTTGCCGGTCGGCCGTCAGCACAATGATCAAGGAGACATCGGCCAACGCCTGTCTTTGGCTGGCCGACAGCGGCGCGCCAAGCAGGGCATCACAGTTGGCGGACTGGTTCAGACATTCACCTAACCGTCGCAGCCCAATGGCGCCACCCGGCAAATAACCCAGAGGCACGGCCGTGTCCATGCCGATCTGCCCGGTTACTTCCGCCGCCAACTGTACGCCGGGCGTGTATTGGCTCAGCGTCAGCACACGGGTTTGCGCGTCGGCCAACTGCATCAGCAGCGTCTCCGCTTCTGGCGTCAATTCACCGGCCATAGCCGGCGTATATTCAAAGGCAACCAATACCGTGCCACCAGCGGCCTGGCTCACGGCCGTGTTCACACCCGTTAATGCCGCTGACGGCTGTAGTTGGGCCGGGATGACGGGGATTTCACCACGCAAACCTAAAATGACGACCAGCAGCAGCACCACCACCAATAACGGCCGTATCCAACCAGAAATATCACGCGCCGTTTGCCGGGTAGTTGTTGTTTCGGCTCCCTGTCCATCCTGTGCCAATTGGCGCAGCAAATTCGCCTGCTGCACCTGTTCTGGACTGACGCCAAACTGCTCTAACGGATCGGCCACCCGTGGCAGGGCGATCACTGGTTCTACTGCCACCACACCGCGCAGTCCGCTCAAGGGGCCAAATGATTCCTCCGGCCCGGTCGCCTCCACTTTGGGGCTTTCGCCGGTCAGCTCTACCGGTTTTAGCTCCATCACCCAGGCCGGAATGTCTGCCTTGGGCAGCAGGTCTTGCAGCGGCACGGCCGGTGGTAAATCATCCAGAATAGCGTTCCACTCATCGCCGACTCCGGTCATGCTGGTTGTGCCCGCGTGTGGGTCAGCCAGAAAATCAGCGTCGGCTGTTTCCAGCGTTAAGCCGGGCTGAAGCCAATCAGGAATATCGGCAAGCTGCGTGTCGGACGGCATGGCAATGGATGGCGCATCACCGGCATCGTGGGAAATATCTTGCAGCCAGTCTGGTAAATCAGCGCCGGCCAATTCTTCGGGAACACCGGCCAATGTTTCTGGCGTTTTATCGCGCCAGACAGAGGCTAAAACGCTCTCTGTCATTGCCTGTCCGGGGCGCATATTGGCGATCCAATCCGGCAGCTCATCGCTGGGGATCAGTTCACCTTCCTCATCTACCATTTCCGGTAGTGATGTGGTGGCGTCAAGCTGGCTGATCCACGCCGGCAGTTCACCTTCTGGCTCCTCTATATCAAAAGAGCTTTCCGCCGCCCAATCTTCGTCTGTAAAACGGGCGACATCAGGAAGAACGGCCGTCTCGTCGGCAAACTCCTCCGCAAAATCCGCGATGGGGGTGAAGGGCACAGCCACTTCGTCTATGCTCAGTTCTGGCGTACCTGTTTCCCCCATTTCCGGCAGCCGTAAATCTTCCGGCCCCATAGCCGCCAGCGCCGCCAGCCAGTCAGGTTCATCAGACAGAATACCATCCGTGAAGAGATCATCTGTCTCCGAAACGTCTGACAGCAGCTTCTCCATTGCCTCATCATCCAGATGCAGGCTGCCACTCTGGCGCAGAAAATTAATTTCTGTTGCCGCTGCCAGGCTCTCCGTCTTGAAAATATCGTCCAGACTATCGCTCTCTAGCTCATCCCCGACCGGCGCTGCTAAATCTGCCGATGCGGCCACACCGGCCAGCCAATCGGGTAACTCTTCGGCAATGTCTGGCTGAGACTGGAAAATGGAGGCCAGTTCTTCTTCTGTTTCCTCCAGCCAGCCAAAGTCACTGGGAATTTCTGGCGAGATGGCGGCTTGTTCCGGCGGCGCCGCTTCATCCAGCCAGCCGAATTGCTCAGTTTCCTCATTTGCCGGCGGCACTGCCTCGCTAAACCAGGCAGCCAGCCGGGCTGCCTCATCTGGCTGCGGTTTGGCCTGAGGTGGCTCTTCGGTTTCTGGCGCTTCGGCAAACCAGTCCATGAAGCCCAGGTCAGCTTGCGAATCGGGGGGAGTTACGGCCGTTTCATCTTCATCGGCCCAGTCGTCAAACCAGTCGGTTGAACTGTCCTCCAATGGCGCACTGATCTCTGCTACCGGTTCTATTACCGGTTTGTCCGCCGGTTTGTCCGCCGGTTCGGAAAACCAGGCTGCCAGCCGGCCTGTTTCTGATGGGCCGGCACTGCTTTCGTCCCAGATTTCATCCTCTTCCGGGAAATCGGTTTCTGGGAAATCAGTGAGCCAATCTGTCAGATCTTCCTGAAACTGCCCGGCGTCAACGGCTTCGGTCTCTGGTTCTGCGCTGGCCTCCGCAAACCAATCTGTCAGTCGTCCGGCTTCGGCTGCACTTTCTTCGTCTTCTACCGGCGTGGCCTCTTCCTTTTCATCTCGAAAATCAGATAGCCAGTCGGTGAGGTTGTCTTGAAGCTCATCCGCTGCCATGGGCGACACGGAAGATGGCGTTCCTTGCGCCGCTAACCATTCCGTCAGGTCAGGGGCATCGGATTCACTTGCCGACGCCCATTCGTCGTCTGACTCAATCGGTGTGTCCGCTAACCAACTGGTTAAACTTTCTTGTTCTTCTTTGCCAGGCGCCACCGTGCTGTCCCCCTCCTGAGATAACCAGGAGGTGAGGCTGTCGGCGGGTTGCTGAGGCAAATTCCAATCATCCTCTTCTTCTAGCTGCGCGGATGACAGCCAGCTCGTGAGGCTTTTTTCGGTCTCCGGCGGTTGGGGGGGCAACGGCCGTGCTGCCTTTGCTGGCTTCTCTGTCCCCACTATCCCCTCATCCTCTACACCTGCCGACTTTGCTGGGGGTGGTTCCGTTTTGCCAGCCGATGGCCCGGCATCCATTAACCAATCGGGCAAATCAGCTTCATCTTCAGAGAAAAGATCATCCGGGGGACGTGGCGCTGCTTCGGCTCGCCCCAACAAATCCTTGTAAAACTCGGTGGAAATAATGGTGGGGGCATGGATGATGGGATCGGAATCCTCTTCGTTTACCAACCAATCGGGCAAATCGTCCGTGTGCCTTTTACGAGTCAGCTCCTCAATGCGCGGCAGATCCAACTCTGCCAGGTCGTCGCTGTCGGGTTCCCGACCCATTTTGCCAGTCTTGAGCCAATCCGGTACCTTGCTGGGGTCCAGATCGCCGGTTTCTCCGGGACGGCGGGCCGGTAAGGAAAAAGCCCCTTTGACGGGGGCGGCTGGCTCATCTTTGGCTTTGGCCTCAGGGCGTGGTTCTTCAGGAATTAAGCGGGTGCCACAATGATCACAAAAAACACGGTCTATTGGGTTCGATGTGCCACAATTGATGCAAATGATGTGGGTACCCAGGGGTAATTTTGTCCCGCAGTTGTTACAAAACTTACTGCCGGCCGGGTTTGAAAAGGCACACTCTTTACAAACAATTTCCTGACTCATTTGTTATACGGCCGTTCTAGTCCGATCAGCATACGCACCGACAGCAGAATGGAACCGAGCGCCACTCCGATGAGCAAACCACGTACACCGGCAATCACGATCACATTTTGGATAACGTCTTGAATACGGAAAAACCATTCACTCAACAGCGGCGGCGCCCAGGATGTCACCAACAACACATCGGCCGTTAAAACGAGAACGGCCGTGACCAAAAACAATATTGACCACACCGTGCGCTGCCGCTTCATCAATTGAAATCCGGCAAATAACAAGAAAAAGGCCAGCAACGAAGCCAGCGCCGCTTCTAATGGCGCCTGAACCCAATCAAAATAGTAGGTCATGCCATTTTCCGTTATCCCCATCCGATCCAAAACAGCAATTGTAAATACCGCTGCCATGCTAAGAATGAGAACCAGACTATACAGATTCCCTTTTCTGAAAGTCCGGTTCAAATGCACGACGAACAGATTCAATACACCCAAAACCAGGGCAAAGGCCACCAGCAGCCCGGCCCAACCCAGGGTCAGGTTTGTCACTACCGGCGGCAGGTTAAACACCAGCCCCAGCAACGTCAGCCAGCCAAAAAACAGGGCGATGGCTATGGGTAACAGTTGGTTCGTGCGGCGCATACTCAGAAAAGACCTTCAACCAGTGCCAATAAAACGATCCCGCCCGCTAAAATCCAACGAATGATGTCTTGCAGTTGTAATGTAGCCAGACGGCTGGAATCATCTCGCAGGTATGCGCCAGCAGCCAGCAGCTCTTCACCTACCAGCACATTCTGGCTAAACACAGTGGCTACCGCCAGCGCCGAGGGGTCATCTGTGCCTAATAGTTGGTCCAGGCGGCGGTTGTTGGCAGCTTCGGCAATCAGAGCCAGTTCGGGGCCAAATCGGCCTACGGCAATGTTGCCGGTGACGCGATCTTGCTGTAAGAGGTTGGCGGTTCCGCCGGCATAGATGAAAGGGGTCGTTTCGGGGGCAATGAAGCGCACCTGATCGGGGGCAAACTCACCGCTGCGCCCGGTTTCCTGATAGGCGTGGCGCAAACTGCCCTGAGCAATGGGCAGCAAGGTGCCTTCGCCCACAGTGACCAATGGCGGGGTGCTGTTGGCACAGCCATCTACAGCTAACCGATCCAACACATGGAGGGCAGCAATGGTGGTGGGTGCGGCCTGGTTTACCAGACCGGCCTGCCCCAGGGTGACGTGCAGTGGACTGCCGCTTTCGATGGAGCGACCCAGTTGGCCTTTGATGCCGTCCAAAGCGGGCAACGGCCGTAACGCCACCTGCCGCCCAACCTGGACGCTGCGTGTTAACAAAAACAGTAACACGACTAATGCTGCTATAATGCCCAGGATAATCAGTGGGGTCATGCCTGTTCTGCCTCTTCTGTCTTTAACCTGACGAGTAATGCGCGCACAGCCGTTGGCTCGGCCAAAACTTGTGCCAGTTGTCTTACCAGATGCGAGGGGATAAAGAGGGAAAGCGCCGGCTGTGCTAACCACAACACCTGCTCCCCCAAAAAATGGAACGGGGGACCACCCTCCAATAAAATGGCTACAGGCGTTTGCCAGCCACGGCGGCGCACGGCCGTCGCCAGCTTTTCTATAAATTCACCCGCTTCCTGTGCCCGTAACTCTTCCATTTTCCGGTTGTTTGGGCTATGCCCGGCACTGCTGGCACAGCCACACTTCAACTTGACGTAACATAATGTTGTAAAGCGGAGTATAACACGTTTACAAAAGGGTGTAAAGCGAGCAAAGGGTATCCTTGTAGTAATACTACAACATTAGGACTATGGTCATGGGGCGAGGGAAATTACGTATTGCGACGAGGTAGATAAAGGTTTTGGGCGGAGCAGAGGCGGGCAGGTATCCGGCCCACCCCGCCCCGCCTGTTGCCCAGAGATCAATCGGGCAGGAACCAGCTTAACAGGGTGCTGACGATGGTAATGACGATGCTGGCTAAGAAGGCGGCGATACTGTTTTGCACCATGCCGCTGCCGGTGAATTCCAGCCCCACATTAAGCCAACTAACCAACAGGAGCATCAGGGTGTTGATGACCAATGTGAAGAGGCCTAATGTGGCGATGGTAAGGGGTAAGGTGAGCAGTTTGACGAGAGGCCGTACAAAGGCATTGACCAGGCCGAACACAATAGCCACGATGGCCAGTTGTACCCATTGATCGGTTAAATAAATGTTGGGTACCAGGGCCGCCGCAACCAACAAAGCAACCATATTGATACCAATTTTGATGAGAATTTTTATCATGGCTTTTTCCTTCGTAAATAGAACATAGATAAAATCAGGCTACCTGCATTCTCTGTCATTTGTAGTGGTAAGTGTTCCACTAGAAGTCTACTGCTTTTGTTCAGGATGAGCGAGGAAAGGCTTTTTGAATAAACCATACCAGCCAGACCAGCATCAGGCTGAACAGGATAAATACGGCTAAGAACGTGAATTGTATGCCATTGGATTCTGTGGTGCGCACAGGATTGGGCGGATGCAGTACCAATGCGGCCTGCCCATTGAGCCACAAAATCAGCCCCCATAGGAGGATGGGGAAAAGCCCTAACGCGCGCGTGGGCGGCAGCCACGCCAGAAGTACCTGCACAATCAGGGCTACGGCCAGACCATTGAGCGCGGCGGCCATGCGTGGTTCCTGCAACAACACGCCACCCCAGTTGATTTGCGAAGCCACCATACTCATGGCAATACCGGCGCCGTATACGGCCGTACTTACCCACCCCACTAGCTGTAGCCAGCGTATCCAGGCAAGCCGCCCCGTCACAAAAATAGCCAGCCCCAACAGACCAGCCGCGCCTAACCCCACCATCCCGGCCCAGGTAAGCCCCACATGCAAATAGACCGACTTAATGCCACTGCCTAACGTTCGCTCATCTGGCCCCAACCATACCACCAGACAGAGCAGCAGCATGATGCCCGCAATGGTTGCCCAACCACGTTTACTCAAAGATCGTTCTCCCGTGACTTTTTGTCGCCATCTTTTAGAGAAGCATCGGGGGTGGGGGAGCCACCAATCCAGGCGCCAAAGCGACGGCCGTACCGCTTCATCTTTGAGCGACCCCGTGCATACACATAACGAGCGCGCCGCCATTCCCGGCGCGGCAGGGAAACATCGGGCGGTGTCACATTCCACTTCACCAACGAGGCAGCCCAGGTCAACCCGCCGCCGAAACCCACAAAAATCACGTTGTCATCGGGTTGGAGACGGCCGTCTTTCACCGCGTCACACAGGGCAATGGGGATGGAGGCGGCGGACGTGTTTCCCATCCATTGCACGTTGGTATAAAACATTTCTTGCGGCAGCTTGAGCCGTTTGGCAGCCGCTTCGATAATACGGGTGTTGGCCTGGTGGGGCACAATCAGGTCTACATCTTCCAGGGTCATATTGGCTTTGCGCAACGTTTCATGCACAGAATCGGCAATGACCTGGGTGGCAAAGCGGAAAACCTGACGGCCGTCCATGGCAATCGTATTGCGTTTATGCCCGTTGTGAAAATACTCCGGCCCCAGGGTGGGAACCGGGTTGTGGTAAACGGCAGGCAGACTAAGCAAATCACCGCCGGAGCCATCGGAGCGCAGCGTGGAAGCCAGCACGCCGCCGGGAATATTGCTGCCTTTGAGTACCACGGCGCCCGCGCCATCGCCAAACAAGACACAGGTACCCCGGTCTTCCCAGTCCAACACCCGCGTCATCGTCTCCGCGCCAATCACAATGGCATTGCGCACGGAGCCGGTGGCGATAGCCTGGGCAGCCATATCCAGGCCATAGACAAAGCCGGAACAGGCGGCGCTGAGATCAAAAGCGCCTGCTTTAATGGCCCCCAGATAATCCTGCACGCGGCAGGCGGTGGAGGGGAAAATGTATTCAGGAGTGGAGGTAGCCACAATAATGAGTTCAACCTGGGAAGGATGTAGATCGGCGACGGCCAGGGCGCGGGCGGCGGCTTCAAAAGCCAGCGTGGCCGTGGTCTCCCGTTCCCCGGCAATGTGCCGTTCGTGGATGCCGGTACGCCGCGTAATCCATTCGTCGGTTGTTTCGATCATGCGTTCCAGATCGTGATTGGTGAGAACCCGGTCGGGCACATATTTGCCCCAACCGATGATGTGTGCATATTTCATCGTTTTCCTCTACAGATGGACTGTGGATGCTGTATTCTTTTGTGATTGGTTCAATCCTGAAGGTTGAACCAATCTTGTATCAAAACACAGGGTATCCGGTTCGGTTACGATAGAGTGAATTGTATGCCAGGCAGCGGTGGCAATTCAATGAGAAATATGAGAGCCAGTGGTTTTTTCCTATGGACAGGCGTCGTCACCTGGCTATGCTTATAGGGGATAAGGTGACCAACTATGAACGAAACCATTCGAGTGATTCCCCCCTCTGATCCGGAACCGGACAGGCCGCGCTGGCTGCCGTGGCTGGCTGCCGGTTGTTTGTTTATGCTGCTGTGCCTGGGCTG
>CAADGU010000063.1 GCA_900696625.1 uncultured Chloroflexota bacterium | reverse complement strand
TGTTACCGGTGTGTTGGCGCTGTTGGTGGCCGATGTGGCCGCCGGATTTTTGCCGATGGCGCGATTTGGTGGCCGGCTGCTGGTGGTGCTGCTGGGCAGCGCCGCCGGGTTAGGCGTGTATGCGGGACTGGTGCTGCTGCTGGACATCCCCGAAGTGCGGTCACTGTATAACATGGCTGCTGCCAAACTCCGCCGCCGCTAAAATTTTGCAACCATGCCGCTTTCCGGTATAACTTATTTCAGACATCCGATTTTTTCAAAAAATCGGATGTCTGGTGGTAACTAATCTCCAATCTCTAAATAGAAGAAAGGAAACGGCCGTGTCAGAACCACAATTCCAGCTTGTCATCCGCAAAGGGCCGCAGGTGGGCCAGGTTTTTCACCTGGATGCTCATTCGCTCATCATCGGGCGGGATCCCATGAGCGACATTACCATCAACGATCCTGAAATTTCCCGCCAACACGCCCGCCTCACGCTGATGGAAGAGGGCTTTCAAATTGAAGACCTGGGCAGCACTAACGGCACGTTTGTCAATGGGCAGCGGTTGAGTAACGAGCCGGTGAGCCTGCAACCAGGGCAGGCCATCAACATGGGCAGCGGCGTGCGGTTGGTGTATGAGATAGCCGGGACGCTGGAATCGGATGTGAGTACGATGGTAGATGAGGCTCCTCCTTGGACAGCCGCTTCGGCCGCGCCGCCGCTGGCAATTACCGAATCACCTGCCGACCAGCCGGCCTCATCGCCCGTTTATGCTTCACCGCCCACCTTTCACAGTTCTGCTGCGCCCTCCCCCTATCAGTCCACGTCTGAACCCAACTATGCGCCGTTGGTTCCTCCCGGCGAGCCGCCGAACAAAAAACGCCGCAATATGACCATTGTGGCGGTGGTTTTGCTGCTGCTCTGTTGCTGTTGTACGTTTATCGGGTTTATGTATCAGTGGGGTGGGGATTGGCTGCTGCAATATCTGGGTTATTAAAAAGACCAGGCGTAATGCCTGGTCTTTTTTATTACTCAACGATTTCGCCTTCGATGATGTGGATGTGGTCTCTGGCGACGGCCGTGTCCTTTTCCACCCCCGGCTCTTCAATGGGATCATACCCATCCGCTAACCGAATCTGGTTCAGATGTTTAATCACCACATGCTGCGGCGCCAGTTCAATAAACACTTTGGCCCCCACCAGCAGCACGGTAATATCGTCCAGCGGCACGGTGGGCAGCAGGTCTATCGGCCAGATGACGTAAAAAACGGCCAGAAACGGCAAAAACTTCAAATAAAAAGGGACTTCCCGGTCAAATAATAAACGCCAAACCAGTCGCGCTTGCTGCCATGCTTCACGCCAGAAGCCGGGGTCACGGCGGTCAGTAGATAAAGCTGATGTTGTTGTATTCATAGGTTTCATCTCATTTTCATGCTTACTCATCACTAATAACACTCCCGCTTACGTGTTTTATTGCCATTAGTTGCAACAATAACGCTAACCCACCATCCCCGGCAAAGATTCTCATCTACCTCGACAAACCACACACCCTCATCCCCCTCTCACCTGCTCACCCCCTCATCTTCAGGGTCGGGCATAATCCGTCAACCGGGGCAGCACCTCACTGATCTCATAATTGCGCCAGTGCCCAATGGAGCCGGCCGTAAAGATGGTAAAACCCAGCACATAGGGGTCTTTGCGCACTTCGGCGTCATACCAGGCCATCTGGTTGACAAACGCCTCAATACCATTGCGCCCCCATCCTTGCTCCACCGCATACGCCTGAAAATCGGCCCAACCATAACCTGATGGACCGGGCCGGTTGCCAATGATGCCATCAATGCCCGCTTCCGTGATCGCCAGGGGAATAACCAGCCCGGCGGGTTCCAGAAACTCCCGGTAATACCAGCGGTAGCGTAGGGTAAGCGTTCCCCGGTCGGCATGACGGGGGTAGCCGGGCATTTCGCTGCCATAACCATAGGTGATGACCGGCGCGCTGTATTCGTGCAGCGTCAGAATAGCGCCGTACTGCATGGCAGTTTCGATGGCCGGGATAAACAAGGCAAATTCATTCATTTCCGGTACGCCGGTGGCAAAACCGCCAATGGCTGTGCCCAGCCCTTGCCGGGCCATTTCCCGCACCCGCTCCTGTTCAAACCGGGCATACCAACTCATATGCTCCAAACCGGGGTCTGGCTCATTCCAGCCTTCCCAATAATCTACGGCCGGATTTAGCCGATATTTTGCCAGGTTTTCGTGGACGTATTTGCGGGCTTCTTCTTCGGGATTACCCCGGTATTGCTGATTGACATTGTCCACTCGCCCGATCACGATGGTGCGTGGGGAGAGTTCTTTGGTTACGGCTGCCAACCCAAAATCATCTACCAGCTTGATGACATTGGGCTGCGTTTGCCGGATAAATTCCTCGATATGTGGGCTGTTGGGGCGAATGACGTGAATGCTGAGTTTGCTTTTGCGTGGGTCAATGGAGAACGGGTAGTTGTAGCGAACGCCCGACGCGGCAGCGGGGGTGCGCGTGGGTGACGGTGTATAGGTAGGTGATGGTGTGTAGGTGGGCGAGGGGGTAGGCGTGTGGGAAGGAATGGGGGGCGTGATGCTGGGTGTGCTGGAGGGGCCTACTTGCCATGTTTGATTATGGTTCAATTGGGCATCAATGGTTGCGCCGGGTGGCGGTGGGGTGAATGTGGCCGGGACGGTGGGGATGACGGTTGGGGGGACGACCGCCAGCATCATCGCGGCGGCACGGGTGGGTGGTATGGTGATAGGAGCGGCACAAGCGGATAACGTCCACAGAATAAACACAAAAGCTGTCAGACGCAGCCCGATGGCTGCTGCCTGCGTTGAAAGACAGGTGGTTATGAGGCGTTTTGGCTGCATGGGCAAGATAATAGCATCCTGTTTAGCCTTATGTCAATTTTGCTAATAGTACCAACTTCTTATCACGCCATGGCGGCGCGGTCAGAAACCGGCCATAACAAGTATAAACTGTGTATGAAGTGACGGGATGTTTCATTGCTTCATTGGGGGTGGGTGTTACAATTCGCCCACTATGACAGCCTTGTTACTCTTCAAATTGTTTGTGGTTGTTTTGTTTTTGGTGATGTTTTTACGACGGCCGTCACTGCCCTGGGGTGTTGGTTTATTAACGGTGACGACGGCCGTGCTGCTGGATACCATCCTGGGGACATTTAATCGGGAAGCCTTCCTGGCCGAACTGGGCTTTTTCTTTTATTTCATTGCCGGGGCTATCGTTGGCGGCGGCATTTTCTGGTTTTTGGGTGTATTATGGCCGCATCTGCCCCAGGCGGCGCCGGCTCAGGTGGCTGCCGGGCCGGCGACGGCCGTTAGCACACCGGCGACGGGTGTTCAAGAACTCACGCCCATCGCGTCGTCAGCGAATGGACAGCCTGAGTCTACGCTGCCTGAACCTTTGCCGGTGGTGGATGCGGCTGAAGACCCGGAAGCAGCCGCTTATGATGTGCCGGCGCTGTTGGCCGATATGCAACAGCGGTTTGGCCGGGAAGATGTGCTGGATTTGATGTTTGACCTGGAAATCCCGGAAACGGCCGTTGTCTCGCTGAACCAGAATTTACAAACATTGGCCTACGAAGTGGTGGTCTATGCCACCCGCAACGGCCAGACGGCGCAGTTGGCGCTGGCGATTGAGCGTATCCTGACGCCGCCGCCGCCGGAAATGCTGCCCCGCCTGGAAAAATTGACCCCCGTTTCGCCGCGCGCCAGTTTGCGCTATGTGCTGCTGGCTCGTTATAACCTGGAAAAGCTGCAACAGATGGCGGCGCGCCTGGGGGTGGACTGGGAACAGTTAGAAGGGGCAGAGAAGCGGGGCAAGGTGCGGGAACTGCTGCTATACCTGTACCGGCGCAACCGGGTGGATGAACTGTTGGATTTGATGCGCGAGGGCGTAGGCGAAACGGCCGTACCCTCATCGGAAACAAACACATGATCCGCAAAACGTCGTTGTTGGTCTGGTTATTGTTAGGGATGACGGTCACGGCCGTAGCTGCTCAAGACACACTCCGTCTTTCCCTGAGCCGCGATTTTGGCGCCGGTTTTGGCACGGAAATTCAGGGCCGTTTCTCCATGCACGTGGAAGGGCCAGATGACCTGGTGCGGGTATTGTTTTTCATTGATGAGACCCAGGTGGCCGAGCAGACAGCGCCTCCCTTCCGTTACCAATTCAGCACGGGCAATTTCCCCCCCGGTGCGCATGTGTTACGGGCAGTGGGGGTTACGGCTGACGGCCGTGAGCTCACCTCTAACACCCTCACCCGCACCTTCCTCACCAGCAGCGATGCTAACCAGCGTGTTGCCATGACTATTGTGCCGGTCATCGCTCTGGTCATCGGCGTCAGTTTGTTTTCCTGGTGGTTGGCCAGCCGGGGCCAGAAAGCATCCGGACAGGCGGCCATCAATGGCCCCTTTGGCGGTTCCATTTGCCCTAAATGCCACAAACCGTTTGCCCGCCACTGGTGGGGGATGAATGTGGTCATTGGCAAATTAGACCGCTGCCCGCATTGTGGTAAGTGGAGCGTGGTGCAGCGCGCCCACCCCGACCTGCTGCAAGCCGCCTACGAGGCCATGCTCCAGGCCGAAAAAGGCGCCGCAGATACACTTACAACATCCCCCGAGGACAAAGAAAAAACTTTCCACAAACAATTGGACGACTCTCGTTTTGACAACTAAAAACGGGCTTTTTAGGAACTCAGGGGATTGACAAGCCCCTTCGACAAGCCCCTTCGACAAGCTCAGGGCAGGCTGTGATGCGTGACCAGAGAGACCACACGCATCACTCGTCACTCGTCACGCCGAACCCCATGAAATCCTGTAGAGCCTAAAAACGCAAACGCTAACCAGTGTGTGGACAAAGTTCAATCACCCATCACCCCTTCACCCCTTCACCTGCTCACCCTGTCATGCCTGGTACCTCAGGTTTACCCCCGTAGTACCAGAGTAGTTCTGCCGTCCTGGTGACATTTTCCCATTTACCAGTACCCCCTATTTCCCCTATTCTATACACAACAAACTGACTTGCTTTTCAACTCGTTTTCCTCCTCCTTCCTGGCTCCGAGGCCCCCACCTCGGAGCCACTTTTTTTATCTGGGCAGTGCCAGGCACTACTCAAGATCGGCGGCGACGGCCGTGTCCTTCTCCCTTTTCTCCCGCTGAAAAATCGCCCCTAAAATGAACAGGATCATACCCAAATGAATCATCATATCGCCCACATTAAATATGCCCACGCGCCAGGGGGTCTGAATAAAATCCAACACTTCCCCCAGGAATATGCGGTCAACCAGATTGCCCAATGCCCCGCCAACAAGAATGGCTAACCCTGCCCGCGCCAGCCATTGTTCGCGTGGCAGGCGATGAATATATAGAACCAGCCAGGCCAGCACTCCCAGCGTCAGCCAGCCCACCAGCGGGCCAATACCCTGGAACAGGCCAAAAGCAATCCCCCGGTTATGTGTCTCCACCAGCGTAAACAGGGCATTGAATTGGGTGGGGCCGTGTTCGGCCAGGTATGCAGCCGCCCACCATTTGCCCAGGCGGTCTGCCAGAAATGCCAGCGGGATGAGCAGGTAGATCATTCAGCGGCCTCGGTATTCTCGGTTTCTGGGGTTTGGGATTTGGCATCCCGTTCTGCCTGCTCGGCCGCTTCATATTCCGCCTGCGTCAGAAACTTGCCGCCGGTCAATTCATAACTGGTGACGTGATAGCTGCCATCCAGGTAAACCACTGTTTCCATGCGGCGAAAACATTTGCTGTCTACCACCGTTTTGTGCCAGACAAAACCGCCGCCATCGCTGAGTAAGTCATGCTGCTTATCGGCGCGCACCCGCACCCGTTTGCCACAGTTGTCACACTGGAAATAGAAATAGATGCCCGTCTTATCCACATACTCCCCGGTCGTTTTCTTCTCACCGCTGCCAAACAACTTCTTAAATAATCCCATCACTTTCTCCTGCTTGAGCATTTGTTGTGAATCACATAAACTCCAAACCAATCCTCTACAGAATGTACCAAAAGTATAGGAGGGATACCAAATGTCGTTACGTTTGATGACCTACAACATTTTGGACGGCGGTCACGGCCGTGAACCCCTTATTCACCAACGCTTACAAGCGCGCCTAGTACCCGACCAACCTGAATTTGAGGAGTTCGCACGCCCACGTGCGAACGAGCAGCACGAAGGCGTGCTGCTCTCCTCACCCCACAAATTTAGCTTGTTGAGGTACTAGTACAAAACGCTAAGGTTCTTGAAGGCCAGCCCGGCTAGATTGTTATCCCCTGAAAACCGGGCACGTGAGATGCCTTCCTCATAGCTAAAACGCCCCGATGCGTAGATATTGAAGTCCAGCGTATCCATTTCGATCACAGCTTCCGGGTCGCCCTGCCCGACCTGCCATGTGCCTCCGGCAATGCCCGTAAGCGCCAGCGTGAACGCGCGTCCGTTCAATTTCCTCGGCAATGTGTGCCCCAGATCCCGGACGACTAATTCGTTGATACGGCCGTCATGCTCCCGTGTTTGCTCAAAATGACGGCCGGTGGCCTGGCAGACATCCAGGCGATGCATCCAGGTGTCGCGGCTGTGAATCACCCACATCAGGTGGCGAAGAGGGAGCCTGCCGGGAATGGGATGGGGGATAGACGCCCATTTGACCAGGCGAAATCCATAAGCCCAATTGTGGCTGGCTTTTTCGCCAGCCCCCTTCAATTCGGCGATTAACTCGGCAGGCGTCATGTCAGCCCGTTCGGCCAGTTGCAGAGCATTGATGGTGTCTTCAATCAGTTGGCCTGGCCCGGCTTTGGGCCTGGCCGTTAACTGGTGGATCATCTCGCGGTAACCGGTACCGCTGGCAAAACCGCCGGCCTGATGCGCCACCATGTCGCGCACGGTCCATTCAGTGCAGGCGGTGGGCCTGCTCCATTCTTCGAGGGTCAGGGATTCAATCAGGCGGATGAAACGATCCAGCGCAGTTTGCATCAGGTCGAAGGCTTCATCGGCCGTGACATAAGGAATGTGTGCAGCGAAAATAGTGGCTGGTGGGGAAATGGCGAAGTTCATTTTTATTCATTCTCCTTGAGGGGTATCGCTTGTTCCAGAAGGGACAAAACTACGGGCAGTAAAGAGCCAAACCGTCCCTGCCCAATTGGCAGGTCTGGCTCGTTTGCCAGGTGCATGGCGGTGATGCCGTGCGCCGTGGCAATCACCAGGTTCACAATTTGCTCGCTGGAAAGCTCAGTTTCCAGTTCGGCCTTTAACTGTTCGACACGGCCGTAAGACCAATTTAGCATTCCAAAACTCAGTTCCAGGCTTTCCGGCGAGGGAACAAAACCGGGTACCGGCCGTTCAAAACAAAGCTGGTACAGTTCAGGATTTTCCAGGGCAAAAGACATATAGCCTTCAATGGCGATGCGAATTTCATCCCGCCAGCCGGTGGACGTCTCCATTAACGCGCTGATATGTTCATCATAAAGGGTGAATCCCAGGCGAAACAGCGCGTCGTAGATGTCCATCTTGCCGGAAAAGTAGTTGTACAGAGACGGGGCGCGCATCTCCATGCGGCGGGCAAGCTCCTGCATGGAGAGGGCGGCAACCCCCTCCTCACGCATAATCGCCCGCGCAGTATCCAGAATGGTCTGGACGGTAGCGTCATGGTTCTGTTGTCGGCGGGGTGATGTTAGTGATTTTTTCATCAAAATACTAATAATGTTAGTTTTTTATAATACTATTAGTTTTTTTGCAGATGTCAAGACTTAAAACATAAAGAAGAACATCATCCCCCCTGCCCCCGCTCACTCCGTTCTCACCTCATTCGCCCGATTTGCACGGCTGTGTTACACTGCCGCCATCTTATGCAAACTAAAACAAGCTGAGAGTGCGACTTGGCTGCGTTTATACAAGGAGACTTTCAGTGAGTTTTGAGACTTTCAACCTCCATCCGCGCATTGCGGCTGGCATCCAAACAATGGGGTATGACACCCCAACCCCTATTCAATTACAGGCCATCCCCCCCATTTTGCAAGGCAAAGACATCTTGGGTCTGGCACAGACGGGCACCGGCAAAACGGCCGCCTTCGTGCTGCCCATTCTGCAACGGCTGATGCAAGGGCCGCATGGCCATGTGCGCGCCCTGGTGGTGGCCCCCACCCGCGAACTGGCCGACCAGATCAACGATTCGTTTGTGCAATTGGGGGGGCAGACAAAAACACGCAGCACGGCCGTGTACGGTGGCGTGGGCGTCAATCCCCAAATTCAACG
>CAADGU010000062.1 GCA_900696625.1 uncultured Chloroflexota bacterium | reverse complement strand
GGCTGGATGCGGGAGAATTAGAGGAGATGTGTGCGGTGTTTACGGCCGTGACCCTGCCCCCGCTGCTGGCCTGGCTGCACGGCAGCTACACCATTTACAGCCTGCTGGCCGAAATCCACGAAGGGGCGGGGCGCATCACCGCCATCGTCAAGGCGCTCAAATCTTATGTCTACCTGGATCAGGCCCCGGTGCAGGCGGTGGATATTCACGAAGGGCTGGACAATACCCTGGTGATGCTGCGCAGCAAACTCAAACAGGGCGTCACCGTCCACCGCCATTACCAGCCCGACCTGCCACGCATTGAAGCCTACGGCAGCGAACTAAACCAGGTGTGGACGAACATCATAGACAACGCCATTGGCGCCATGAAAGGGCAGGGCGAAATTACCTTGCGTACTTACCAGGACGGTGATTGGGTAGTGGTGGAAATTTGCGACAACGGCCCCGGCATCCCCCCCGAAGTGCAGGACAAAATCTTCGACCCCTTTTTCACTACTAAAGCGCCCGGCGAAGGCACCGGCCTGGGGTTGAATATCAGCCATACCATTATTGTGCAAAAACACAAAGGCAAAATCACGGTGGAATCGGCGCACGGCCGTACTTGTTTTCATATAAAATTGCCCCTGCGTTTGGGCGAAGGTTAGCAAAGAAAGGATGGAATATGAGCGAAGAAAAGGCGCTTGTGCCTGTTGAACAAAAGCAGGTGACGTTTTATGGGGATGAGTTGACGGCCGTTCTTGTTGAAAACGGCGTGGTTTACATTCCCATTCGCCCGATCTGTGATTATCTGGGAGTGGATTGGTCATCACAGCGGCAACGTATCATCCGGGATCTGGTTCTGTCTGAGGTTGCCAAAGGTGTGGTTGTTACAACCACACCTTCTAAAGGCGGTCGCGGTGGTGGCCCTCAAGAGATGCTTTGTTTGCCGCTAGATTACCTCAACGGCTGGCTTTTCGGCATCAACGCTCAACGAGTCAAAGACGAAGTGCGAGATACCGTTGTCCGTTACCAACGTGAATGTTACCGGGTGTTGGCGGATGCCTTTTTGTCACCGGTAACGGCCGTATCCCCCACTGACGCCAGTGATCAGGCGCTTCTACAACTTCACAACATGGCGTTGGTGATTGCGGCTACGACAAAGGAGATGTTAGAAACCAGACGATAGGCGATGGAAAGCCACCGGCGGCTTGATCTGGCGCGAGATTATTTGCGAGGGATGAACAAACGGATGAGCGGCATTGATGAACGGGTGACGGCCGTAGAGCAGCAAATCCGCGCCGGGAAATTAACCCGCGAACAGGCCGCTGAAATTAAAAAGCGGGTGAACTTGATCGCCCAGGAAATGGCAAAACATGAACCGGGTAAAAGCCATTACCAGTCCGTATACGCGGCGTTGGGTGAAGAAGCAGGCGTCACCAGCTACCAGGACATCCCGCCCAAAAGTTTTGAGGCGGCCGCTGCCTTTTTAGATAACTGGCTCAAGACTATGCAAGAAGGCCGGAGAAGGCATCAGGAGTAGTTGTACGAAAACTTCGTATAACTTCGGAGAAAATGCCGGATAACCGTGTAAAGGTGATAATGACAAAACCAATTATCTTAACCGTAGATGACGAACCACAGGTATTGAATGCGGTAAACCGGGATTTGCGGCAGCATTACCGGGACGAGTACCGCATCCTCAAGGCCGGGTCAGGGGCCGAAGCGTTGGAAACGGTACAGCAGTTAAAGCAGCGCAATACCCCGGTCGCTCTTTTCCTGGTAGACCAGCGTATGCCCACTATGAGCGGTACCGAATTCCTGACCGAGGCGCGGAAGCTGTACCCGGAGGCGCGCAAGGTGCTGCTCACCGCCTACGCGGATACGGAAGCGGCCATCACCAGCATCAACACTGTTGGCCTGGATTATTACCTGATGAAACCGTGGGACCCGCCGGAGCAAAACCTGTTCCCGGTGCTGGACGATTTGCTCAGCGATTGGTGGCAAAGTGCGCCCCTGCCCTATGAAGGGATTCGCGTGGCCGGGACGCAGTGGTCGCCCACCTCTCATGTCGTCAAAGATTTTCTGGCGCGCAATCGTATCCCCTACCAATGGCTAGACATTGAGCAAAATGATGAGGCGCGGGCATTGGTAACGGTGGTACACGCTAGCCAGCCACACGGCCTGCCCGTCGTCTTTTTCCCCGATGGCACGACATTGGTGCAGCCCGACTTTCGCACCCTGGCGCAAAGCTGCGGCCTGCAAACAACGGCAAAAGCCGATTTTTATGATCTGATCATTGTGGGGGCGGGGCCATCGGGATTGGGCGCGGCTGTGTATGGCGCTTCGGAAGGGCTGCGCACACTGCTGATTGATAAGGAAGCGACCGGTGGGCAGGCGGGCACCAGTTCGCGCATTGAAAATTACCTGGGTTTCCCCAGCGGCATCAGCGGGTCTGACCTGGCGCAGCGAGCCACCACCCAGGCGCGGCGATTGGGAGCAGAGATTTTGACGGCGCAGGCGGTCACGGCCGTGCGCATAGATGGCCCTTACCGTGTTGTCACCCTAAGCGACGGGTCGGAATTGACCTGCCACGCCCTGGTCATTGCCACCGGCGTCACCACCCGGCGATTGGAACTGCCCGGCGTGGAAAAGCTGGAAGGGGCGGGCATTTACTATGGCGCGGCGCTGACGGAAGCGGCCAATTACCAGGGGCGGCGCATGTGTGTCATTGGCGGGGCCAATTCGGCCGGGCAGGGAGCGATGTTCTTTTCCCGCTACGCCAGCCAGGTGACGATGCTGGTGCGCGCCTCGTCATTGGCCATGGGCATGTCCCACTATCTGATAGACCAGATTGCGGCCACGCCCAACATTGAGGTGCTGCCGCGGACGGTGGTCACGGCCGTACACGGCACAGACCGCCTGGAAGCGATTACCATTGAACACACCGATACCGGCGCCACGGAAACCATCGAAACGCCGGCCTTGTTTGTTTTCATCGGGGCCACGCCGCACACAGAAATGGTCGCCGGGGTGGTGGAACGCAACAGCGCCGGTTTTATTTTGACGGGGGAGGAGTTAACGCGGAACGGCCGTCGTCTGGCCAACTGGAAGCTCAAACGCGACCCGTTCCTGCTGGAAACCAGCGTCCCCGGCATCTTTGCCGTCGGCGATGTGCGCCAGGGGGCCGTACGGCGGGTGGCTTCGGCCGTAGGCCAGGGGGCCATCGTCGTCCATTTTGTGCATCAATATTTGAAGACGGTGTAATGCCCGTAATCCGTAATCCGTAATCCGATTACAGAATACCGATTACTGGTTCAATCAACTCCCGCGCCCAGGCCCGGTCTTCTTCGGGCAATGGCGGATGAGGTGGTTGTTGGTAATTGAGGCTGAGGTCGTAGCGGGCACGGCCGTACAGATCATGCAAAATCTCGTTTAGCTCCACTAGCGGCTCCTCGTCGCCGGGCAGTAGTGGCAGATGGAATGCCGGGATGGGCTGACGCAAATTAAATGGATAAAGCTGGGCGCGCGGTCGTGTGGAGCCACGGCTGACCATAATGCGGTAATCACTGACCACCTTTTTGCCATCCATCGGCATTGGCTCGCCATCGCGCAGTAAATCTATCTCTACCAGGTTTGTCCGGGTGCTAAAAATGTAGCGCCGTTTACGTTCGTAGGCCTCGCGCCCCTCGTTATGCAATTTGTTGGCCGGGGAGAGCAGCTCCAGCACCGTGACCAATAAGCCGCTGCGGACATCGTGGACTTCCAAAAAAGTCTCCTCCACCTCATCAGCCATAGGCACAATGATGCTCACCACGCCCGCCTCTGCCAGCGGCAATGCCTGTTTGGCTTGAGGCCAGGTGGGAGAAATAACGGACACATCCGGCCGCCCAATAAAAGCCAGATCATCCGGGGCCACCAGATAAGCCCGCCGTTCCAGGCGCACGTAATAATCTGGCGCAACCTGGGGTGACAACCTGTCCCGAATGGCGGTAATCAGGCTGTTGTGAATATCTGGCCAGAGTGAGGGGTGTTCCAGGTACGGGTCCATGCCCGGAAATGGTGATTTCATAACCCGATTGTACAACAAAATTACTGGCGATTGAAATCGCGGCTATAAGAGGCAATGTGCCTGTCAGCGATGTGCCTGGCACTACGAAGGGTTTTAGCCGAACAAAGCCTCGTTCAGCGCATCATCGGTCAGATTATCCAGGCCGGAGGGGGTGGCGCTGACCGCTTTCATATCGGCGTAGAAGGCGTCGTCGTAGCGGCGAGACTTGATGGGGATGGGCATTTTCACGCCCCAACCAAGCAGCAGCACTTCTTCTTTTTCTT
>CAADGU010000061.1 GCA_900696625.1 uncultured Chloroflexota bacterium | reverse complement strand
GATGAATACGGCCGTTGCCACCAACACCACCGCCGGGCCAGAAGCAATATCCAGATAAAACGAGAGATACACGCCGGTGACGCCCGAAAAAACACCAATCCCCACCGCCCACACCATCATGGAGTGGAGGCGGCGTGTCAGCAGCGAAGCAGCGGCGGCCGGCGTCACCAACATCGCCAACATCAAGGCAACACCCACCACCTGTAACGAAATCACAATGGTCACGGCAATTAATATCAGCAGCAGGTATCGCAAAAAGCGTTCCGGCAGCCGCAGCGTAATCGCCAGCATCGGGTCAAACGAAATGACCATAAACTCTTTGAAAAACAGAGCAATCGTTAGCAGCACAAAGGTTGCCAATAAAAAGGTGACGCGCAAATCGGTTGGCGTCACGCCCAGCAAATTGCCAAAGAGAAAATGGGTCAGGTCAACGGCATAATTGCCGGTAGCCGACAGCATGGCCACGCCTAACGCAAACAGACCGGCCAGAATGACGCCAATCGCGGTGTCTTCTTTCAGTACCCGCCGTTCGGTGAGGGCGCCGATGCCGACTGCGGCCACAGTTCCCATGATCAGCGCCCCTAATGCCAGCGGCCAACCAAGCAAATAGGCGACTACGACTCCTGGCAAAATGATGTGCGCCAGGGCGTCCCCTAAAAAGGCCATGCCGCGCAGCACAATGTAGACGCCGATGACGGGGCAGACGATGCCCACCATCACCGCCGCCAGCAGTGCCCGCACAATAAAGGCGTATTGCAACGGCTGTAAAAGCCACTCAATGACCATGAGTTTACTCTTGTAGGGCTGCTGTGGGGGTCACTGTTTGCATGAAGACAGACATGCGCCCGCCATAGGCGTGTAAGAGGTTTTCGGGGGTGAACACGGCCGTTGGCTGCCCAAACGCCACCATTTCCCGGTTCAACAGCATGATCTGGTCAAAATGTTCGGCCGCCAGGGTCAGATCATGTGTTGCCATCAGCACCGTCACCCCATCAGGCCGTAATGACTCCATAATAGCAAAGATCGTTTCCTGGCTGGGCATATCCAGCCCGGTTAATGGTTCGTCCAGCAGCAGCAGTTCAGCTTCCTGGGCCAGGGCGCGGGCGATAAAAATGCGCTGCTGCTGCCCACCGGACAGCTCACCAATCTGTTTGTGTGCCAGCGGCAGGGCGTTTACCCGTGCCAGACTTTCTTCGACCACCTGTTTATCCTGGCGTGACGGCCGTCGCAGCAGCCCAATTTGCCCGGCGCGCCCCATCATCACCACATCCGCCGCCGTCACCGGGAATGACCAGTCAATCTGGCTGCGCTGGGGGACATAGGCAATGCAAATATGTTTGCCCGGCCCGGTGCCAAATATCTGCACCTGCCCGCTGGTGGGCTGGATGGTGCCGGCAGCCAGATGCAGCAGTGTGCTTTTGCCAGCGCCATTGGGGCCAACGATGGCCACGCGCTGCCCGCTTTCTACCTGGAAGGAGATGTGTTGTAGAGCCAGATCACGGCCGTTGCGGCTGGTACGGCCGTGTGGCCCACCGGCATAGGCCACCGACACATCCACAAATTGCAGACAAGGGCTGGCCGGTTGATGATTGATGCCACGTATACTTCTCTGCGTCATGATTGATATTTTATACCACAACAGGTGACAAACAAAAAGCCTGCCGAAGGTGCCGGCAGGCTCACTTTCAAACAAAGTCTAATCGAATTGGTTGACCCTGAGAGCGAAGCCCGAAGTCCGATTACGGATTACCGATCACGGACCACGGATTACCGTGTTTCACGATAAAGCACATGGCGGCGCAAAGTCGGGTCAAATTTGCGCAGTTCAATGCGATTGGGGGTATTGCGGCGATTTTTCATGGTGTAATACACGTGCGGGCTTTCGGTGCTGCGCAGTTTAATAACGCCACGAACGTCTTTCTTCTTAGCCATTAGTTTTTGTTCCTCTTGCTAAAATTGGTTCAATCTCTAAAGATTGAACCAATCTAAACGACATCTTGTAGTTTTAACCCTTCTTTATTCAAATAAGCCATCAAACCGACTTTGTCCACGGTGCGCAATGCGCGCGCCGACATGCGAATGCTGACGGTGCGGTCTAGCTCAGGTATATAAATCTTTTTTGTTTGCAAGTTAGGTAAAAAGCGACGCCGTGTTTTCTTCTGCGAGAAGGAAACATTGTTACCGGCCATCGGGCCTTTCCCACTTATTTTACACTTTCGGGCCATGATCAATCCTCTTGTTGCAATTTGAAATTAACAGCGCCTCCAGGCGCGAAGGACAAGTCTACCGGATTTTTACAAAATTTCAACCACATCCGTGATTTTTTGCCAATAACTTTTAATCTACTGACCTGGGTCTCTTGATTTGAGGCAAGCGCCAAAAGAGAATTTTATCGCACGAAAAGAGAGTTGACCACTTTTTAGCAAACGCCGGTTGTCAGCCGGTGTTGTCGGCCTGTTTATGTGTGTTTTGTGTGTGGAGATATTCGGCTGCGGACTCTGGCGTGGGGAATTGCTCGTTCAGGTGGGCGTAAATTTCAATATGTTTTTTGCCGGCAAAGATGACGGCGGGGATCCAGCCATATTGGGGAGTGGGGGGGTGGACGGCGCCAACCAACCCGCCATTTTGTTGCCGGGGGAATTGCCAGATTACCCAGGTAAATAGCTCTTCGTAGGCCAGTCTGGTGGGCTTATCATTACTAAGAACTATGCCGGCAACTGTTTGCTGTGCTTGGGTTTGAGCCATTTGCAATCCTGTTTTTATAAGAGGTTGTGCCAGCTTGCTTACTTTGCCAGCAAAGTTTCAATTACCATTTGGGTGTCTGTGAGGTTTTCGAAGAGATGGTCGGGCTGGTATTTAGCCAATGTTGCTGTGGAATGCCAACCACTAGCCACAGCAACGGCCGTTACTTTTCCAGCCCGGGCACATAATATGTCTGCAGGGGTGTCGCCAATGATGACCGTATTGTAACCACTGAATTCGTATCCGGTCAACTGATTTGCCCGTTCTATGCCAATGGCTGGCAGTAGATTGCGATCCAGCGCATCTGAGCCATAAACGCCCACTTTGAATTGCACCGGGTCTATTCCGGCGGCGCTCAGTTTAAGCGGCGCGGTGAGGTGGGCGTTGCCGGTTAACAACCCCAAGACTACTCCGTCACGGTGATGCAGGGCGGCTAACAGTTCGGGGATGCCGGGGCAGGGGTGCATCTCCCGGTGCGGGAAAATTTCGCGCCCCCTGGCGGCCATATGCTCGTATACCTGGGGCAGTCTGGCGGTGATCTCTTCGGCTGAGAAGCCTACGGCCGTCATCAAATCCATCACGATGCGTGGGTCCGTTTTGCCGCTCATGTGATAGTCCATCAGTGGCCCGGTGACGCCAAATACCTCTTCCAGAGCATAAGCCAACGTTTCCCGGCCCGCGCCCTGGCTGCGGATGAGGGTGCCGTCAATATCGAAAAGGAGGAGTTTCATTGTTTTGCGTGATGGGTGATACGTGATGCGTGAGGGGTCTCTGGTCACGCATCACCCATCATCTCCACCATCACCGGCCAGATCGGTTTGTCTGGCATGGCGCGGGGGGGCACGGCCGTACCCATGTCAATACCCCGTTCCGTCAGAATTTGTTTGATGCCGCCAATGCGCGCCCCGGCGGGCAGGCAGGGCAGCAGCCGGTTGATCAGCCGGTGCTGGCGCTGCGCTTCGGCCAGATTACCCGCCGCAAATGCGGCTGTCAGAGCCACAAAGGGTTCGGGCACGGCCGTACACAGCCCACTGATCAGCCCATGCGCCCCCATTGCTAATGACCCCAACGCAATCGCTTCATTGCCCACCAGCACCATGGCTCGTTCAGGCGCGGCCACGATGTGGCGACGGATGATTTGCGCGTCACCCCGGCTGGTTTTGATGCCTGCCAGCGAAGGGATGCTTTCGCCCAGCCGGGCAAACAGTTCCGGTGAAATGCCGTTGGTCGCCATTTGCGGAATGTCATATAGCAGCAGGGGCAGTTCGGGTACAGCCCCGGCCAATGTCTCATAGTAGGCGGTCAACCCGTCATCATCCATGCCATAAAAGTAGGGCGTGACCACGGCAATGGCGTCTGCGTCCAGTTCAGCGGCATGGCGGGCCAGGGTCACGGCCGTGTCTAGCCGGTTCGTGCCAATGTGCAGGATGACGGGCACACGGCCGTCGGCCGCCGCCAGCGCGGCCTCATGCAGCCGCATCCGTTCCGTTTCTGCCAACAGCACTCCTTCACCGGTGGTGCCGCCCACAAACAGACCACGCACACCGGCCTGAATGAGAAAGTCGGCCAGTTGGGGGATAACGGCCGTGTTCACCGTATAGCCATCGGCCAGCACCGGCGTAGCCATAGCCGGCGTCACCCCCCCGGATAACTTGTTTTTTAATTCTGCAATTCGCTTTATCACCGCATCACCTTTGGAATTATGAATTATGAATTAGGAATTGTGAAGGAGAGGGGCTTCACCCCCTCACCCCCTCACCTGCTCACAGGTATCGCGCTTCTGCTTCGGTCACGGCCGTTTCCAGAATATGCAGCCCCTCTTCCACCAGCCCCCGCGAGATGTTCAGCGACGGAATGAAGCGGATGGTATTGGTGCCGCAGGGCAGCAGCAGTAGCCCTTTTTGGAAGGCGCTGTGAATGACGTGGTTGCGCAGTTCTGCTGCTCGTTCCTTTGACTCCCGGTTCTTCACAAACTCCGCGCCAATCATCAGCCCGCGCCCGCGCACTTCGCCGATGCTGGGGTGGCGGCTTTCCATTTCCGCCAGGGCATCTTGAATGAATTGGCCGGTTTGGGCCGCCTGGTTGAGCAATCCTTCCTGTTCAATCGTTGTCAGCGTCGCCACGGCGGCGGCAATAGCCACCGGATTGCCGCCAAAGGTGCTGCCATGCGCCCCCGGTTTCCAATCCATCACTTCCTTGCGGGCGATGATGCCGCCCAATGGCAGCCCGCTGGCAATGCCTTTGGCAAAACAGACAATGTCTGGTTCTACCTCTTCATGTTCCGTCGCCCACCATTTGCCGGTGCGGCCGACGCCGCTTTGCACTTCGTCCACAATCAGCAAAATGCCGTAGCGGTCACATAATTCGCGCAGGCGGGGCATGAAGTGGGGCGCGGGCACAATGTAGCCGCCTTCACCCTGGATCGGTTCAATCATCACCGCCGCCACGTCGTGGGGGGCAATGGTGGTGCGGAAGAGCTGCTCTTCCAGGAAGTTGATAACCGCATCGCCGTAGCCTTCGCCGGGCTGCTGCACGATGATGGGGCGGTAGGGGTTGGGGTAGGGCACATGATACACTTTCACGCCGGAGAGGTAGTTGGCGCGCTGCACCGATTTGCTGGCAGTGAAGGAAAGCGCGCCCAGGGTACGGCCGTGAAATCCGCCTAGAAAACCCACAAACCGGGTGCGTCCCGTTTTGTACATCGCCAGTTTGATGGCCGCTTCCACCGCTTCGGTGCCGGAGTTGCTGAAAAAGACGCGCGTCTCATCAGACATGGGGGCGGTGGCTTGCAATTTTTCGGCCAGTTCCACGGCATTGGGGTAATAAAAGTCGCTCAGGCAAATGTGCCAAAATTTGTCAATTTGTTCCTTTACCGCTTCCACGACACGGGGATGGCGATGCCCCACGTTGAGGACGCCAATACCGGCCATGAAGTCAATGTAGCGACGGCCGTCTACGTCCCATACCTCAGACCCCTCTGCGCGATCCACCACCAACCCATACTCGCGGGTGTAGGATGGTGACAACGCGCCTAAATCTCGTTCAATGATCGCCCGGCCATTTGGCCCGGCCTGTTTCAGATGTAATTCCATATTCAATAAACTCCTGTACTTTAGGTGGCAGGTAGCAAGTTGCAAGTTGCATGTGGCAGGTGATGTGACTTGCCACATGCTACCTGCAACTTGCCACCCTCACTCCGGTTCAATGGTAAATCGCAGGGGATACCCCTCTAACTGCGCGGCAAAGTGGGCTTTGCCCACGCGGGATTTCGCTTCGTTCAGTGGCAGGGTGCAGACGTAAGCCATGCCGGTGTAGTGAGCCATAATCATCACATGCTCCGCCTGTAGCGGCAGCAATTCAAAGATGCGCTGCAAAATCATCACCACAAATTCCATCGGCGTCACGTCATCATTGTGGATGATGACGCGCCACAGGCTTTCTTCTTCTGTCTCCTCCACCTGATCTAGATGCGTGTCCAGTTCCCAATCCACATCTGGTTGGCCAATGAGCGCCAGTGGCGCATCTGGTGTTTGTGTACACACTTTTTGATTCATTGGTTTTTCGTTTCAGAGGTTCAACTTTTTGAGAAAAGTTGAACTTCTCAGACAGCTACCGGCCAATTCTATCTCAACCCATTATTTGCTACATATAGCTACTTGCAACTTACCGCTTGCAACCGGCCACTTTCTGGTTTGAATAGGAAAATCAGGCTATCATTTCTTTGTCATCTACGGTTTATGACATCTGTCATTTGGTAAGTTACTGTTCAACAACTATACTTTGGAAAAGTTAGTGCGCATCAAAGTAAACGGTTACCGCCCTGATAGCCGTTTCTTGGGAGGAAGATTGGTATGAAGCAAAAGCACTGGCTGGTCATTCTGGTACTGTTGGTTACGGCCGTATCCTTCACCCTCACCGCCTGCCGACCAACACAAGGCCCCGCCGGCCCACAAGGCCCCACTGGCCCGCAAGGCCCGCCTGGGCCCGAAGGCCGCCCTGGCACACAGGGCTTGCCTGGCCCCGCCGGTGTGGACGGTCTCAGTTTTACGCCGCCGGCTTACGTGGGTAGCCAGGCGTGTGCCCGCTGCCACCAGGAAATCTACGACGTATTCCAAAACAGTGGTCACGCGTACCCTTTGAATGCGGTCGTAGATGGACAGTCACCGACTTATCCTTTTACGGCCGTGCCTGATCCTCCTGCCGGTTATACCTGGGATGACATTAGCTACGTCATTGGTGGGTATAACTGGAAAGCGCAGTTTATTGGTCAAGATGGTTTTGTGATCACCGGTGATGGCGCTCAATATAATTTGCCCAACAGCGAATTAAATTTAGGAAATGAATGGGTAGCCGCCCATAGCAGTGAAGAACTGCCCTATGACTGCGCCGGCTGCCACACCACCGGCTATTCCCCCATTGGCAATCAAGATAACCTGGCCGGACTGAGCGGCACTTGGGCGCAAAGTGGCGTGCAGTGTGAAGCCTGCCATGGGCCGGGCAGTTTGCATGTTAATTCACCCATCGTCTGGCAAATGCCCATTGACCGGGACGCCCAGGCGTGCAGTGCCTGCCATCTGCCGGGTGACGCAGCGGCTATTGTGGCCGAAAATGGTTTCATCCAACACCACGAGGGGTATGAGGACTTTTTCCAGGGCAAACATGCGGTGATGGATTGTGTGCTTTGCCATGAACCGCATACCGGCGTGGTGCAGTTGCGGCAGGCCGGGGTAAGTACAACCCAGGTGGCCTGCGAAAGCTGCCATCTGGATGTGGCGGCGAACCGGGAAAATGAGATTCATCGCCGGACGGAATGTATGACCTGCCATATGCCGCGTGTGATCCAGAGCGCGGTGGCCGACCCGGCGCAGTTTACCGGCGATATGCGCACCCATCTGGTTACGATCAATCCGATGTTGATTAACCAGTTTAATGAAGACGGCACGGTTGCCGGGTATGGGTTGGCTTTGGAATCCAGCTGCCGTAGCTGCCACAACAGTTCTTCCAGGGCTTTTGCTTCAGAAAAGAGTAATGAAGAACTGATGGCGGCGGCGATGGGGTATCACAACCCACCTGCGCCTGAACCGACGCCGGCGCCCGCCCCAGAACCAGCCGAAGGTGGTGGAGAAGAAGGTGGTGGATGAGTAGGGCCAGGATCACCAGCGTGGCGGCCCTGGCGGGGCTATGTTTGTTAGTGGGGACGGTGTTCACGGCCGTGCCCACCCTCTTTGCTCGCGGCGAAAACAGGGGGCCGGAAACGATCGTCCCCCCCGCCGCTGTTTTATGGCAAACCGAGCTGCCGGATACTCATCCCCCGTTTGATAGCAATGCCTGTTTGTTGTGCCATACCGACACCGACGAGACTATCATTTTCCCTTCCGGTGAAGAATTGAGCGTACAGGTGGATGCGGCCGAATTGGCGGCCTCGGTGCATGGCAGCATGGCAGCTTCGCCATTGGCTTGCCAGGAATGCCACCAACCGCCCAACAATTACCTTTATCCGCATCCCCCGGTAACCGAGGAGAGGTTGAGAGATTGGGAGATTGGGCAATCCAATGCCTGTGAACGCTGCCATGTGCAACCCCATCTCACCAGTCATCCCGGCCCGGAGAGCGAGAAGCCGGTGGTGTGTACGGATTGTCATGGCGGCCACGAGGTGCAGCCGGCGGCAAGCTGGCACACGGGCGCGCATGTGGAAAATTGTACGTCCTGCCATGAGCAGCAGGGGGTAGAGGTGACGGCGGCAGAGGCAACGGCCGTGATCCAGGCCGGCCTGTTCGCTGCCCAACAAACAGACAACGCCTACTGTCTGAGCTGCCACAGCCAGCCCAACCAAACGATGACTTTTGCCAATGGCGACGTGGTTTCTATTACCATTGATGAGGCAGGGCTGCACGATTCTGTGCATGGGGCCAGTAATGAATGGGACGAACTGCTCTGTACCGACTGCCATCAGGATTACACCTTCCCCCACGAACCGGTCAGCGATGTCAGCGCCCGCCAATACAGCCTGAACCAGAATAACCTGTGCCAGCGCTGCCACGAAGACCAGTTCGCCAAAGCCCTTACCAGCGTTCACAGCGCCGCTTTGATGGAAGGCAATCTGGATGCGGCGCTTTGTACCGACTGCCACAGCGCCCATGATATGCCCGTGCCCAACGAACCCCGTTCACGCATCAATGAAACCTGCCGCCAATGCCACAGCAGCATCTTTGATGAATATGCCCACAGCGTACACGGCGAGGCGCTCATTGAAGAGGCCAACCCGGATGTGCCGTCTTGTGTTAATTGTCATGGCGTACATGATATTCAAGACCCCACCACACCTGAATTCCGCATCAATTCGCCTAACCTATGCGCCGATTGCCACGCCGATAAAGAGCTAATGGCGCAGTATGATATTTCCACCGATGTTTTTGCTACGTATGTGGCCGATTTTCACGGCACCACGGCGCTGCTTTTTGCCCACGAGGGGCAGGAAGGGGCGCAGCTCAACGCGGCCGTTTGTTATGATTGCCATGGTATTCACAACATCAAATCGCCCGATGATCCTGATGCCGGAATCAAGGCTAACTTGCTGGAAACCTGCCAGCAGTGCCACCCCAACGCTACCGAAAATTTCCCGGACAGTTGGACCAGCCATTACAAACCATCGTTGCAGAACAACACATTGGTCTATCTGGTGGAACTGTTTTACAGCATCGTCATTCCGGTGACGGTAGCGTTTTTTGGTTTCCTGGTGGTGGTGGATGTGTACGGCCGTGTGCGACGAAGAGGTAAATAAGAGGTTGAGAGATCAGGAGATTGAATCTCTTAATCTCCTGATCTCCCAATCTCCAATAGAATTATGACCGCGAAAGAAAAACAACAGCAATACGAACGTTTCCGCATTGGGGCGCGCATTGAGCATATTATATTGCTTGTCAGTTTTACTGTGTTGGCCGTTACCGGGCTGCCGCAGCGGTATGCACAGAATGAACTGGCGCAAAGCATGATTTTGGCGATGGGAGGGATTGAAACGGTACGCATGATTCACCGTTACGCCGCCTTCTTGCTGGTGTTGGGTTCGGTTTACCACCTGTTCACCAGCACTTACCGTCTGTATGTGCGGCGGGAACGGAACCGCATGATGCCAGACTTGAAAGACGCGCAAGACCTGGTGGGGTACGTGAAGTACAACGTTGGGCTGCAAGAAGAGCATCCCAAAATGCGTAAATTTAACTTTGGCGAGAAGCTGGAGTTTTGGGCGGTGGTGTGGGGCACGGCCGTGATGGCCATCACCGGTTTTATGCTGTGGAACCCCATTGCCACTACCAATGTCTTGCCTGGCTCCATTATTCCCGCGGCCAAAGCGGCGCACAGCTATGAGGCGCTGCTGGCGGTGATCTCCATCGTCATCTGGCATTTTTACAATGTGATGATCAAACATTGGAATCCCAGCATGTGGACGGGCAAACTGCCCCGTCACCAGATGGCCCAAGAACATGCGATAGAACTGGAACGGCTGGAAAGCGGTGAAACACCCTGGCCGGAAGTGCCGGCCCCCATTCTGCGGCGGCGGCGCATTATTTTCACCGTGACCAGCGTGATCGTGGGCAGCATTATCCTGGTTGTATTAGTATGGGCGTTTACTTTTGAAGAGACGGCGCTCATTACGGTGGTGCCGACCAGAGAGGTGTTTGTGCCGTTGGCCACGGCCGTGCCGTAAATTATTCGATAAGGAGTGCCAAGCACAGGGCGGCCGGTAGCTGGTAGAACCAAACCGTTCTGCCCTGTGCCTGGCACTACTCAGCCAGCTTTACTCATTTCTGGCCTGATCTGCGGGGCACACCCCCGGATATGCCAGAAAAATTCCTAAAAAAGGAGGAATTTCTTATGATACACCCGAAATTCAGACGCATTTGTCTTATCGTCGGGTCTTTACTGATGTTCTCCATTGGCATCGTTGCCTGCTCGCAAGAGCAGCAAACGGTAGAAGTGACGCGCATTGTCGAAGTGCCGGTGGAGGTGCAGGTGCCGGCGGAAACGGTGGAGGTGGAAGTGCCGGTGGAGGTAACTCGCGTGGTCGAGGTCATGGTAGAAGCCGAAGCGCCTGTATCGGCCGTAGCCGTTGTGCCCTTTGAAGAACAATGGGCCAATTCCCCTCATGCCGATGCCTCAGCCGAAGCCTTTATCCACTGGGATGGTGACGACCCGGCGGAAGTGCCAGCCAACTGCGCCAAGTGCCACAGCACCACCGGGTTCATGGACTTTGTAGGTGCTGATGGCAGCGCCTTCGGCTCGGTGGAAGCGGCCGTGCCCGTGGGCGAGGTTGTTGAATGTCAGGCTTGCCACAATGACGCTACCATGGGACTCAGCACCGTTACCTTCCCCTCCGGGGCCGAAGTGACCGGGCTAGGCCCAGAAGCGCGTTGCATGACCTGCCATCAAGGACGCGCCTCTACCGTTAGCGTCAATCAAAGCATCGAGACGGCCGGACTTGATCCGGCTGCCGACCTGGACACGGTCAGCGCGGATTTAGGTTTCACCAATATCCATTACTACCCGGCAGCCGCCACACAATACGGCACCATTGCCATGGGTGGCTATGAATATGATGGCAAAGCCTACGATTCCAAGTTTGACCATGTGGAAGGCGTGGATACCTGCGTTGACTGCCACAACCCGCACACCCTGGAAGTGAAGTTTGACACCTGTACCACCTGTCACCAGGGGTTGAACAGCCCGGAAGACCTGGCCAGCATCCGCATGTTTGGTTCGTTGGTGGATTACAACGGCAATGGCGACATCGAAGAAGGCATTATGGCCGAGATTGAAGGGCTGCAAGCCGCGGTGTACCAGGCCATGCAGGCGTATGCCAGCGAAGTGGCCGGCACGCCTATCGTTTACGATTCCCACGCTTACCCCTATTTCTTCATTGATACGGATGGCGATGGCGCTGTAAGCGAAGGTGAAGCCGCCTTCCCCAATGCCTTCAAAAGCTGGACGCCACGCCTGGCCAAAGCTGCCTACAACTTCCAGATGTCCCAAAAGGACCCTGGCGAGTTTGCGCACGGTGGCAAATACACCATTCAACTGTTGTATGACTCCATCGAAGATTTGAACCAGGCCCTGGCTACCCCCGTGGACATGAGCGCCATGCGCCGCATTGACCATGGTCACTTTGCTGGTTCGGAAGAAGCATTCCGCCATTGGGATGCCGAAGGCGAAGTGCCGGGTTCATGCAGCAAGTGCCATTCGGCCGCCGGTTTGCCGTTGTTCATCGAACAGGGCGTTAGCATCAACCAGCATCCGTCCAACGGGCTGAACTGCGCCACCTGCCACAACGACCTGACGACTTTCACCCGTTACACCGTGGACAACGTCACGTTCCCCAGTGGAGCCACGCTGACGATGGTTGAAGGCGATGACGACGCGGCTGGGCAGGAAAGCAATCTCTGTATCAACTGTCATCAAGGGCGTTCGTCTACCACCAGCGTGAACCGCGCGTTGGCTGACCTGCCGGGCGATGAGGTTTCTGACAGCATTCGCTTCCAGAACATTCATTACTTTGCAGCCGGGGCGACCTTGTTTGGCAATGATGCACAGGGCGCTTATCAGTTTGCGGACAAGGAGTATGTGGGCCGGAATGAGCATGTGAGCCGGTTTGACTCTTGCGTGGAGTGCCATGATACCCATGCGTTGGAAGTGGTGGTGACTGAGTGTGCTGACTGCCACGAAAACGTAAGTACGCAAGCCGATCTGGTGAACATCCGTGACGAAGATAATGCTACTGATTGGGATGGTGATGGTGACGTAGCTGAAGGAATGGCTGGCGAAATTGCCACCGTGGCTGAACTGCTGTATGCCGCCATGCAAGCGTATACGGCTAACACGCCAGGTGCGCTGCCCATTCTCTATGATTCCCATGCCTATCCCTACTTCTTTGGTGACGCGGATGGTGATGGTACCGTCAGTGAGGGTGACGCCGGGTATAACACCTGGACGCCGAATCTGCTGCGGGCGGCTTACAATTACCAATATGTACAGAAAGACCCCGGCGCGTTTGCGCACAATGGGCAGTATGTATTGCAGATATTGTTTGACTCGATTGAAGCAGTGGGTGGCGATACCGGTGGAATGACACGGCCGTAACCATCTAAAAACTGAATAACGCATAAAAAGATGGCGATCACCGGGAGGTGACCGCCATCTTTTTTATTTTTCCGGCGCGCCGACAGCTATCCAGGCCGTTAGCGCGGCCAGTTCATCGTCCAACACCTGCCCAAAATGGTCACGCGGGCCGGATTGTTTTTGGATGATCAGGCTGGCATTGGGGTCGCCGGGAACCAGCGCCGGGCCGTTTTGCCCCCCTTGTAACATGGCCGCGTAGCTGCTCAGGTCCAGGTCAGCTTCAGCGTTGATACCGCTGTGGCAGTAGGTGCAACGGCCGTTAAACATCGCCCGGAATGTGCCCTCATAGGTGCGTGGCGCCCCCTCCAGCAAATAGGGACTGGTGTGCAGCAGAATGTATACTTGCCGCTCCAGAACCGGCTGCAATTCCGCCGCGTCAAAACCGGCATACTCCCATTCATTGGCATGGCAGGCGCTGTTGCCACAAAACGAACCATCTACCGGCGGTTTCTCCGTTAGCGTGGTGTAATCCACAGACGGGTCTGCCGGTACGTGGCAGGCGGCGCACGAACTATCAATCGCCTTGCCATGCAGCGTAATCCAACCGGTATGGGTGTGGGAGGGGGGTTCAGGGCCGCGTGGTAATTCGATGGATGTCACCAGGGCATTATTATCCACCAGCGCCGGAATTGAATGGCACAGATTACATTCCAGACGAATAGCCTCGTCGCTGCCGGTTAGATGTTTGCCATCGTGGCAGCGGAAACAGCCTGGGTCATCTTTATGCCCCAGATTGTTGGGATGTGTGCCCCAATCAATCTTTTGTTCCCGGAAAACGGATTGGCTGTAAATTTCTTGCAGGGTATTCACTGCTCCTTGAATCTCATCCGCCCGTTCGGCATAAACGTCCGGGTAGTTTGTCGCATAATAATCTTCCAGGCTGGCAATACCGGCATAAGCCGCCTCGTCACTCTCATAATCGGCGCTCAATACGGCAAAGGCTTGTTGGCGCACGCGGGGTAAATCGCGGGCAATCAAATTCTTGCGCATGGCTTCGTTGATGGCCTCAGCAGGATTGGGGATGTGATGGGTGATGCGATTGTGGCAGTTCAGGCAGTCCATTCGCGCCAGTGTTGTTCCGGCTACATCATCCGGGGTAAAGCCAGAACTGATGTCGTAGTATTCCCGGATGTCGCCATTTTGATCCACGACACGCACATAGGGGATGTCCTGTTCCAGTTCATCGGTCGCCAGGTAATACACTTCGTTTTCAATGTGCCAGTGAATGCCTTGTCCCAATCCTTCGCGGCTGGCGCCGCCGCCTGTTTTCATAATGAGATAGGTGTTTTGTGGCGTATTGCTTTCATCTTCCGCAAACTGGTGAATCTGGCGCAGGCTGTCATCGGAGAATTTTTCGGGGAAGTGGCACTTTTCGCAGGTGTCACGGGCGGGGCGCATGGCCCGGCTGTGAATGGGGAATTCATAATCCTGGGTGATGGTGAGTACCACATGGCGCAGATCGCCGGCCTTGCGGGTGAATTGGGTGGTGACCACATCGCGGCCGATGTGACATTCCACACACTGCACGCGGGCATGGGGCGAGCGTTGGTAGGCGCTGTATTCGGGCGGCATGGTGTGGCAGGTGGTGCCGCAAAATTCGGAGGAGTTGGTGTATGTCCAGGCTTCGACGCTTCCATAAAGGAAAACGAGCGTGATCATGCCTAAAACGACAAAGGGCAGCAGGCGCAGCCAGATGGAACTGCCGGGGGGCGGCAGGAAAAAGTGTTTGATGGCCGAAAATAGTTTGCGCATGGTTCTCTCCTTTCGATGAGACCCTAAGGGTTTCAAAAACCCTTAGGGTCTGCCATCGTTAAGGTTCGGGTGTGGGGGTGACTTCGGGCACGCCTGTACTGAGCGGAGTCGAAGTGGCCGTAGCTTCTGGCGTCGGTGTGGGCGTGGCAGTGGGTGGTATCCAGGTGTGGTAGCCCCTGGCGGCTGCTTCCAATACCGCCGGCTCTTTCACGTCGGCAAAATCATTATTGTGGCATTGGCCGCACACATACGTCAGCGACAGGTAGGGCATGACCTGGGCGCCATCATCGCTAAACTGCGGTGCGTTGGGGTCTGGGTTGATGGAAAACTGGTGGGCGCGAATGTCAGCCGTAAAGGTATCCAGGTCGCCTACTGCCGATTGGGCCATGAGGGGCATGTGACATTGGATGCAGGTGACACGGCCGTGCCTGCTCACATTTTGCACCACTGCTTGCTCCCAATGACATGCCTGGCACACCTGGCTGATGCCTTTGTTCGGATTCAGTTCCACGTCGGCAAAACGGGCGCTGGCGTGCGGGTCATGGCAGGTCACGCAGTCCAGAGCAAAATGCTTCGAGTTATACAGATCACTAAACTGCTGATTGTGTTCGGCGAACCCCTCGCTGGCATCCATTGTCGTTTTGTCATCGCGCACATGGCAGTGACCACACAGTTGGGCGCTGCGATCCACGACCATACGCACGCCTTGGGGGTCTTCCGCGTGGCGGCTGCCGGGGCCATGGCACTTTTCGCACTGTACGCCTTCATAGACCCACGTGCCGTCAATGCCTTCCCGGTTGCCCTGGCGACCCTGGGGGGCATAGCCGGTGGTGTGGCAGCGGGCACAGTCGAAGGCCACCTGCTCGCCTGGATGAAAAGCGGCCCAGCTGGCCGCCAACTCCAGGTTTTCATTGGCGAAGTTGTATTGGGCGGCTTCGCCGGTGATCATATACCCATTGGCGTCTACAAAACGGGCCATCCAGCCAAAACCGCCAATGACATAGCT
>CAADGU010000060.1 GCA_900696625.1 uncultured Chloroflexota bacterium | reverse complement strand
GTCACGCATCACTCGTCACGCATCACGGCCTGTTAACCTTCTGAGTTCCCAAAGAGCCAAAAAAAGGAAATTAAACCATGAATCACCTGTTGACCCACAAAAACAAAATAGTTTTCTTCGTTTTGCTGCTGCTGTTGGCTGCTTGTGGCGGTGGCGGCAGTGAAGCCCAAATCAGCAAAGTGACGCTGGCGAAAGACGAAAGTGGCAGCCGAGGCACCACCGTTTTTACGCCGGCAGACACTTTTTATTTGATCGTGGAGGCCACTGGCCCGGAAAATACGCGCGTGAAGGCTACCTGGACGGCCGTGAATGCCGCCAACGTAGACCCCAATTACCTGATTGACGAGGTGGAACAGACCATCAGCGGTGACAACACCGTGACCTTTGATCTGGTCAGTGACACCCCCTGGCCCACCGGCGACTACAAAGTGGATTTGAGCCTGAATGGGGAACCGTTCCAGAGCGTCGCTTTCCGGGTGCAGGCGCCCATGGGGCAAAACAGCGATCCGGCTATCACCAGCAATGATGCCAGCAATGAGACCCCGGCCACGCCGGAAATGGCCGGCCCCATCACCAGCCTGGATGCCGTCAAAAGCGCCACCGTGCAGATTGAAGCGCAAGGTACTTTTATAGACCCGGAAGTGGGCACCCTCTACAACGCCGCTGGGCGTGGCTCCGGCTTTATTATTCACCCCAGTGGCATTGCCGTTACCAATAATCATGTGGTTACGGGGGCGGCGCTGCTGAAGGTGTGGGTGGGCGGTGAATCTACGCCGCGCAATGCCCGCGTCTTGGGCGCGTCTGAGTGCGCGGATCTGGCGGTGATTGATATTGACGGCGACAATTTCCCCTACATGGCCTGGTATGACGGCGACGCCAGCGTGGGGCTGGATATTTATGCCGCCGGTTTCCCGCTGGGCAACCCGGAATATACGCTGACGCGGGGCATCATCTCTAAAGCGCGGGCCGGCGGCGAGACCAGTTGGGCGCCCATAGATGGGGCGTTGGAACATGATGCGACGATCAACCCCGGTAACTCTGGTGGACCGCTGGTGACGACCGACGGCCGTGTGGTGGCAGTGAATTACGCGGGCCGTTCTGACACTAACCAATACTTTGCCATTGCGCAGTCTCAGGCGCTGCCGGTCATTGAAAAATTGCGCCAGGGTGAGGATTATCTCTCCATTGGCATCAACGGTAGCGCCGTGAATGATGGGCAGGGCCTCTCTGGCATTTGGGTTTCCTCTGTGAAATCTGGCTCACCGGCGGAAGAAGCCGGTATCCGCGGCGGCGACATTATCCTCAGCCTGGAAGACTTGATCCTGGCGGTGGATGGCACCATGTCCGATTACTGCGACATTCTGCGTTCCCGGAACATGACGGACAAGATGGCGGTGGAAGTGCTGCGTTTTAGTTCTCAGGAGGTGCTGAAGGGGCAGTTGAACGGCCGTGTCCTGGAACAAACCTTCTCTTTTGCCCAAACGTTGCAGGAAGAGGCCGCCAATACCAACAGCAGCAATAACACGGCCGGCACTACCTACAACAATTACATGACCGTCTCTGATGACTCCGGCGCATTGATGATGGATGTGCCCACCGGTTGGAGTGATGTAGACGGCCGTGCCTGGGAACTGGAAGGCGAGACCATTGGCCTCTCCCTCATTGCCGCCCCCAATATCAACGACTTCTACAACTCCTGGGGCACACCTGGCGTCTTTTTTGGCGCGACCGATCAGTTCGACGTGACGGTTAATGAACTGCTAGACATCTTCGATTTTAGCGGCGATTGTAGCTACAGCGGGCGGACGGAATATGATGACGGCGCGTACAGCGGTAACTATGATGTCTGGCTAGACTGCGGCGGCACCGGTACTTTGCTGGTAGTGCTGGCGGCCGAACCGGCCGATGGCAGTTACCAGACATTGGTCATGGTTCAGGTGGTAAGCGACGCTGACCTGGACGCACTTGACAAAATCCTGGCGACCTTTGTGGTGCAGTAGATAGCAGGTGGCAGGTAGCAAGGGGCAGGTAATGGCTTGCCACTTGCTACCTGCCGCTGGCAACCGTAAATTTACGTTCATATAGCGTAGTGCAATCGGCGTTGACGAAGGGTGGGAGCAACTCTATAATGCCGCCGATTATGGCAAAAAAGACGCCCATTTCCCGGTTTGAAAGTCTGGCACAAGAGTTAATTGAAGGGTCGTTGGGGCGGCTGCTTGGCGGCAGCGTCACTCCGGCCGATATTGCTGCCCGCCTGACGCGCGTGCTGGAAGACAGCGCCATGAATGGCACAGTGGCCGATACCTACCACGTCCACTTGCATCCCCTTGATTTAGACACAGTTGTCGCCACCTATCCGCATCTGGAAACGGAGTTACAGACGCTTATTTTGCATCTGGCGCAGCAGGATAATTTGCGGCTGCTGGCCAGCCCGCATGTGATTTTGGCGGCGGATGAGGCGATGAAACGGCATGAGGTGGGGGTGCGGGCGATGCGCCAGCGCCGGGAACAAGAGACCACCCAATTGCGCCCAGAAAATGCAGTAACGGCCGAGGTGATGCAGGCGATTCAGGTGTTGGATGCGTATCTGATTGTAGACGGCCGTCACCATATCCCCCTCGATAAACCGATTATGACCATTGGCCGCCGCGCCGATAATGACGTGGTGCTGGATGCCGTCACCGTCAGCCGCCGCCATGCGCAACTGCGCTGGCGCTATGGTCATTTTGTGTTGTATGACCTCAGCCAGCGGCACGGCCGTACCACCGTCAATAACCAGCCGGTGGCCGAATGTGTGCTGCAACCCGGCGACATCATCACCTTGAGCCAGGTCAAGCTGCTATATGCCGAAGGGCAGACCACCCCCAAACGGGGTGGGCATAATGCCGACAACGCCGATACCCAGGTGATGCCGCCATCCCCTGAGGAGTCATAATGGATCTGGCGGTCTTGTTATTGGGGTTACGGATGGTTAGCGCCCTGCTGTTGGTAGGGTTTGTGGCGTTGATTGCCTGGTTTATTTACCGGGACATGCGGCTGACGGCGGCGTCATTGGCGGCGGAGGAACGGCCGTCTGGTGTGCTGCGCGTCATTGCCAATGAAAGTGGTGAAGTGGCCCCCGACACCCTCTTTCCGCTGCTGCCTGTGACCAGCATTGGCCGGGCCAGCAGCAATACCATTGTGCTTTCCGATGGTTTTACCTCGTCAGAACATGTGCTGATTACGCGGCGCAATGGGCAGTGGTGGCTGCAAGACCAGGGCAGCCGCAATGGCACGTATTTGAACGAGACGCCGGTGGTGGGTACGGCCGTTGTCAGCCCCGGCGACATCATCACCGTCGGCGGCACCCGCCTAAAAATTGAGTTTTAAGATTGGTTCAACCTTTGAGATTGAACCAATCTTTTCGCCAGCATTCGGGCCGCTTCTTCTAAAGTTTCGCGTTTTTTGGGAAAGGCAAAACGCACCAACCCGTCACCAAATCCGGGCAAGGAATAAAAGCTGTCGCCGGGTACAACGGCCACGCCCACTTCGGTGGTAAGCCAGCGGGCAAAGGCCATCGGTGGCAACTGCGCTTGGGGGATGGGCAACTGGCGGTAATCGGCCATGATGTAATAAGCGCCCTGGGGTGGGGTGGCCTGAAAGCCGGTGTCAAGCAAAATTTCCATCATCAGGGCGCGGCGTTCGTGGTAGGCGGCGGTGCTGGC
>CAADGU010000059.1 GCA_900696625.1 uncultured Chloroflexota bacterium | reverse complement strand
TTTCCCACCATGAAGACCTGACAGGTCTCCCAGACCTGTCAGGTCTGGCGGCAAGTGACGGCTGCAAGGCCAACCCCACGGCCCAGGCCAACGCCAGCAGCATCAGTGGCAGGCTGATCATATGGGCGTGCAGGTCGCCATAGAGGAAGGTGAAAAAGGGAAACTCGGTAATCGGCCCCGCTTCGCCGGGATCGGCGTTGATGGCGCGGGAGGCGGTCCAGAACCAGTCGCCGGGGTAAATGGGCGCCGTCTTTTCACCGATGAGACTGACGCCGCCTTCCAGAGTACGCACGGCCGTGCCCACCACCGGCACAATCTCCTCCAGCGCCGGGTTGCCCGCCCGGTACCAGGCATTGGTAATCACCCCTACCTGCGCCAGATTGCCCAGCAGCACCGCCAGGGCAGCAGCGATGAGACCGGCGGCGAGTGAGGGGGTGAGGGCGGCGAAGACGCCGGGGTGAGCAGGTGAGAGCGGCGAAGACGCCGGGGTGAGGGAATTCTCTGCTTCTTCTCTTCTTTGCCCACTTTGCCCCTTTGCCCCTTTGCGTTGAAATTCCACGAGGTCATACGCAATGGCAAATGCGCCCATGCCGGTGAAGCTGAAAAGCATGGGCAGTATCAGGTTGTAGGCCAGGGTGGGCATAATGCCCAGCAGTTTGGGCAGCACACCGACAAACACAAAGCCGTAGTAGTAGTAATTGAGGTAGCCCCCGGAAAACCAGGGGTCATAGGGCGGGAAGGTGGTGGATTTGAGTACGGCCGTGAAATACGTCAGATCCATCGGTTTTTCACCCCCCCAAATCACGTCCCACAGGTCGGGGTTGCCCAGGCGGATGAAAATGGCGATCAGGAACAGCGCCAGGGCGATGACCTCGACTGTCAGAATATAGGTTATATTTTGCCGCACCCAACTGGTGATGGTGGCGCGGCGACGCAGGAAAATGAGCAGGTTGGCAATGCCTAACAGCAGCACGCCCAACCACAGCGTCCCGGCGGTGTTGGGCAGGATGTCAAAACTCGCCAGCAGCCAGCCAAAGTAAGACACCAGCAGCATCCCCAAGACACGGGCAAACAGGTAGCCTTTGGAGGGCAGGCCACGCAGGATGACGGCCGTGAGCGGAAACGCCAGCCACCCCAACAGCACCACCGCCAGCCACCAGACCACCGCCGCCAGCGTCGGATTCTGGTTCAACACACCGTCCAGGTTAAAAATCTCGCTGAACGTGCCGTTGGCCCGCTGCACGGCCAACATTGCCGGGCTGAGGAAGAGGGCGTTGGGGGTGCGCGTGGCCTGGCCTGGGGTTTGGAACATCTGTTGGGTCAGGTCTACCGCGCCCAACAACTGCACCACTTTGTCCCGGTCATAATCGGCTGTCTTCTGGAAAATCCAGACGGGTGGATGGTCGTAGACGCTGAACGCTTCTTCGGCCGCCAGCGCGCCGGGCGGCGGCCACCCCACATTAGGCGGCGCGCCCCAACCGATCTTCCCGGCGGTGTCGCTGATGTAAAGCGGGCCGATACGCAAATTGGCGTGTTCCTGGTGCGCCAGTTCAAAGCCCAACTCGCCGTTGAACAACGCCTCGTAGTAGCGGATCATCAGCGGGTAGGTGAGGGGCAGGCGGGGCAGATGCCAGGCGGCGCGCTGGCTGCTGATCACCACATAGTCGGCTTCGTCCAGCCAGGCGACCAGTTCTTCGCGTTTGGTCTCGCTGTCCGGGTTGGTGACGGGGCGCTGGCTGTTTTGCACTTCGGTGTAGTAGCTGCCAAAGGGGTAACGGCCGTCTACCGGCACCGGCAGCAAATCATCCCAATGTTCGGTGAGGAAACGGCTGGTATCGGCCAAAACGCGCCCATTCGACAGCATTTGCACCTGTAACTGCTGCGCGGTCTGGCCGGCGATGGTTGTATCCGGCAGGTCAACCAGGGCGGAAGCGCGCTCGCCGCTGACGGGCACATCCGTTGTCACCGTGTCGCCGCCCATCGAAGGCAGATTGGCGGCGAAGGTGTGCGTTTGCGGGCCGCCGCCATCCGGTAGCTGCAAATAGTTGAAGCGCACGGCCGTAACCGTGCCATCTTCCGGCAGCGTAAAACCGAGCAACAGGGTGGGGCCGCCGGGCACAAATTCAAACCATTTCAGCGGCAGGTGCAGCTCTTGCGGGCCTTCGGCCGTTTCATAGAGCAGCGTCGCCCCGGTGGGGATATTGTCAAACATCCAGGGGGACGCGGCCACGCGGGTAACGGGCTGCCGGTAAATTTGCAAGAAGGCATTGGCCCACAGGAAACTGGGGAGAACGGTTAGCAAAATCAGGCCGGCGGCTAAGGCCCGCCGGAAAAATTGGCCCCGGTCATGGTCGCGTTGCGCGGCCATCTGCCACACCATCCACAGCGCCCACGCCCCCAGCAGGAACAGCGTAGGGTAAATGGGCAGGAAGTAGCGGATGGATTTGACCCAACGGGTGCCCATAAAGAGGAAATACAACCCCGTCCACACCACCGGAATGGCGTGAACCACCCAGTCAGGCCGCCCCCGCAAAATGCGCCACAGCGCCCAGAAAAAGCCTACCCAACTGGCAATCGCCGCCGTCAGCCCCATGCCATACAGCACCATGTTCGTCAGCGGGAAGAGGATGGGGGCGCGGTTTGTCCATTGCAGGGCGGGCGGGAAGGAGGCGTCTGGCTCTTGCAGCCGTTGAATTTCGGCCATGTTGTTGCGCCACTGGGGATTGAAGCCAAAAACGGACCCCAATGTCGTGCGCAGGGCGCCTGGCTCTAACCCGGTTTCGGCCAACATTTGCTCGCGGATGATGGTGGCGTCGGCAAAGGCGTAGGGCATGGCCAGGCGGAAGGTGACGATGGAGAGAACGGCCGCCAGCAGCACCCCCAGGATCACGCGCTGGATGTCGGCGTGACCACGCTCTGTTTTGAGCAGGCTGTCCCAACTGTGGCCGCGCTGCACCAGCCAGATGACGGCGGCCACGTTGACCATGAGAGCCAACGGGGCGATGTTGATGCGGGAAGCGGCGGCCAACCCGAAGAAGAGGCCAAAGAGGGCGTACCAATGCAGGCGCGGCGTGGCTGCTTTGTCACCAAGACTGGCGGCGCGCACGGCCGTGTACAGCGTTACTGTTGTCAGAGCGGCGGCCCAATTGTCCATGGTGAAAAAGTGCGACTGCTGGATGGGCATGACGGCCAATGCCAGCAGCAGCGCCGCCAGCACACCCGCTTTCCAGCCATACAGCCGCCGCCCCATGAGGAAGGTAAAAAAGATAGAGATGAGATCCACCAGCCCGGACAGGAAACGGCCGAGCAAATGCACACCATCATACGCCGTAAAAACGTATGGGCAGGGGGGCGGTTCGGCGGGGTTGTTTTGGGCCAGGGTGGTGCAGGCGCGGGTAATCAGTTCCGCCACATAGCGGGTGACGGTCATGGGGAAATTGCCGTAAACGTAAAAGCCCTGCCCCTGGTTGTACGGGTTAAGCGCTGATTCGGAAGTGCGCAGATAGCTGGTGAGTGAAGAGACGGGTTGCAGTTGGGTAGCCACAATGGTCAGGAAACGTTCGTCCGGGTGCAAATGGTAGCTGCCGTCCCAATTGAGGCCGGTAAAACGGAAGTATGCGCCAATGAACAGCACCACCAGGGCAAAGAGGATGGCCACACTTTCCCAATTGAAGGATCGTGATGCGGGTTCATCAGTGGATATATTGTTTTCGGGAGGCGGTGGGGGAGTGGCTACGGCCGTGTCCTCCCCTGCTTCTTGCTCTTCCGTCATGCGCTCGGCATCAGTTGTCATAAGCGTAAACCGTAATCCGTAATCCGTGACCCGTAATCCGTGAACCGTAATCCGACCGCGTAGCACGGGTTACGGATTGCTGAATCACGGCTTTTATACACAGCCGGGCTGATGGCTGCCTCAGTTAGAAGCTCAACTTCTTCTGAGAAGTTGAACTTCTTGATTTACTAACGCGCTTCACATAAGGCGCAAACAGCGCGCAAACAAGCGGGGATTGTAGCCAAAGGGGTGGGGAATTCCAAACAGGTTAATGAACCATTCGGCAGGTTCACGACGGCCGTTACTGGTTAGCGCGGATATTGTCTTGCGCCAAACGGGCCGTCTCGGCAATGCGTTTGGCGCGTGTTTCTGGCTTTTTAGCGCTGGCAACCCATCCCAGGATGAGCCGTCTGGCCGAGCGGGGAAAAGCATCGAAGTGTTGGCGGGCAGCATCATAAGCGGCCAATGCCGCTTCCAGGTCAGGGGGGATTTCCAGGCGTTCGATGGCATCCAGACTGTCCCAGGAACCATCTTGTTTAGCGGCTTCAATCTTTTCCAGTCCGGCAGAGGTCATCCATCCGGCCGCTATCAGATGTTCCACCCGTTCTTTGTTTGGTTTAGACCAGCCACTTCCTGGCTTACGGGGCGTGAACCTGAGCATGGTGCGGTCTTCATCCAGTTTACCGGCCACACTATCAATCCAGCCAAAACACAACGCCTCCTCCACAATATCATTGTAGGAGACGTGTTTGGGGCCGCAATGCTTTTTGAACGTCACCAGCCAGACGCCGTCACTTTGGGCATGGTTTAGGGCCAGCCATTGCCGCCATTCGGCGCGACTCTCAATTAGTAGCTGTGGGACATTGGTTGCCATGTTGCCCATCTTACCATTATGAGCAGTATCCGTCACGGGCAGCTTTCTTCATGTAAAAACTTGCGGCACTCCTGGTCAGTCAGCCCGCGCATCAGGCGAGATTGGGCCAGGGCCACCAGTTCGTCAACATTTAGCGTGTAAAACCGCACCGTGCCATCCGCCCCCGCCGTCACCAGATGGTCGCCATCCGGGCTGAACGAGACGCCAAAGACATTGCTCAGATTGCCATACAGGCTAAACAACTCCGCGCCGCTGGCCACGTCCCACACTTTGGCCTGCCGGTCAAAACCGGCCGAAGCCAGGCACGTGCCGTCGGCATTGAACGCCAGCCGCATCAGCAGCCCGGCATGGCTGCCAAACGTGCGCAGCTTCGTGCCGGAGGCCACATCCCACAGCGTCATCATGCCGTCCTGGTCGCCCATCGCCAGCGTTTGCCCGTCGGGGCTGAGCGCGATGCCATAAATTTCTTTGCCAGCGCCGAAAAACGCGCGAATTTCCGCGCCGGTGGCCGCATCCCACTGGCGCACAAAGGTATCGTCAGCGCCGGTGAAAACGCTACGGCCGTCCGCGCTGAAAACGATATTGCTGATCAGCACAGGGGCGGGGTGGCCGTTGAAGGTGGTCACTACCGCGCCAGAGGCCAGGTCCCACACTTTGGCGGTGCTGTCCCAACTGGCGGTTGCCAGCCGTGAGCCATCCGGCGCAAAAGCCAGCCCCACCACCATATTGGTGTGGCCGATCAGGGTTTTGAGCAGTTCTCCGGTACGGCCGTGCCACAACCACACCGTGCCATCGAACCCACCCCCGGCCAGATATGCGCCATCCGGGCTGTAAGCCAGACCAGTAAAACCGCCAGCTTCACCGCTGCCGGTGAGCGTGTGCTGCAACTGACCCGTCTCGGCCTGCCACACCTTCACCGTGCCATCCACGCTGGCCGAAGCGACGTGACTGCCGTCCGGGCTGTAGGCCACATTCCAGACAATGGCCTGATGCGCCGGGATGGTCAGCAGTTCACCGCCAGGGGCGGCGTCCCACAGCCGAAGCTGGCCGTCATAGCTGCCGGTGGCAATCAGTGTGCCATCCGGGCTGCCGGCCACACCAATGACGGTGCTGGCGCCGCTGGCCAAATTGAGCAGTTGTTGGCCGGTAACGGCATCCCAAACACGGGTGGCGCCGTCTTGCCCGGCAGTGGCTAAACGGCCGTCGGCCAGAAAAGCCAGATCATACATCCCCGCCAGGCGCGGCAGGCTGAGCAGTTCTTGCCCTTCGGCCGCGCCCCAAATTTTGGCGCTGCCATCTTCACTGGCGGCGGCCACGCGCTGCCCATCGGGGCTAAAGGTGACGCTGTGGATAATGCCGCCCAACGTCCGCGTGAAGACGGGCGTACCGGTGATGGCATCCCACACCGTGATAATGCCCTCATCGCCGCCCGTAGCCAGCGAACGGCCGTCTGGGTGATAGGCTATCGCTTTGGCCGGCAGCCCCGGTGACGGCAGGGTTAACACAACCTGCCGCGAGGCCAGGTCCCATACTTTGGAGACGCCGTCCATGTTCGCCACCGCCAGCCGCTCCCCATCCGGGCTGAAACTGATTTTGCCCACCCCGATGTTATAGCCAATAGTCGTGCCGGCCGAATCTCCGGTCAGGGTGAACAACTTTTCGCCGGTAGCCGCATCCCAGAAAACAACGTTGGTCATGCCAGCCATCGCCAGCAAACGGCCTGCACTGAGCGCGTCGAAGTGGCCGTCCGGGCTAAAGGCGATGCTGTTGCTGAATTCAATCTCTTCGTCTTGCAATGTGCGCAGCGGCTGCCATGAATCTGTTTCCCAGATGGTGAAATCGCCAAAAACGCCCATGCTGGCAAACCGGGCGCCATCCGGGCTGAAGGCCACGTCCGGGACGCCGCGGTCATGCGCCGGGATGGCGCGTAAGAGATGCAGTTCAGGCAGGGCTTGATGCAGCGCATTGCGCGCTTCCAGGGTGTCGGCCAGGGCCAACGCTTCCAGGGCCAGCAACAGGCTGCGTTCGGCGGCCACTTCCAGATTGGTCACGGCGGCGGCGGCTAAAGCGCGTGATGAGGCGAGTCGTTCGTTTTGCCGGGCGCGTTGTTCCAGGAAAACGGCCGTTACCGCCAACACCCCCACCAGCAGCAAGGCCAGCCCCAAAAACGCCGCCCGCTGCCTGAATCGCCGGTTCGTTTGCACCTGTTCCTCTGCCCGCACCCGCTCTGCCTCGGCCAGCTTGCGCGCGGCTTCCAGTTCCCGCTGGCGCTGCGTCTCTTGCTCCCTGGCTTCCGCTTCTTGCAAAGCAAGAGAGGCATCGAGGAAGGCGCGTTCCAGGGCATTGACGCTGTCTGGATGGGCATCGGCCCATTCCAGCGCCTGCGCCAGCCGCGCCCCCCGGTAAAGCATGCCGGGATCGTGATTCAGCGCCGCCCATTCTTGCGCGGTGTCGGTGAGTTGGCGGTGCAGCCGCAGCCCTTCCCGGTCTTCTTCCAGCCAACCGCGCAGCGTCGGCCATTCGCGGATGAGAGCCTCGTGGGTTACTTCGGCCACATTGTGGTCGGTGGTGATCAGGCGGGCATCAGCCAGGGCGCTCAACACCTGGTGAATAGCGTCGCTTTCTTCGGGTCTGGAGAGCAGTTCGTCAATGCTCACCCGGCGGCGGGTATCGGCGTTGGCATCGCCACTGCCCAACGTTGTCAGGCGCAGGAAGATCTGGCGGGCAATCTGCCGCTGTTCGCGATCTAGCTGGTCATAAAAGACGGATTCGGCGGTTTCGGCGATGGCGCCGCCCACACCACCCGATGCCGTGTAGCCACTGAGGGTGAGCAACCGGCCGCGCCGCCGTTCCCAGGTAGCCAGCAGCGCATGGGAGAGCAGGGGCAGCGCCCCCGATTCCGGCGTTTGCCCGGCGACTGCGCCTATGTCGTGCAGCAGCAGGTCAACCAGCCCAGGTTCCAGATCCCAGTGTCCTTGATGCGCCGGTTCTTCGATAGCCCGGCGTAGTTCGGCGGCGCTCATGGGGCCGATGTATTCCTGATGCCGGGCCAATAACTGCCGCAGTTGGTCAAAACGGGCGCAGTGGGCATAGAAATCGGCGCGTAATACGACAACGACGACGCCCGTTCCGCCATACTGGCAGGCGGCGGTAGTCAAATTGTGGACGAAAGCCATTTGTTCCGGCTGGCTGCGGCAGAGGGTGAACAGTTCTTCAAACTGGTCAATGATGAGGAGGGTGGGGGTGGCAACGGCCGTTTCTGCCCTGTGCTGCAAGGCCAGACTGAGCCTGTCCGGCTGCTGCGCCAGTTCATCCCCAAATTTGCGCGCGGGCCAACCGGTGGGCAGTTCGCGGTGCAGGCCAGCAGCCAGGCTCTCCAGCGGGTGGGCGGTGGGGGTGATCACGAAGATGGGCCAGCCGGAGGTGTGCGGCTGCCAGCACAGCGCCGGAATCAGACCGGCGCGTACCACGGAGGATTTCCCGCTGCCCGATGCGCCGACGATGACCAAAAAACGCTGATCGCTGTTGACCTGTTCGGCCACGCGCGCTACCAGGTGGTCCGTTAATGATTCGCGGCCAAAAAACAGGTCGGCGTCGCTTTCGTCAAAGTAGCGCAGTCCTTTGTAGGGTGGCAGTCCGGCGGCGGGCGCGTCTTCACGGCGCACGGCCGTCGCCAGTTCCAGCAAGCGGGCGGCCACTTCTGGCTCTTTGTCCAGGTTGAGGATAGGCAGGAAACGGGCGGTGAGGGTGGCCAGATCGGGTAAACGTTCGTTGTGTTCCAGGCGGGAAATCTGGGTATCGCTGTAACCCACGGCGATGGAAAGCTCAAGCTGGGTATAACCGGCGCGGCGGCGGAGGTATTTGAGCAGGTCGCCAAAAGTGGTGAAACGTTCCAGGGCAAGCGTGAGGTTCGCAGTAGTCATATGACCCCCTTTTAGACCAGACAGGAGACAGGTCTGGCTCTATGGTCCAGTATACGGCTTTTCTGGAACGGATGGGGAATTTTGGCAAGTTTTGGCAAATTTTGCAGCGAATAATCAATTAGGCTAGAGGCAATTAGTAGGGACGACCCTTATGGTCACCCAAGAGGGTGGGTGCAAGACCCGCCCAATATCGGCGATGCAGCGCAAAAGCGTGAATGCTTGATTTGACAAAAAGGAGTGTGAAACATGAGTACCCGACGGATGTTTTTCGGTTTGATTTGTGTATTGGTGGTGTTGGGGATGGTTGGTTGTACCGGTGCGCAAAGCCAGCCCACGGCGACGCCGGTTCCGCCCACGGCCGTTGCCGAATTGCCAACTGTGGCGCCTACGGCCGTGCCGGAACCAACGGTTGATCCGGCTACGGCCGTTGTCATGGAAATGATCGCCCGCGCCAATGCCGAAGATTATGCCGGCGCGGCGGAGCTGGTGGCCGATGATATGATGGCCTATTTGATTGGGCTGCCGCCCACCGGCATAGAGATTTATTGGGGCAAGGATCAGTTCCAAACTTTTCTGGAAGAATGCTGCACCGGGCAGCACTTTGCCTGGGAAGTGATTCCGGAGCGGGTGGAAGATAGTGTGGTTTACGCCCAAAGCAAGACCTGGATGGACTTTACCCGCGAGCTAGGCGTTGCGCCAAATAGTTGGTATGAGGTTTTTGTCGTCAAGGATGGCAAGATCAGGTTGTATGTCTCCACGATTACAGAGGAATCGCTGGCCAGATTCAAACCCATCCTGTACGAGGTGATGCCGGAACTGGCAACGGCCGTGCAGCCCCCGCCCGAATCAGACGAAACGCCTGTTTCGGAAGTGACCATTACCATCGCCAACAACACCTGCGCCTACGATGGCCCCCTGACGCTGCAGGCAGGTAAGTTGATTGTGAATGCGGCGGTGCAGGATCAGAACTGGGAGAAATACGCTGTGTCATTCTTCACCCTGGATGAGGGCAAAGATCTGATCGATCTGATGGCCACAACGCACTACAAAGCCAGCGGCCCGCCGTCCTGGTCGCACTTCGGTTTCCTGGAAGAGTTAGGGCCAAACGAACGCCAGACCTATGCATACCTCCAGGTTGAAGAAGGCTTGCTGTACATGGTTTGTTGGGCTGGGTCGCCGGAAACGGCGATTGGAAATGCCGGGCCGTTTGTGGTGGTACCGTAATGTTACCGTGAGGACGCCAGCGCGTTATCGGCGCAGCCAAAATAGAAGTCGCTGATCGCAATGACCAGCGACTTCTTTGTGTCAGTATGCTGTGGTTGACGGGGTGGAGGAGTACGGCCGTGTCAGGGCAACAATTTCGCCATGTAAAACTCGTCAACATAAGCGCCGTTCACATAGAGTGAATGGCGTTTTGTGCCCTCGATTTCAAAACCGGCTTTCTGGTAAAGGCGAATGGCGCGTTCGTTATGGGCCATTACCGTTAGTTCCAGCCGGTGGATATGCTGACGTTGTGCCCACTGTTCTAGCGTGGCAAACAGTCTGGCGCCAATGCCTTGCCCGGCAAAAGCCTGGAGAATACCGATGACAAGGTGAGCGGTATGGCGATTGCGACGATACATGCCCCCAGCCGCTTCCAGGTAGCCAACCAGACGGCCGTCATTTTCGGCTACAAAAATGGTGTGATAGTCGGTGGCAAGGATCGCGGCGAGATATGTCTGTTGTTCGGTCGGAGTGGTTACCCGTTCGTCTGGCTCCAGCAGCATGAATTGTGTTTCCCGGTCAAGCTGCTGGCAAAGAGTAAGAAAGTTAGCTGCATCACTCCCTGCAATTTCTCTTATCTGCACCATTTGTGTGTCATATCTGTCGCTTGAAGCGATTCTTCAAGGCCATGACCAGACCCACCAGTAACAGCACAATGCTCACCCCCGCAAAACTCCATTTGATCATTGTAAAGATCGTGGCCAACCAGGCAATGATGGCTGGTGTGGATGGATACAACGAGAGCATCAGCACAATGCACAGATTTTCCAGCAGGTCAAAAATAAACGCGCCAAAAGGAATTACGTTTAACCGCTGCATGGCGCTATCAGTAGCAAAGCCACGCTGGAACAACCAGGTGATCAGCAAACTGAACAGCAGCGTGTAGACGATGGGATAGATGATGTCACCGGTTAACTCGAAAGTGCGGTAAGCGGCGCGACCAGCCTCGCCATAGGCGGCAACCATACCATAGACTTTTTCAGGGGTATAGAAGAATTGCAGATCAATGGGGCCTGTCCCCCCGGAACTGGTTTCCAACCGAGCCTGGGTTCGGGGCAAAATGACGGCATTAAACAGAATGTCCAGGGCCAAAAGGATAAGAATCAGCCAGCCTTTAGCATATTTTTGCAGCGTGTTAGAGAGTGTGATTAACATGGTTTTTCGCTGGTATCAGGGGCTATTGAAAATAACCCAATCTCCCCATCTCAAATGGTGCCGCCGGAGAGTTGGATGAGGTTGACGAGTTCCTGGCGTTTGACGATGGTGAATTTACGGCCGTTCACTTTTACCCAGCCTGCCCGCCGGAAGCGCCCCAACGCTTTGTTGATGCTGACGCGGGTAGCGCCGGTCATTTCCGCCAGGTCGGTTTGGGTGAGGGCAATTTGAATGGTGATGCCTTCGGGGGTGGTACGGCCGTGTTCATCCGCCAGCTCCAACAACTGCCGAGCCAGCCGCGCCGGCAAATCCAGGAAGAAAATATCGCTCACCTGGTTGTTCAGACGGCGAATACGGCGGGCCATCGTTTGCAGCACATGCAGGGCAAAATCCGGGTTGGCCTGAATGAAGCGCATAAAATCTTCACGGTGCAGCGTCAACGTCTCCGTGGATTCCAGCGCTTCGGCCGTAGCCGACCGGGGCGAATCATCCAGTAAGGCCAGTTCGCCGAAAAAGTCGCCGACGCCCACAATCGCCAGCATGGCCTCCTGACCGTCTGGCGTGGAGTGGGTGATTTTGACGCGGCCCTTGCTGACAATATAAAGCAACCCGCCAGGGTCGCCATGATGGAACACAATCTGCCCGGCGCTAAAGCGGCGCACCACCAGCAGCCGGGAAAGGTTCTCTACTTCTTCAGGATTAAGATTGACAAAAAATGGGACTACCTGTAAGGCATGGGTACCTGCCTGCATTCTCCTCACCTTCTTCCTCAACTTCCAAAAACCAAATGAAGACCTGAACTATCAAAAACAAACAGAAATTATAAAACAGAGATTGAGACTTTGCCCATCTCCAATCTCTGGTCTGAAATCGCTAATAGATGATGAAGTTATTTACGAGCGGCTACTTGTTTACGGTTGGGAACTTACATTACGATGGATTCTCTATTGCTCTGGCCCAATTGTATCTCATCATAGATATGATCCAAACTGCATTTGATTTGCTGGCGCAGCCAATCCAGGGGGAGTTCGTTTATGGGGAACATGGCGAGAAATTCGGGGATGTATACGGCCGTTTCCTCCCGCGCTTTCCCCGCCGCCACATGACTTCTCACCCGCTCCTGCATCTGCTGTAAATAAGCGCGAATAGGCACAGTATCGGTTTCCACCGGTATCGCTCCCCGCCCCGGCACAACGGTATGCAGCGCACCCGGCCAACGCTCCAGCCGCTGCAACGTTTGCAGCCACTGGTCGCTCACCGGTTCCAACAACAACGGGTGATGACCGGTGGTTACGGTATCTCCGGCAAACAAAATGCCTTTCGCGGGCAAATAGACCCACAAATTGCCGGACGTAGGCCCTGGCGCTTTCAGTAATTGGAAATGCACACCCCCTTTGTGTAAATGAAACGAATCGGTGAAGTTAATGGCTGCTTTTTCAATGGCGCCGCTGATTGATTCACGGCTACGGTACGGGTTGCGGGCAGCCATGTTTTCCAGCAAATTGGCCGGGTAGCGTTTGATGTAGTGGTCCAGCTTCTCGGCGGTTACTTGATGGGCGATGATGGGCGCATTGAGCCAGCGGGCGTTTAAGATGCGGTCACTGTGATAGTCCGTGAGGATGGTAAAAATAACGGGCCGGGGGGAGAGTGTTTGCAGGCGTATGGCCCAATCACGCGCCTGCCGGGGATAGGTGGGTACATCTATGGCAATAATGCCCTGACCGGTAACGACAGCGCCGACGTTGACGCCTTCATAGGCTGTTTCAATGTAGACGTTGTCGGCGATTTGTTCCATGACAGGAGGTGATTGGGTCATTGCGTAATTGGGTAATTACCCAATTACGCAATTACTCAATTACCCTATAACTGCCCCAACAGCAGTCTTTCCGCCCGCGCCACAGCCTGTTCCACCCGTTCTACATCGGCCGCCGGGCCACCCCCGCGCGCCATTTCTGCCGAGCCGCCGCCAGAGGCCGAGCCTAATATTTGCAGGGCCGGCTTGATGAGTTGGTTCATGTCGCCTGGGGCGGCGGCCGAACGGCTGAAAATGAGTACACATTTTTCACCGGCTAATCCTAACAAGGCGACTACATTGCCTTCTTTGGTCAGGCGGGAGGCCAGGGTGCGCAGGTGGTTGGCGTCACTTTCGGCGTCAGCATAAACACGGGTGATGATGGTGGTGGCGTTTTTTTTCTTTCCCTGGGCCAGCAGGCTGTCTGCTTCTAATTGAATGAGGCTGGTTTGTTGGCGTTTGATCTGGCGACGGGCTTCTTTTACTTCTTCCTGCAATTTGGTTACGGAGTCTACAATTTCGTCAGCGCCGGTGGTTAACACGGCCGTCAGCCGATTCACCACGCTATTTTTCTGCCGGTAATCTTGCAGCGCCCGCCGCCCGCAGCAAAACTCCACGCGCAAATTGGCGCCTACCCGCCCCAGTTTTACAATTTTGATCAAGCCCACTTCACCAGTGGCGCTGACGTGGGTGCCGCCGCAAGCGATAATATCAAAATCCTCAATCTCAATCAGGCGTAAACGGCCGTCGCGCCCCGGTGGTATCTTGCGCAAGGGCAGTTGCTGCGCTTCTTCTGTGGTGGCGGCGCGGATACGAACCGGGCGATTTTGCCAGATCACCTGGTTGGCCAGGAACTCAGCTTGTTCAATATGCTCAGGCTGTACCAGCGTCGCATCTAAATCAATGGTCACCGTCTCGTCGCTCAGGTGAAAACTCAACGTTTCGGCATTCGCCACCCGAATAAACGCCTGGGACAAAATGTGCTGGCCCGTGTGCTGCTGCATATGGTCGAAACGGCGCGCCCAATCAATATCGGCCACAATATCGTCCGACCAGATGTCCCCTTTGCTAATCCAGTGCAGCAAAGCCCCATCCTTTTCACGGATGGTCACATCCAAAACCGGTACATCATTGATGAACCCCTTGTCAAAGGGCTGTCCGCCGGAGGTGGGGTAAAAGTAGCTTTTGTCCAGAACAACGGCCGTAGCCACGGCCGTGTCATTTTCCACCCGCACCCGTTCCACAATCCGCGCCTTAAAGCGTGTGGTGTAGGCATCTTCGTAATATAGTCGTTTGGTGGTCATAGGCACAAAGCGGAGATTAAGAGATTGGGAGATTGTCCAAATCTCCTAATCTCCCAGTCTCTTAATCTCAAAAAAAGCAAATCATTGATAGAAAATTACTTACGAAAATCATCAGGCACTCTAAACGGGATGGTAAACCGGAAGCAGGCGCCGCCGCCGGGAGCATCATCCACCCAGATACGGCCGTTGTGCGCGTCCACCGCCAGCCGGCAAAACGCCAACCCCAATCCTAACCCTTTGGAATCACCGCCGCCCCGTTTAATGCGCTCAAACTTCTCAAAAATAGATTGCCGGAACTCCACCGGAATACCCATACCCTGGTCACTCACCGAAAAAAGCACACCGCTCTGATCTTCGGTCAATTCGGCCGCTATCGTAATTTGCTGGCCTTCCATGCTGTACTTCAGGGCATTGTCCACCAGGTTAACCAGCACCCGGCGAATCATATCCTCTTCCACATAAACATCGGGCAGCGCCGGCGATAGCGCCTCCACAAACAACACGCGGCGCTGTTCAAAGTTCGGGCGCTCAATCTCCCGCACCTCGTCCACCAGGTCATAAATGTCTACCAGCGTTCGTTCGATAATCGGATTGCCCGCTTCCAGCCGGTTAATATCTAGCAAAGAGCGCACCAACGTTTGCAGCCGCTCACTGCTGCGCTTGGCAATATCCAGCATATAAAGCAGCGGCGAACCGGGATCCATGGGCGGTATTTCATACGAAAGCAATTCCAGGCTGGAAATGACATTTCCCAACGGACTTTGCAGATCGTGGAACAACATCGCCGTTAAATCGCGGCGCATCTCTTCCAGTTCCACGTGCTTGGAGATGTCATGGAAGATCCACTGCAAAATTTCGCTCTGCTCAAAAAGGGTACGCCGGGCATATACCTCCACCGAAAGCGACTGCCCATCTTGCGTCACAATTTTGCTGGTGAACACTCTGACCGTATCACTTTGTATGGCGCTGGCCTTCAGCAGTTCGGCGCCCGGTTCGTGAAGCTGGCTGATATGTTTACCCAACAATTCTTGATGTTTATAGCGCAAAAGCTGGGTGGCGCGGCGGTTGACCTGGGTAATATATCCGCCCAAATCCGTCAGGATGATGGGGTCAATGGTATCTTGAAACAGGCTGGTGTACTGTGCTTCGGCGGCCTGGGTGCGGGCAAATTGCTTGGCATTGGCAATGGCCGTGCTGGCGATGTTTGCCAGATTCATCAGCAAATTGAGGTCCTGTTCCATAAACGACCCTTCCGAAGGATTGATCGCCTGGATGGTACCTAAGACATCACCTTTGTATTGAATGGGCGCACAAATCATGGCGCGGGTGGGGTAGCCGGTGCGTTTGTCGCCCAGGTTTGGCTGGAAACGGGGGTCACGGCTGGTATCAGGGATCAACACGGGTTGGCAGTGTTCTAATACCCAGCCCGATATGCCCTGATTGGCGGGTATGCGCAGGCCGCGAATCTCATTTTCACCCACACCGGCAGCAATCTGGTAAATCAGCTCTTTGGTCTGTTCATCTACCAGGGCAATGGAAACAGCTTCTGCATTCAGGAACTCATTCATTTGCAGCAGCAGGGATTTCATAATTTCGGTGAGGTCTAACGAGGAATTAATGGCGCGGCTGGCTTCATTAAGCAAGGCAGCAATTTGCAACTGCCTTTGTGAAGCGGCAAATAGACGGGCATTTTCCACATGACTGGCGGCTTCGTTGGCATAATTTGCCAACAGTTCAACGTCTTCCGGCATGAAGGAGGGCACATTTCGGCGATGCAGGGTCAACACACCAATCACCCGCCCTCGTGTGAGCAAAGGCACAGAAATGGCCGATTGGGGCGCACTGTTGGCGGGCAAACCGGGACGCTTGAGCCATTGTTTATCGGTGTGTGTATCAGATGCCAGGTAAGGGCGCCGTTTGCGGATGACCCAACCGGCGACGCCTTCCCGCATGACATCTTGCAAGAAGACATCTGGTTTATGGCGGTGTGGTTCATCCTGATAGTAACAGGTTTGTTCGATTTGTTGGGCTTCGTTGATAACGATGAGACTGCCATCGAAGGCATCGAAGTAGCGCACGGCCGTTTCCACCACCGCGTCCATAATGCGTTCAATATCCAGGCCATCTTTCTCGATGTGCCGCAATACATTCGCAATTGTTTGCGTCAGGGAGTGGTTATCCCCGTTTCCGGTTTCAAACCCAGAGAGATCAGGCATTTCAGATGAATGAATCATACCATTGCGCCACTACTGTCCGTGATCGGTAATTGGTGATTGGTAAGCAGTAATCCGATTGGTGCGCGGCTATTATACCAATTGCAGGCTGGGAATGACATCCAAATCAAGTGGATGGTGCTGCCCGGCGATAAAATGCCAATGGGCCGCCGCCGCAATCATGGCGGCGTTGTCGGTGCAGAGGATGGGCGGTGGGAAACGAACGGGGATGGACAGCCGCTCTTTCATGGTTTGCCGCAGGGCGCTGTTAGCCGAAACGCCGCCGGCCAGATGCACGGCCGTAACCCCATAAGCCAGCGCCGCCCGTTCCGTTTTTGTGACCAGGGCATCTACCACGGCTGCCTGAAAACTGGCGGCTACGTCAGGAATGGCGTGCCGCTGTGCCGGCGTGGGCTGAATTTGCCGCATCACGGCCGTTTTCAACCCACTGAAACTAAAATTAAAGCCATCATCCATCACCCCGCGGGGAAATTTGTATGCTTGCGGGTTGCCGCTGCGGGCGGCGCGGTCAATAGCCGGGCCGCCGGGGAAGGGCAGCCCCAGCAGCCGCCCCACCTTGTCAAAGGCTTCACCGGCGGCGTCGTCCAACGTGCCACCCAGATGTTGGTAACGGCCGTGATCCACCATCAAATAAAGTTCCGTGTGCCCGCCGCTAACGACCAGGTTCAAAATGGGAAAGGCAAAATCCGCGGCCTCTTCGCTGAGCCACAACGAGTAAATGTGCCCTTCAATGTGGTTGATGCCCAGCAGCGGTTTGTTGCGGGCCAGAGCCAACCCCTTGGCCATATTCACCCCCACCAGCAACGAGCCTACCAGCCCTGGCCCCTGGGTGACGGCAATACAATCCACGTCGTCCAGCCCCAGGTGCGCCGCCTCCAACGCCTGATTGACGACGGTGTGAATGACTTCAATGTGGCGGCGCGAAGCCACCTCCGGGAAGACGCCGCCATACTGGGCGTGTAAATCTACCTGACTGGCGATGATATTGCTGAGGATGGTACGGCCGTTTTCCACCACAGCGGCGGCCGTTTCATCACAAGAGGTTTCGATGGCTAGGATTCTGGTTGATGTGGTCATGTTATTTAGGGATTGGAGATTAGGGATTAGAGATTAACAATCTCCAATCCCTAATCCCCAATCTCTTCTTTTGCACAGTTTACCAACGATTGCCGCAAATTATCAACTTGTTCGGGCAAAACGGTGCGCGGGTCTAGCAGGTAACGGCCGTCTTGAATGCGCCCAATCACCGGTATGGCTTCGGCCCGCAGCCGGGCCGCCAGGGCATCGGGGTTGGTTGTAGCCAGGCTGACCAGCCGGGTAGGCAGGCTGGTTCCAGGCAGGCTGCCGCCGCCGACGGTGGATTCTCCGTCTACCAATTCGGCGGCAATGCCGTGTGCGTCCAGGTGCGCGAGCCACTCTTGGGCTACGGCCGTCACCTCTGTCACTGACATGCTGATCATGCGCCAGACGGGTACGGCCGTGAGCGCCTCATCGCATACATAATGGGTCAGCGTGGCTGACAATCCGGCCAGGCAGAGTTTATCGGCGCGTACCGCTCGCGCCAGCGGGTGCTGCTGGCAGCGGGCGATCAGGTCGGCCCGCCCCACCAGGATGCCCGCCTGTGGCCCACCCAACAGTTTGTCGCCGCTAAAGGCAACCAGATCACAACCGGCCTGAATACCGCCAGGCACGGTTGGTTCCGGGTCAAGGCCAAAGGGAGATGTGTCTAACAGTGCGCCGCTGCCCTGGTCAAACAGCAGTGGCAGGTCATGGCTGTGGGCCAGTTCCGCCAGCTCCGCCAATGAGGGTTCGCTGGTGAAACCGACGATTTTGTAATTGGAATGGTGCGCCACCAGGATGGCGGCGGTTTGTTCGTTGATGGCGCGGGCATAGTCGTGCAGGTGGGTGCGGTTGGTGGCGCCCACTTCTACCAGGGTGGCCCCGGATTGGGCCATTACGTCCGGGATGCGAAAGCCGCCGCCGATTTCCACCAATTGGCCCCGGCTGATGATGACCTGACGGCCGTGACACAACGCGGTGAGCATGAGCAAAACGGCGGCGGCATTGTTGTTGGCCACGATTGAACTTTCGGCCCCGGTCAGGCGGGGCAGCAGTTGGGTGGCGTGGGCATGGCGCGAGCCGCGTTTCCCGGCAGCCAGGTCATATTCCAGGTTGCTGTAGCCGCGAGCGGCGGCGTCTATGGCCTGGCGGGCGGCCTGGCTGAGGGGGGCGCGGCCTAGATTGGTATGCACGATGACGCCGGTGGCGTTGATGACGGGGCGCAGGCTGGGGGTGAGCAGGTTTTCCAGCCAATCCGCAGCGGCTTGCACTAACCTGGTGGGGTCAGGTACGCTGGCACTGAGCGCCGCCGAAGTGGCCGTGACCTGGCCCTGTAACACACCCGTCCGCGTGTCTTCCAGCGTGTGGCGTAGGGCTTCAACGGTGAGGGTACGGCCGTAGGTGGCGAGGAGGACGGCCGTTTCCGGCATTTGCAGCAGCCGATCAACCCCCGGCAGCTTACGCAAACGCATTTGTGCGTTGTTATCTATCATAAACGAGAGTATATCAGATTGGTTCAATCTTTGAGATTGAACCAATCTCAAGTGGGTAGGGCGATGCGGAAGGTGGTGCCGACGCCGATTTCGCTGGTGACGGAGACATCGCCGCGGTGGGCCTGGACAATTTCTTTGACCAGGGCCAGCCCCAGCCCGGTGCCGCCGTGCTGGCGTTTGCTGTGGCTGTTTACCTGGTAAAAACGCTCAAATATCCGCCCTAACTGTTCTTCGGGGATACCCATGCCGGTATCGGCCACTTCCAATATCACCTGGTTATCTTCTGACAACAGGCGCAGCGTGACCGTGCCTTCGGCTGGGGTAAACTTAAAGGCATTAGAGACCAGATTATCCACCACCCGCCGCAAATGATTGATGTCGCCCAGGATAGGGGGCACGGTTTCGGCAATTTCCGTTTGCAGGGTGATATTGGTTTTGTTTGCTTGCAGGCGATATTCGTCCAGCATGGCATAAAGCAGCAGGCTCATTTGTATCTCTTCGCGGCGCAGTTCCTGGGTTTCGGCGGCCAGCATGGCCGTCAGGTCATCCATCAGGTCAATCAACATGCGTACCCGCCGCGAAATGATGTCTACCGATTCTTGCAAGCGGGGTGTTAGTTCTCCCAATGCGCCCATGCCCATCAGTTCGGCGTGGCCGTGAATGATGCCCAGGGGGGTGCGCAGTTCGTGGGAAACGGTCTGGATAAATTTGTTTTTGAGGTCGTCCAGTTCGGCCTGGCGGGCCAGGGCGTTGCGCAGGGCGGCGGTGCGCTGGTGGGCTTCGGCGTACATGCGGGCGTGTTGGATGGCGATGGCGGCCTGGCGACCAATGGCTTCGGCCAGCGCCACCTGGCGGTCGGAAAAATGGCGATGATTATGGCCCAGATTGAAGAGAATGAGCGTACCCAGGCAGGTGTCGGCGGCGGTGAGGGGCACGGCCGTGAGCGCCCGCACGCCTTCCTGCACCCAACGTGGCTGTGCCAGGTAATACGAAGGGTAATCTTCCAGGCGCAGTGTTTCGCCGCTTTGCACCACCTCCCAGGCAATACCCCGCCCTCTTGGCGCCGGCCGCAGTACGATGCTTTCCGGGATGTTGTGCGGGTAAAAGGTCATAATCTGGTCATCAATCACCAGCCCCAACAGCCCGGCGTCAGCGCCGGTCAGATCGGCCGTCATGCGTAAGACATGGCCGAGGATGGTGGGCAAATCCATGGTGCTGCCCAGAGTACGGGTAATCTCATTGAGCTGCTGTTCGCGGATCAGGTTCAGGCGGGTTTCGTCGAGTAGTTGAATGTTATGCAGCGCCAGCGCGGCCATGTGCGCCAGCGTTTGTCCGGCCGTCACATCATCGGCGGTAAAGGGGACGGGCTGGTTGCGGTAGGTGACAAACACGCCCATCAAGGTGTCGGCGGCGGTGAGCAGGGGGAAGATGATGTAAGCGTGGAAACCTTCGGCGGCCATGACCGGGCGCAGGTTGGCGGCACGGCCGTCGCTGTGAATGTCATTGATGACGATGGGTTCCTGGTCTGACCATAACTGTTGTCTGACGGCCGTACCGGCATCTTCACACAGCGCGATGATATAACCAGGTGACAAACCTTCGGCGGCAGGGCAGGTGGCGCCGTTTGCATCATACAAACAGATGGCGGCGCGTTCGGCAGCCAGGGCACGATTGGCAGCAGCCAGAACGGCCGTCCACAAATCTTCCATCGTCGTCGCCGCCAGCAATGACTTGGCCGTTTGCATGAGAACAGCCTGCTGCTGGTCTGGGGAGGTGAGGGGGGCAGAAGAGCCTGCTTTATTACCGGCCGAAGCGGAACAAGACCCGGCTGATGGTGATTGGCGAGTGGCAAGCGTCTGGTCAAGTTGGCTCATAACAAAAACCCCCTGAAGCTACGTATCAATTTCCGGCATAGGCTACCGCACGCAAGGCAAAAAGCGCCATTTCTTGCACGGCCGTTTCCGCCTCCCGCTCTGGTTCTGGATACGCCAACAGGTTCAGCACCATCTCATCAAAAGCGCCGGCGTAGCCTTCGGCCACCCGGCGCACATTTTGGGTGGGGATAATTCCTTGGGAGAGGGCAGTGGCTAACGGCCGTTGCCACATCTTCACCAGCCGCTCCCGGAACTCCAGCCGCCGCTCCGCCAGCGAAGGCGCCGCGCCCACGCCACCCACCAGCAGTAGTTGAATCACCGCCGGTTCATACAAGGCAATGTTCACATACGCCTGAATCCCTTTGAGCAGTTGGTGGGGCAAATCGGCGCGGCTGTTGATGGCCTGTTCCATCGCTTGCAGCAGGAAATCGGCCGTCTCCTCATACAGATGCACAAACAGCGTTTCTTTGTCGGGAAAGTAAAAATAAAACGTGCCAATGGCTACCTCAGCGTCGCGCACAATATCGCGCACAGTCGCCGCATGGTATCCCTTCTGGGCAAAAACACGCACCGCCGCATTCATCATCGCCGTGCGCTTGGCATCTTTCTTTTGCCTGGTTCTCTCCGATGTGCTGTACTCTGTCATCTGTTCATCCAGGCGTCCCCACCTCACAGTTTATGCTCTCAGGAGGATACTTGACCTTTGGCAAAGGGTCAATTGGGTATTGAGTAACTGTGTAATTGGGTAATTGGGGGGTCGTGGTTGTTGATAAGGGCTATGGTTTTTCAGGTCTCAGTAGATCCAATTTTTACCGGGGCAGTGCCAGGCACGGGGCGAATATAGCACTCCCAAATGAGTTGTGGATGGAGGAGAGGCTTTAGCCGATGCGCGGTTCACCTAAAGGCTCTCCTCCGACTGTCCACATTTCAGATAGGGTCGCTATAGCCCTGGTTTATCCATAGTGATGCTGCCCCCCTATGTGCCAGGCTTAAAACCGTAAAACAGTCATCTTGACGGCCAACAAACCATCCAGCATACTTGTCATCAGTCGTACATTGTCATAGCTGATTACAATGCAGCCAGAAATTTCACGAATCAACCCAAATTCGTGATAACGGAAAAGGAGTTTAGCCATGTCTGAGAGTGTCTACAAAGTCATTGAGTTAGTGGGAACCAGCACAGAATCGTGGGAAAAGGCAGCCACCGTGGCCGTCGAACGCGCCGCCCAATCCCTGCGCAATCTGCGCATTGCCGAAGTCGTGACCCTGGATATGCATCTGGAAGATGGCAAGGTCGCCACCTACCGGGCCAAAGTCAAGGTTTCGTTTAAGTACGAAGAAGATTGAGTTAACGGCAGCACAGCCAGAAATTGTGATGCGTGACGTGTGACGTGTGCCCAGAGGCTTCTCTCACGCATCACTCGTCACGCATCACTCGTCACGCATCACGCATCACCCGTCACGCATCACCTCAACGGCCGTCCGAAAACGCAGACAAACCCAGGACGTTTTTCGGACGGCCGTCTTTTATACTCCCCCCATCACTGACCAAAACTGGGTTTTGCCCCCACGCACCATCACACCTTAACGTTCGTTTTATCAACTCAAGGAGACACTCTGATGCGACGATTCATCGGTTATTTGATCTTGCCTGCCCTCCTCCTGGGCGGCATCTTTATCATGGTGATGCCCACCAGTTCCAACGCCCTGGTTGGCGGTTCACCCCTGCCCGCGCCCCTACCCGGCGGTAACGAGCCAACCATCACTCTTAGCGCCAATCATGGGCTGCCGGGCACGGCCGTTACCGTTTCTGGGCAAGGCGTATCCCCCTACCCCGGCGTGCGCGTCGTCTGGCTGGATGAGCAGACCACGACCAGCCTGGCCGTGGCCCCGGTGGCGAATGGGCAGGCTTACAGCGTGCAGGTAAACGTGCCGGATACGGCCGTGACCGGCCCCCACCGCATTTGTGCGGCCGTCACCGGCACCCCCCAGGCCACCTTCGCCTGCCAAAACTTCACCGTAGACGCCCCCGCCCCCGGCAGCGTCACCGGCCAACTGCCCCTATCGCTCAACGCCGCGCCCGAAGGTAGCCTGAGCATCAACAATCCCAACATCCTCGACGCCACCGCCAACCTCTACGACCGGCAGGGCAACGTCATCGCCAGCGCCCCCGTGAGCGCCAACGGCAGCTTCAGCCTGAGCAACGTGCCCCCCGGCACGTACACCGCCGCCATCGCCGGCATTGTGCCCGTGGTGGTGCAAAACGCCCCGGTCACGGTTACCAGCGGCGGGCAAGCCACCTTCAACCCGGTTCCCTTCCCGCAGTGCCAGAAAGGCAGCGTCGTCGCCGTGCGCATGACCCCCACAGGCAAAGCCACCGACCAGTTTGAATTTGGCTCCTACGTCAACTATTGGCCGTATGATCAGGCCGGGCCAAAGATCAATTTCCAGGTAGATATGCAGCTTCTCAGCGGCGCCACGCTTGGCCTGATGCCCGTCTACACCGACCGGAATGAAGGGAACGATTACCTGTGGGCGGCCATTGATCCCCCGGCCCAGGGCACCACCTACCAGTTTGACAAATGGGTGGCAACCGTAGACGTGGGTGTGCGTCAGTTCAAGTTTCGTCCCGGCATCTCCGGTGGGCAGGGCTGCGCCAACGCCGCAGATGGCATCCGCCGCGTCCACATCATTGAACACCCCATGCAAAACAATGCACTGCAAGGTTATGTGGATCGCCGTGTCCTCGACCTGGTATGGGATGGCAGCCGCTACGCCTTCGACGTGAGAATTCACAGCAACTACAACGGGTATGACTTCGTCATCCCTCCCGTCACCATCAACGGCGAGCAAAAACTGCCCATCACCTTTCCCAGTCCACCGCCAAATCTGCCTTATCTGGGCGAGCAAATTAACACGTTGGGAGGTACCGCCTTCAACATCCAGGGCACGATTGATCTGGACGGCAACATCACCTTGCAGGCTGTTCGCACCCGTTCCCGCTCCCACATTCTGAGCCAGAACAGCATCATCAACAGCATCGCCCCTCTCTTCCCCGAAGGCAGCGAGGTACCAATGGGGAATACCGCCTCGGCGCAGACCGCCGGTATTCCCCTGTACCGCGCCAACGCGGCCCAATCGTTAACCGATCAACTGCGCCAATTCACCTACACCGTTGACCCCATCACCCTGTTTGATTATGACGAAGAGGTAGATGTGTATGAGGGGCTGCTCTTTTCCGCCGCCGGTCTGGCCGATGTGCGCATCAAGATCACCCTGGGCGTGAGTGGGGATATGGTTATCCATGGCACTTTACGGCCGTTGGCCCCCAGTATGAACGTTACCGCCGTCACCCACACCCGGCCGCGGGTGGACATCACCGTCGCCCTCAATGCGCTGTTTGGCGTGGTCAGCGGTGGCGCTACCACCCGCACCGAAGCCGAAATGCGCTACCCCATTTCCATGAACCTGGATGACCCGGACGTGATTTCCCTCTTTGACGCCTGTATGCGGCTGAAAGTGACGCTGCTATTCTGGGCGCGCATCAATCTCTTATTTGAAAGCATGGAGTGGAATCTGGCCGAAGAAACGATTGTGGACTACACCGAAGGCAACTGCTCCTTACCGCTGGCGCTGATGGGCGGCACAGTGCCTACCCACACTCCACCGCGTATCATGACCGCGCCTCAAATCGCCACGGACGCCAACGGCAATATGCTCGCCACCTGGGTTGAAGATACCACGCCCAGCGCCGCCATCCCCAGCCCCAAAGTGATGGCCGCCTTCTGGAACAGCCAGAGCGGGCAGTGGGGCGCGCCGTTAGCCCTGACGGACGGCGCGCGCATGGTGCAAGACCCCGTCGCCGCCTTCTATGGCAACAGCGGGCAGGCCATGATCGCCTGGTCGGAAAACTTGATTACCCCGGCTGATGAGCAGGCCGCCACCGGCATGAACGACATCCTCAAGTGGCAGGAAATCTACTACGCCACCTGGAACGGTTCGCAGTGGGGCCAGCCGGTACGCCTGACCAATGACCAGTTACCGGACGGCCAGGCGGCCATTGCCGGCGACAGCCAGGGCATCACTCTGGCCTGGGTCAACGACGCCGACGCCGACTTAGCCACGCACACCGATTGGCGCATCGTTGTGCGCCAGTGGGATACCAGCAGTTGGAACACGGCCGTTTTGCTCAACGGCCACCTCAATAATGCCGCCAACTACCAGGTCAGCGCCGACCGCCAGGTGGTGCAGGGCGTCTCGCGCCAGGTGTTGGCCTGGACGGTGGACACGGACGGTAATCTGGCAACATCTGGCGACCGCTGGGTGACGGTGTTTGATTGGAATGGAACCAACTGGGTGAAAGACCCCACCAACACGCTGCCTCTGCACAGCGATTCGCCCAGCGTGGCTTATATCCCTGGCGGGCAAGACCTGGCGCTGGCCTTCCTGCGCCGGACGCCTGATGGCAGCGGCAATTACGCCGGGATGGGCAATACCGCCCACTTGTGGAGCGCCTATCGTACCTTTGGCGGCAGTTGGGGCAAGTTTGTGGTGGCGGACGAAGCCGGGCAGCCGGTACGCGCCGAGCAGCCGCAGGTGGACGTGAGCGCCACCGGCGAAGCGCTGATCATTTTGCGCCGTTTTGGAACGGTGGCTACCAATGGCGAATTGGGGCAAGTAGCCCTGACGCGCCTGATGCCCACCGGCCAGGCGTATCCGCCGCTGTACCTGACGGACGATGCCCGCCAACATTGGCAGGCGGCGCTGGGCATAAACAAGAGTACGCATGAGGCGGTGCTGCTCAATGTGGGCCGGGCTATGCCGGATGCGGCAACGCTGGCGGGGTTGCAATCGGCGACCGATGGCGCGGCAACGCCTGCACTGAGTACAGCCGAAGTGGCCGTGACCCACACCATTCTCAGCGGCGCAGGGGATACGTTGGAAACGGCCGTGATGCAACCCGCCGCCGACCCTGCCCTTGACCCGGCGCTGGAACTGTCTCAGGTACACGCCCCGGTTGGTTCGATGGTGACAATCACAGCCACCGTGCGCAATGTGGGCCGGGCCGACGCCACCGGCCTGGAAGTGAAGCTGTATGCGGGTACGCCGGGCAGCGGCACATTGCTGGACACGCAGGCGACCGCGCCGTTGACCTTTAATGAATCACGCACGGTCAGCTTCCAGGTGCCAAGAAGCGCCGGGACAATGCCGGTGTATGCCCAGGTGGTGACAAATGGCGGTAATGTGACGACGGCGAATGATGTAGGTACGGCCGTGTTGGGCGCACTCCTGCCGCCGACGCTGGTACGGGTAGACCCCAGCCCGCTGGTAGACGGCGCGGCGCAGGTGGCCTGGCAGGCGCCGGCCATTCCCAACATAGCCGGTTACCGCATCCTGCGGGCGACCTCGGCCGGTGGGCCATATGAACTGGTGGGCGAAACCATCGCCACCTACTTCACGGACACCCTGCTGGCGAGTGGCATGACTTACCATTACGTGGTGCAGGCTTACGACGCCGATGGTCTGGTGTCGCCCTACAGCAGCGAAGTCACTTTCGCTGTGGGCCACAACACCATTTATCTGCCGATCATTGTGCGCTGAGGAAAGGAAATTTAGGCTCTACAGGATTTCATGGGGTTCAGCGTGACATGTGATGAGTGATGTGTGGTCTCTCTGGTCACGCATCACTCGTCACGCATCACAGCCTGCCCTGAGCTTGTCGAAGGGGCCTGTCAACCCCCTAAGTTCCCAAAGAATCGAAATTTAATTACATAGGCAGCTGGAATTTGGAGATCGGAGATTGGAGATTGGAGATTTAAGTGAATCCAATCTCTCAATCTCCTCATCTCCCAATCTCAAAAGTGGCACGTGATGTATAAGGCCTCTCTGGACTCCCATTCGCTGTCTCCCCTTCGTTAAACCTTCGTAAATGTAGCCAGATTTACACCCCAATTCGGTGAATGTGCAGCGGGAGTTGGGTATAATCGCGCCTGCTTGGACGGCCGTGACCCGTAACCCGTATTCCGTAATCGGTGAAACGACGGATTACGGTTCACGGATTACGGTTCACGGATTACAATTCAGCCAATGAACGTCACGCAGGAAATTAAAAGCCGGTTGGATATTGTAGATATTGTCTCTGAGACCGTGACGCTGCGGAAATCAGGGCGAAATTACGCTGGCTTTTGCCCCTTCCACGCCAACAGCCGCACCCCCGCCTTTTTTGTCTTCCCAGAAACCCAGACCTGGCGCTGCTTTGGCGCCTGCGCTGAGGGGGGTGACGTATTCTCCTTTATGATGAAACGGCAGGGGTGGGAGGTCAAAGAAACCCTGGAACATCTGGCGCAGCTGGCGGGCGTGCAGCTACAAGAATTTACCCCCGAAGAGAAAAAGCGCCGCTCCCACGCCGACAAACTCACCGATTTACTGGGCGCGGCTGCCGACTATTTCCACCAGCTATTTCTGCACGCGCCCCAGGCAGAAGGGGCGCGGCGCTACGTGTACGGCGAACCCGAAGCGGCTTCGGGCCGTGCCCTCACCGATGCCACCATTGCCGCCTTCAAACTGGGGTACGCTCTTGATTCCTGGGACGCCTGCCGCACCCATTTCAACGCCCAGGGTTATACCGACCAGGAGCTACTTGAGGTGGGGTTGCTGACCGAAAATGAAGAAAAAGGGTCACGCTATGACCGTTTTCGTAACCGGTTGATGATACCGATTCGGGATGCGGACGGCCGTACCGTTGGCTTCGGCGCCCGTACCCTGGATAAAGACGGCCTGCCCAAATACCTCAATTCCCCGCAAACCCTGGTCTTCGACAAAAGCCATCTGCTCTTTGGCCTGGACATGGGCAAACGCGACATTCGTGAAGCGCGGCAGGCGGTGATTGTGGAAGGGTACATGGATGTGATTCAGGCATGGCAGGCCGGTTTCCGCAATGTCGTCGCCCAGATGGGCACGGCGCTGACGGAAGCGCAGTTGCAACAGTTGAAGCGGTATACCAAACGCTTTGTGCTGGCGCTGGACGCCGACGCCGCCGGCGCCAAGGCCACGCTGCGCAGCCTGCAAGTGGCTCGCCAGACCCTCGACCGGGATGTGGAAGTGAAGTTTGACGCTTTTGGCCTGGTGCAGCACGAAGGACGTTTGCAGGCAGACATTCGCATTGTCACCCTGCCGGCAGGGGAAGACCCGGACAGCATAATCCGCGCCGACCCGGCGCGTTGGCCGCAGTTGGTGGCCCAGGCTCAGCCGGTGGTGGCCTATGTGATTGGCGTGGCGACACAAGACCTGGATATGCGGGATGCCAAGGCAAAAACGGCCGTCGCCCAACAAATCATCCCGCTCATCAAAGATATTGCCGACCCGATTGAGCGCGACCATTATTGGCAAGAGTTGGCGCGGGCGCTGCGCGTGGATGAACGCGCCCTACGCCAGACGCGCCTGCCGGATACGGCCCGCCCGGCGGCCCCACCCCCCGCCGCCAAATCTACCCCCAAACCGGGGAATGGCGGCACGGCCGTACTCCACCCATCTGGCAAACAGATTCAAGGTAACGACCTGCGCCAGGCGCATTTTCTGAGCCAATGTTTGCGCCAGCCCTATCTGGTGCAGCAGGTGAACGACCGGTTGGCGCAATGTGGGCAAACGGCCGTGACCGAAAAAGATTTTCTAAACCCGGAAGACCGGGCCATCATGCAACTATTACCACAGTGGTTACAAACAAGCGGCATCGTCAATCACTCAGCGGTTGTCACGATTGACGAATTGTGGGATATTTTGGACGCTGCTCCAGCAGCGCCGCTTACCACACGGGCACAGCACCTCCTGTCGCTCTCCCAAACACCCGACGTGGAAATGGAGCGACTGGCCGATCAACTCATGTTATCTGTGTTAGATTGGCGTTTGGAGAAAACCCGCGAACTGGTCAATGAAGTGGAACAGTATTACAAAGAGGCCCAAATTGAAAATGACGCCGAAGCAGTGGAAATATACCAGCAGTTAAAACGGGAACTACCGTTAGTGGTCTGGCAGCTAAACAAAGCCCGCAACGCGATGACAGCAGCTAACCGACGACGTGTAGCCGACAAAGTTTGAAATACATCAGGAATTGGAGATTGGAGATTGGAGATTGAGGAAATCGTAAATCTCCAATCTCTAAAGAGCAAACGTAGACCAGGAACTAAAAATGAGTGAGTTGTCGCCCGAACTTGAAAACGATGATTTTGAAGAAGAAGATGGGTTTGAAGGCGAGGAAACGCTGGATATTGAAGCGCTGGTCAAAAAAGCGCGCCGCTCCCGTCAAATAAATGAATCAGATGTCCAGGCTTTGCTGGCGACGGCCGATGAAGATCAGGCCGACCGGCTGTATGCCCGCCTGCAAAAATTGGATGTGCGTGTGGTCAATGCCGATGGCGAAGTGCTGAACGACCTGGGCGAACCGGCCAATTTCCTTGATCTGGATGATGACGATTTACTGGCCGATGATGCCGGCGATTATCTGGCAACGGCCGTTGAAGATGACCCCGTCCACACCTATCTTAAAGAAATCGGCCAGGTACCGCTGCTCACCGCCGAACAAGAAATCTGGCTCTCTACCCAACTGACTGCCGCCACAGCCCTGGAAAGCCTGAGTTTACGAGTAGCCGAAGAAGGGGACGATTCGGAAGAAGAAGTGGATTTGCGGGCGATGATGTTGAATTACGCGCGCCTGCGGGAAAATGAAGCGACTGCCAAAGAAGTCAGCGCCGCCATTCATGTGCCGCCACCGGAAATGCTGCCGCTTGTTGTCGAGGCCTGTACCCTGCGGCGGGGATGGCAGGAACAACAAACTTCCTATCTACGCGAATATCTGAATCAAGGCATTTGGGGCCAGGATGATGCCTGGACAGAACTGGCGCAGACCTGTTTTGCCATGTTTACGGCCGTCTACCTCATCCCCCCCGATATTGCCCGCAAAATAGAAGAGGCTGTACGGCGCGACGGCCGTTTGCCCGACGAAACCACCGTCTACCAATGGCTCTCCGCCGACAAAGTCGGTCTCAAATACAACGAATACATGATTTATGAACTGGCCGAAGACGCCAAAAACGCCCTCACCGGCGCCAACCTGCGCCTGGTTGTCAGTGTAGCTAAACGGTATATGGGGCGCGGCATCCACCTGCTCGACCTGGTTCAGGAAGGTAACGTTGGCCTGCTGCGCGCCGTAGAAAAATTTGACCATACCAAAGGTTTCAAATTCAGCACCTACGCCACCTGGTGGATTCGCCAGGCCGTCAGCCGGGCCATCGCCGACCAGGCCCGCACCATTCGCATCCCCGTCCATATGTTTGAGACCATCAACAAAATCGTCAAAATGCAGCGCGATCTGGTGCAACAACTGGGCCACGAGCCATCAGACGAAGAGCTGGCATTGGAACTCGACTTCCTCACCCCCGAAGAAACCTTCGCCATCAAAGACGCCCTTGCCCATGACCTGCCTATTGACCCCGTTCTTAATCGTAAATGGCGGCAGGCCGTTTCCAAAATTCGGGAAATCAAACGTATCTCCATGGACCCCATGTCTCTGGAATCGCCGGTTGGTTCCGAAGACGCCACCGAAATGGGCGACTTCATCCCCGACGAAGCCGCGCTGGAACCGGTAGACGCCGCCTCCAAAGAACTGCTCCGCGAGCAAATCCGGCAGGTCCTCGGCTACCTGAGCGAGCGCGAACGGGAAGTGCTGGAAATGCGCTTCGGCCTCAACGACGGCAAAGACCATACGCTGGAAGAAGTTGGCCGTGAATTTGGCGTCACCCGTGAACGCATCCGCCAGATCGAAGCCAAAGCCCTGCGCAAACTGCGCCACCCCAGCCGCAGCAAAGCCCTGCGCGACTACCTGTCATAGGGCGATTTTCCTAAATCGCCCCACTCCCCACCACACAAAAAAGTACGGCCGTCAAACGGTAACGGCCGTACCCCTTCCATGATGAGGTGATTAGGGTGATGGGATAACGGCCGTACCCCATCCGCTGTCGCCCGGCCCAGACAACTGTGGCACGGTGGTGACACCGACCACAACAACCGGGGAAGACCTCGCCACAGCAGTGGACCACGCCTCAGCAGGGGCGCGGTCGGGAAACCGGCCACATCGAACCCAGAAGACCACGCCCCAACAGGAGTGTTAAAGATAAGCGGATGATAGTAAAGCGGCTGTTTGATAACCGTTGGCGGCGGTGTTTGTGTTAGCGTCATAAATAAATGTCACCGGCAGCCCCGCTGCCACTGCCATCATAGCTGCCAGAATCATCTAATTACCGGCAATGTAACCCATAGCCGAAACCACACTAAACTCAAAGCCAGGGCCGTCAATCTTGCCAGAGATGGTGCCATTGGTAATCGAACCAGACGTAGACACCTTCATGCCAGCATCCGTCAGCCCGCCCTTGTTGGCGCGAACATAAAGCCCTTCCTTGGCCGAAAGCTCCACCGCCCCGATGCTGATTTTGGCCTTTGCCCCCACAAAAGCCGTCACGGTGTTCTGATGAAAATCAACCGTCACCTGCCCAAACAGCCCCATGGCCGCCGAAGCGCTCGCTTCTATCTCGATAAGTTCGCAGTTGACATTGATGGTTAATCCCGCAACCTTTACCCCCAGTTTGACCCCACGCACAAACGGAGAACACCTTTCCGCCTCGTTGAAATTGGGGTCTTCACCTGCCGCATTAGCCCCAAGAGGCGGGCCTTCACACGTCAGCCATAGAGCGGCCGTCGCCCCATTGGCAACACTATACGCACCCATCATATCACCATAAGCAGCCTCAGCATTCTGCGTTGCTATCAAAGAAGCGACCTCATGATGCAGTGGGTCGGCCAGATTGGCGGCCAGCCCTGTTTGTTCATAGTAGAGGGCGGCGGCATGGTCGCGGCGAGCCTCCTCATAGGCATGTAAAGCCAGCCTTTTCGATCCCCACTGTCCCCGCAGCAGATCCTGGCAGGCTGGAAAAAACTGTTCCGGCGGCAGTCCCCCCGTGGCAAACAGTTCAAACAATTCTTCTAATTCGTCTTCGTGATCCGTGACCATCTCGGCAAACGCTTCTTCGGCTGCGGCCGCTGCCTGCGCTAATTGTTGGATGTGTGGCTCTTGATCGGCCGAAGTAATCGCTCCAATCACGTTGGCGTAGCGCAGCGAGGTCAGCAGTGGTTGGGTGGGCTGGCGTTGCAGAATCTCATCGGTGAGGGTGTGGATGCGAACGGCCGTTTGTCCATACCGCTCCGTATGACTGTTCAACATCTCGGCATATCGCGGCATCATGGACTCTGTTTGTTCGGCCGTTGCCGCCACAGGAATACCGGGCAGCGCCAACGTTTGCCCCGCCGAACGGTCGTAGATGAGATCCAGCGGCAGCCGCCCGCCAGTCTCTTCTACCACTACCAGATCATACAGATTGCGACGCTCTCCCAGCCGGTACACATAACCCGCTTCTTCATCCTCATCCTGGCATAGCAGGGCGATGGACAGGTTGGTGCGGGCTTCGGCCAGCTCAGATTCAGCTTCGACAATGGGGCGTAATACAGTTTCGGCCTCAGCCCAACGACCCAATACCATCAGGGCATGGCCGCGATTGTTGGCTGCGATTTGCTCGCCAGGGATGTAGAGCGGTGAAGCCATTTCGCCAGGCAGCGTTTGAGCGCGATCTAAAAAGGCCAACGCTTCGTTGGGCATCCTCATGTTGTTGAGAATGCCAGCGGCGCTGATCAGAATCATGGGACTGTTGGGAGCTTTTTCGGCGGCCACCATTAAACTGGTCAAAGCGCCATCGGGCCGGCGGTCGGCAATGGCCGCAACGGCGAAGGCTTGGGCGGTATCGGCCGTTGCAGCTTCGGGCAGTGTGCGGAAGGTGGCGATATTGGCCGCTCCCACTTGCGCGTTCAGGTATGCCCAGACATTGGCCTGTGCCTGAACATAATTCAGCGGATGGGTCGCCACAGGTTGGAAGAAATCACAAAGGAATATTTTTTGGGATTGTAAAAAAACATCCATGCCTGGCCCCATGGGGATGACGATGTTGGCATCGCTGAGGGCGGTGAAGATGAATTCGTCATCGCTGCCGGTGGGGCTGCCGTTTTTGAGGATGAGGGGTAAAAAGATGGTGTATTCGGCTGTAGGAGTTTGGGGGGAAACGGCCGTTACCCTCCGCGACCCCACACCCAATACACTAACCAGTAAAATAAGCAGTAATAAAATGTGTCGCAATTTAAGTGAAAGTTGCGCATTCACGGATACTCTCCTGATGGTGTGGGTTGCTTTGCCGGCGTAAAGCCGGCAAAGCAACCCCTGTGTTTACAAATTAACGCTTAATCATTGGCAGATAGACAAGGTGGTCGCCAGATGGCGGCGGGGGTGGGGGTGGAGTGCTGCCACTGCCAACCTTGACGATGAAGGCATCATCCCCGATCTGGTTCACTGGTTGGAAAGCGTCGTTGGTGACGGGAAAATCATCGGCTTTGGTCAAGCCGGTGACGAAGATATTGCCGCTTTTCAAGGCCAGGCCATAGGGAAATTCATCAAAGCCTCCGCCTAGATATGTGCCAAATGACAGGCTGCCCGTAGGGGAGAAAGTGGCGATGAAGGCATCGAAGCAGAGCCGTTGCGAGCCGAAAGTGGTGCAGAAGCTTTCAGCGAGTTGGCTTTGTACAGGGTTGGCGGTGGGGAAGGAACGGCCGTTGCTATACCCAATCACCGTCGCCTGCCCATTACTATCCATCGCCGCCCCCATGACGACATTGGTGCTGTTCGCTTCCGTTGAACCCAGGTATGTCGAATAGGTCAACGTGGCGGCGCTGTTGT
>CAADGU010000058.1 GCA_900696625.1 uncultured Chloroflexota bacterium | reverse complement strand
TGGCGCGCCGGCTCAACCGTTGTTTTGAACAACTCCAACGTGACCCATACAACCACCCCAATATCAAACGCCTGACCGGAAAATTAGCTGGCTACTTTCGCTACCGCGTGGGCGATTGGCGCGTTGTCTATGAAATCCGCGAAGATCATTCGGTGGTGATCATCGCCCTCATTGCCCATCGCCGCGAAGTGTACCGATAATGTGTGTACTCCTCCCACGGCCGTACACCCCCCATCATTCATTTTGACGCAGAAGAGTTGATCATCTGCTACGGCCGTAACGAGGGGTACGGCCGTGTCATTCCACCATTCACGTTGAACAAACTGGTGTGGCATGGTCTTGAAGACCACCACAGCAGGGGACCAAGGGGTATCGCTGTTGCGTATCGGGCACGCAATGTTTGCACTCGAACTGGTAGTTAGGCATTGCTTTTATCTTTCAGCGGACCATATGTTCGTTGCAGGCAGCCCCTGAAACTCGCAATGGCTAAAGCTAGCTCACGTTCCGAACCTGGGACATACGACGAATAGAACGGTTCCTTCATTTCTCGCAGCGACGACAGAAACAAATCCACTTCCGCACGAGAAGCCTCGAAGGCTATACGGTGGGCATACTTGTTACGTAGAGAATTTAACGCCCGAAAGACGCAAGCAATATCTGGCGAAAGCAGGCCAATAGCCTCCGACCAGGATACGAGCGCTGAAAACGACGGGCCTTGCACTGTGATAACTGCGTCCGGCCGGGCCAACTTCTCGCTGAGAATCTGACGGAGATAGTTCTCCGCGAGCAGATGCGAGCCGATTACAAGACTAAGCAGCGGGCTACCATCGAGCACAAAATCCTTAAAATCACTTCTCATGTGCTTTTACACCTGACTATTCATTATGCAACGAATCATCAAAACCAACCTACTTATAGCCTTTCAATAACAGCTAGTTTACCGCAACCTGCATTTTGTTCGCCAGTGTTATGAAAGAAGACACGGCCGTCAAACCAAAACACCTGCACGTTTAACGGCGCACAACCGATGTGTTATACTTTGACCATGATGCAAACTGTTACCCTGCAACTGCCAAATCGTGTAGCTTCCACCGCCCGTTCCCTGGCCGAACAGACTAAACGGCCGATTGAAGATATTTTAGTCGAGTGGCTGGATCAGGCTGTGGCCGACTTGCCGGTAGATAGCTTAAATGATGAGCAAGTGCTGGCGTTGACAAAACTGCAACTGGACAAGCCACAACAGAGCCAACTATCTGCGTTACTGGCCAAGAACCGGGAGGGGACGCTTACCCCACCTGAAAAGCGACAGCTAGACGAGTTGATGCAACTTTACCGGCACGGCCTGGTGCGTAAGGCCGAAGCATTAAAAGTGGCTGTTGCACGAGGGCTACTGCCCCCGCTTAGCTAAAGACATCAATTGTGCGATCACATATTCCAGAAAAGGTCAGGCAAAGAGTCCGCGAAGCGGCCGGTCACCGTTGTGGTTATTGCCTCAGCCCACAACATCTGGTCATGGCGCGTCTGGAAATTGAACACCTTGTTCCTCTGTCCAAAGGGGGAACAAACGAAGAACTCAACCTTTGGCTGGCCTGCCCCATCTGCAATGGGCACAAGGCGGATCAAACAGAAGCCCAAGACCCTGAAACCAACCAGATAGTTCCCCTGTTCAACCCAAGAACACAAACATGGCACGAACATTTTGCCTGGAGCGAAGGCGGGTTAAAGATCGTTGGTAGAACCGCAACGGGACGAGCAACCGTTATCGCGCTATTCCTGGCTGATGATCCAGATGCTTTACTGGTAAGAAGTTTTTGGATTCAAGCGGGCTGGCACCAACCTGAGAGATAAAAAGACCGGAGACGATCTATCTCCGGCCTTTTGAATTAAGCTAGACATCCATCCCCTCCGCCGCTTCCACCACACTAAACGTCAACTCCCCAACGGCCGTATCCACCAGCACATGGTCGCCATCCCGCACCTGTCCCTGAATCAGTTGTAGGGCCAGGGGGTCAACCACCCGTTTTTGCAGCACCCGCTTCAACGGCCGTGCCCCATACACCGGATCATACCCCTCTTCTAACAGCAGGTCGGTCGCCGCCGTCGTCAGGGCAATGGACACGTGGCGTTTGTCCAGCAGGTCGCGCACATGGTTCAGTTGAATCAGGGCAATCTGCCGCAGCTGCTCCTTGTGCAGCCGGTGGAAGATGACAATCTCATCCACCCGATTCAGGAATTCGGGGCGGAAATGCTGGCGCATCGCCGCCATCACCCGCTCGCGCATCACCGCATCATCGGCCACATCCATAATAAACTGACTGCCAATGTTGCTGGTCATAATGATGACCGTGTTCTTGAAGTCCACCGTGCGCCCCTGCCCATCGGTCAGACGGCCGTCATCCAACACCTGCAAAAAGACGTTAAACACCTCTGGGTGCGCTTTTTCAATTTCGTCAAAGAGGACGACGGAGTACGGCCGTCGCCGCACTGCTTCCGTCAACTGACCGCCTTCATCATAACCCACATAGCCCGGCGGCGCGCCCAACAGCCGGGCTACCGTATGCCGCTCCTGGTATTCGCTCATATCAATGCGCACCATGTTCTGCTCATCGTCAAACAGAAATTCGGCCAACGCCCGCGCCAGTTCCGTCTTGCCCACCCCCGTTGGCCCCAGGAAAACGAAGCTGCCTATCGGCTTGTTCGGGTCTTGCAGCCCGGAACGGCTGCGCCGCACTGCTGCCGCCACCGCGCTGATCGCCTCATCCTGCCCCACCACCCGGTCGTGCAGCCGCTCTTCCATGCGCACCAGCTTCTCCACTTCCCCTTCCAGCAGTTTGCTCACGGGAATGCCCGTCCAGCGGCCGACAATAGCGGCAATCTCCTCCGCGCCCACCTCTTCCTTGAGCAGCGCACCGCCTTGCTGCAAAGCCTGCAACTGCGCCTGCGCCTGTTGCAGGGATTGAGTCAGTTGGTGCAAACGGCCGTATTGCAATTCCGCTGCCTTCTGATAATCCATCTCCCGCTGCGCCTGCTCCATCTCCACCTGCACCCTGTCCATCTCTTCCTTGACGGCCTGGATTTTCTCAATGGCCGCCTTCTCCGACTGCCAGCGGGTGGTAATCTGCGTGCTTTGTTCCTTCAGGTTTGCCAGTTCCTCTTCCAGCTTTGCCAGCCGCTCCTTGCTGGTTTTGTCCTTTTCCTTCTTCAACGCCTCGCGCTCAATCTCCAACTGCATGATGTCCCGGTCAACGGCGTCCAGCTCCGCCGGTTTGCTGTCAATCTCCATGCGCAGGCGGCTGGCGGCTTCGTCAATCAGGTCAATGGCCTTGTCCGGCAAGAAGCGGTCAGCGATGTAACGATGGCTCAACGTGGCCGCGGCAATGACGGCGCTGTCGGTAATGCGCACCCCATGATGCACCTCATACCGCTCCTTTAAGCCGCGCACAATGGAGATGGTATCCTCTACGCTCGGTTCCCCCACAAACACCGGCTGGAAGCGCCGTTCCAACGCCGCGTCCTTTTCAATGTGTTTGCGGTATTCGTCCAGCGTCGTCGCGCCAATGGCGTGTAGTTCCCCCCGCGCCAGCATCGGCTTGAGCATATTGCTGGCGTCCATGCTGCCCTCGGCCGCGCCCGCCCCCACCAGCGTGTGCATCTCGTCAATAAACAGGATGATCTGCCCTTCGGCTTCCTGGATTTCCTTCAATACGGCCTTCAACCGCTCTTCAAATTCGCCGCGATATTTGGCCCCGGCGACCAGCGCGCCCAAATCCAGGGCGACGATGCGCTTCTCTTTCAAGCCCAACGGCACATCGCCGCGCACAATGCGCTGCGCCAGCCCTTCGGCAATGGCCGTCTTACCCACGCCGGGTTCGCCAATCAACACCGGGTTGTTTTTGGTGCGGCGGCTGAGAATCTGGATGACGCGGCGGATTTCTTCGTCACGGCCGATGACAGGATCGAGTTTGCCTTTGCGCGCTTCGGTGGTCAGGTCACGGCCGTATTTCGCCAACGCCTCATATTGTGCCTCCGGGTTCTGGCTGGTGACGCGCTGTGACCCTCTTACCTGCGCCAACGCCTGCATCACCGCGTTGTAATCCACCCCATGCCGCGCCAGCAGGTCACGCACCCGCCCCCCTTTTGGTTGCGCCATGGCCATCAGCAAATGCTCGGTGGACACATAATCATCCCTCATGCTGTCGGCGATGGATTGCGCCTCTTCCAGGATGTTGTTCAGTTCGCGGCTCATGCCCACCTGCACACTGCTGCCGGTAGCGCGGGACATGCGCCCCAATGCCTGTTCCACGCTGGCTTGCAGCAGGTGTATATCCGTGCCAATCCGCTTCAACAGCGACGGCGCCACGCCCCCTTCCTGTTCAATCAGGGTCTTGAGCAAATGCTCCGGCTCCACTGCCGGATGGTTATAAGCCTGGGCCAATGTCTGCGCTTCCAGAACGGCCTCCTGGCTCTTTTGGGTAAATTTATCCAATCGCATTGGTTTGTCCTCCAAGAATTATTTGACGCAAAGGCGCAAAGGAGCAAAGTGGAAAAGAAAGAAAAAAAGAAGCAAGAAAAAATCTGCGCCATCTGCGAAATCTTTGATTTGATGAACTGTTGCCAGTTTGTCCAGCTTGTGTCAGAAAGGGATAAAACAGGTGTAAGAAGTGTGTATACGGCCGTGACCTGCATCCCAATTATTCTGTTATAATGCCCGTCATGCCTGAAAAAAACTGGGGGCGGGCCAGGCGACAAGAGGTTCTATTGCAGATAGAATCATTGGAGTAAGAGGATGTTAATAGATATTGTACGGGTAACACCACTTGCCGATTATGAACTGGAATTGCTTTTTGAAGACGGGACAAACGGCATTGTTAATGTGGCCGACATTGTGGAGTTTACGGGTGTGTTTGCCCCTCTAAAGAATAAAACATATTTCGATCAGGTGCGTGTCAATCCCGATATCGGCACCATTTGCTGGCCCAACGAAGCAGATATTGACCCGGACGTTCTATATGCCCTTATCACCGGTGAGCCCTTACCTGATTTTTCACCTGTTACAGCCAATTCATCATAACACACCGGCAAATCTCACTTCTCCTGGCGTAATACCCGCAACTGCTTGAACAGTTCTTTTTCTTCGTCCGTCAGCCGCTCCGGCAGGCGGACTTCTAGCGTGGCGTAGAGGTCGCCGCGTTCGTCCGGGTTTTTCAGTTTGGGCATGCCCAGCCCCCGCAAACGGAACGTCTTGCCGTTGGCCGTACCTTCAGGAATGGTCAGGTTGACGGTGCGATCCAGAGTGGAGACTTCAATACTGCCGCCTAGCACGGCCGTATACAAATCCACCACCACCTTCACCCGCAAATCATCTTCGTCCCGCTCAAACGTAGCATGGGGCAGCATTTCCACGATCAAGTACAGATCGCCGGCCTTACTGCCACCCGTGCCGCTGCCACCCTGCCCGCTGAGCCGGATGCGCGAGCCGGTCTTGACGCCGCGGGGAATTTTGGCGCTGAGGGTACGGCCGTCTTCCCATTGCAACTGCCGCGTTGTCCCCTGAAACGCCTCTTCCAATGTCACCTGTACTGTATGTTCCACGTCCTGCCCGCGCCGGGCGCGGGGCTGCCCCCGTTGGCCGGATGAAAAGTTGCTAAAGTCAAAACCGCCCGTCTGCCGCCGCCCCGTCCCGCCAAACAGCGATTCAAAAAAGTCAGAAAAGCCGCCACTGCCGCCAAACATCTGATCAAACTCTTCCTGGCTTACCGTGCGCGTTTGGGCGCGCGGCCCCCCTTGCTGCGCCTGCCACTGCCGCCAAAAGTCGTTGGCATTACCGCCGCCCCGCTGGTACTGCTGCCACTGCGACCCAAACTGGTCATACATCTTGCGCTTTTCCGGATCAGACAGCACCTCATACGCTTCGTTGATTTCTTTGAAGCGGCCTTCGGCGCCGGCGTCGCCCGGATTCACGTCTGGGTGATACTGCCGCGCCAGTTTGCGATATGCCTTTTTCAGTTCTTTTTCGTCGGCCGTCTTGCCCACGCCCAACGTTTTGTAATAATCCTTGTATTCCATAATGCCCCCTGATTACAGGTTCAGTTCTCAGAAGTGCAACTTTTGAGAAAAGTTGCACTTCTTTCAGGTCATAGCGGTAGCCACAAATACCCGCGCCGGGCGCAATAATTTGTCGCCCACCAGGTAGCCGTTTTCGAGTACGGCCGTGACCACTCCCGGATCATAGTCCATCGTCGCCACCGTGCCCACTGCTTCATGCCAGGCGGGGTCAAACGGTCGTCCCGCTGCCTCCATTTGCCGGACGCCATGCTGCCGCATCACGGCCGTGAACGCCTGCAACGTCAGGGCAATGCCCGCCTCCGCCGGTGTGCCCGCCGCATGGGCCAGCGCCCGTTCCAGATTATCGGCCACACCTAACATATCGCGCAACACCTTTTGTGTGGCCTGTTCCGCTTCCTGCGCATACCGCTGCGCCAGCCGCTTCTTGTTGTTTTCCATCTCCGCCGCCAGACGCATGTACTTCTCTTGCCAGGAATCGGCGTCCGCCGGTTTCGCTTCCAGCGAGGCAATGGTTTGCCGCGCCGCAGCCAGCTCCGCATTTAGCTTTTGGTTGTCGGCGTCACGCTGCTGCACGGCCGTCTGCCATTTGTGTGCTTCTTCCCGCCAGGCGATGGCCTCGGCCTGCGCCTTTTGGTATTCCTGCCGCGCCAGCCGGTACGCCTCGCGCAGGTCAATGGGCGGCGCGCCGTACCCACCGGACCGGCGCGGAATGTTGATGGTATGGCCGGGCGACGGCCGTCCCCATTCGTCAAAATCTCGATACATCAATCCACTCTCCCAAAAACAAAGGGCGGACATTTGCCCGCCCTTGGAGGTAATTGAGTAATTGCGTAATTGGGTAATTATCTAATTACCCAATTACCTGATTGCCCAATTACATCTCCTGAAACTCGCCTTCTACCACACCTTCATCAGCGGTGTTACCTGGCTGCGGGCCGCTTTGCGGGCCGCCTTGCGGGGCGTTCTGGTACATCTGCTGGCTCAGGGCGTAGCTGGCCTGCTGTAACTGCTCCGTCAGCGAGCGAATGTGTGCCGTATCCTCACCCTTCACCGCCTCTTTCAACTGGCCGATAATGGCATGGATTTGCGATTTGTCACTTTCGGGCACACGGCCGTTCATCTCGCTCAGGCTCTTTTCAATGCTGTAAATCATCTGGTCGGCCTGGTTGCGGGCTTCAATAAGTTCCCGTTTGCGGCGGTCATCTGCTTCGTGCTGTTTGGCCGTGTTCACCATGTTGTTGATCTCCGCCTCGCTCAGGTTAGTGGAAGCGGTAATCTGAATCTTCTGTTCACGCCCGGTGGCTTTGTCCTTTGCCGTCACATGCAAAATGCCGTTGGCGTCAATGTCAAAGGTCACTTCAATTTGCGGCAGGCCACGCGGCGCGGGCGGCAGCCCGTCCAGCCGGAACATGCCCAACGTTTTGTTGTCGCCGGCCATCGGCCGTTCACCTTGTAAGACGTGGATGTCTACGGCCGTCTGGTTATCCTCGGCCGTGCTGAACACCTCCGTCTTGCGCGTGGGGATGGTCGTATTGCGCGGGATCAGCGTGGTCATCACACCGCCCAGCGTCTCCAGACCCAGGCTCAGGGGCGTCACATCCAGCAGCAGCAAATCTTTTACATCGCCGGTGAGAACGCCACCTTGCAGCCCAGCGCCAATCGCCACCACCTCGTCCGGGTTCACGCTCTTGTTCGGCGCTTTGTTGGTCAGGCTTTCCACCAAATTTTGCACCATCGGCATCCGCGTACTGCCACCTACCAACACGACCTCATCAATGGTTTGCGCGGTTAAATTGGCATCTTTGAGGGCCAATTCAAACGGCCCTTTCAGACGCGCCACTAAATCTTCGGTCAACTGCTCAAATTTGGCCCGCGTCAACGTCATTTGCAGATGTTTCGGCCCGCTGGCGTCAGCGGTGACAAAGGGCAGATTAAGTTCTGTCTGCATCGTGGCCGATAGTTCAATTTTGGCTTTTTCGGCCGCTTCGCGCAGGCGTTGCAGCGCCTGCCGGTCTTTGCTCAGGTCAATGCCCTGGTCTTTTTTGAACTCCTCAATCATCCAGCGCACAATACGTTCGTCCCAGTCATCGCCCCCCAGATGGGTGTCGCCATGGGTGGACATCACTTCCACCACACCTTCGCCCACTTCCAGCACGGACACGTCAAACGTGCCACCACCCAGGTCAAAGACCAGGATTTTCTCGTCCGACTTTTTGTCCAGGCCATACGCCAGGGCGGCGGCGGTGGGTTCATTGATAATGCGCAGCACTTCCAGTCCGGCGATCTTGCCGGCGTCTTTGGTGGCCTGGCGCTGGCTGTCATTAAAGTAAGCGGGCACGGTGATGACCGCTTTGGTCACGTTTTCACCCAGGTACGCTTCGGCATCTCGCTTCAATTTTTGCAGGATGAAGGCCGAAATTTCTTGCGGCGAATAGGTTTGGCCGGTGACGGGCACGTTGACGCGGGCATCTTGCTGTGGCCCGGCCACAATTTCATACGGCACCATGCCTTTGGTTTTGACGGTTTCGGCGTCATCCACGCGCCGCCCCATCAACCGTTTGATGGAGTAGATGGTGTTTTCCGGGTTGACGACGGCCTGGCGTTTGGCCGTCATGCCCACCAGTCGTTCACCCTTTTTGCTAAAAGCAACGATGGAGGGCGTGGTATTGCCCCCTTCGGCGGACGGAATCACCACGGCGTCGCCGCCTTCCATAACGGTCACAACAGAGTTGGTTGTCCCTAAATCTATCCCGATAATTTTGCTCATGTTTTCACCTCTTCGGTTATATTTTTGATTATTGCTTGCTTGTTTGTAGTGCCAGGCACAGGGCAAAACTGATTAAAATACCCAGGTGGTTTTGCCCTGTGCCTGGCACTGTTCACATGCCTTCTATTGTATGGTTGAACGTTAGAACTGTGTTGGACGGCCGTAAGAGAATCATATACACCCGTTCGTAGTAGGCGATTTATCGCCGTTTCGCCGGAAGGCGATAAATCGCCTACTACAAACCTGACAGTGGATGTCAGGTTAAACCAGTAAACAGTAAGCAGTAAGCAGTAAGCAGTAAGCAGTTTGAAGTACACTGCTCACTAAACTAAAAGGAGATCACCATGAAATTTGGATTTGTGATGCCCAGTGGCAATGTGCATGATGCGCTCCGGTTTGCCGAGGCGGCCGAAGCCGCTGGTTGGGATGGTTTTTTTGTCTGGGAGCCGGTGTGGGGCAATGACCCCTGGGTGACGCTGGCGGCCATTGCCATGCGTACCGAACGGATTCGCCTGGGCACGTTGCTGACGCCGCTTTCGCGGCGACGGCCGTGGAAAGTGGCCGGCGAAACAGCGACACTGGATCAACTGTCACACGGCCGTGTCATCCTCTCTGTTGGTTTGGGCGCGCCGGAAACCGGTTTTGCCAATTTTGGTGAAGCGACCGACCGCAAAACCCGCGCCGAACTGCTGGACGAGAGCATAGACATCATCACCGGTCTTTGGCAGGGGCAGCCGTTCAACTACGACGGCAAACATTACCACGTCACCGAAACGACCTTTATGCCACCGGAGCCACCGGTGCAACAGCCGCGCATTCCCATTTGGGTGGTGGGCGCGTGGCCGCAGCCTAAATCTATGGCGCGGGTGCTGAAATGTGATGGTCTGCTGCCGATCATAAAGGAGGTGGACGGCCGTTACACCCAGCCCACCCCCGATCAACTCCGCGAAATGAAAGCCTACGTTGAAACCAATCGCACCCTGACTTCCCCATTTGACATCATCAAGGAAGGGGAAACGCCGCTGGATAAAAAAGTGGAGTGGGCGGAAATGGTACGGCCGTATGCCGAAGCTGGCGTCACCTGGTGGATTGAATCTATGTGGACGGCTCCCAATCTGGACATGGTCTTGGAACGGGTGCAGCATGGCCCGCCCCCATAAAAAAACTCCCGGAGGGCTTAACCCTCCGGGAGTTTTGCTGTTACGCTCGTTTCTCTTCGACGTATTTTTCTTCCGGCTCTCGTCCCTTCATGGCTTTGTAGATGACGTACAGGCCCAGAATGATGAGGGTGAGTGGCCAGTATTTGCCTACCAGTTGCACCACATCCAGCAGCACACCGTTGGTCATAATGGCTACGCCAATTGTGGCCAGAATGCCGCCGGGAATCAGCGCCCACCAGTGGGTTTCTTCGGTGAACAGCGCCGTTAGCAGGGTAATCAGAGCAAAACCCAGACCGAAGATAACGAGGAAGATGCCACCTTCGGCGCTGCCGCCCACATCTGCATAAGGGCCGGTGATGGCATAGGCACCCCAACCAATGCCGCTGAGAATACCGCCGGGGATCATCAGGCCACCTTCACGGGTGAGGATGCCCCACACCAGGAAGAGCGCCCCCAGCGCCGGCAGGAATAACATAGCCAGATTGGTCATTTGCCCAAATTGGGCTACCAGCACCAGAATGCCAATACCGATCAAGAAAATACCACCGATTGTTTCTTTCTTTCTGTTTTTCATTTCGACCTCCATTATCGAAGCGAATCACTGTTTGTGTTCGTTATTTTGTTTGGTTAAGATGGGCACAGTATAGATCAGTGGGATGGCTCTTTGATGTGCCGGAAGTCATGGGCAGGTCATGTTGTGCGTATGACGGCCGTCGCTGAATAGCCGATGAGTTGGTAAAGACGGGGTAAGAAACCGGGCGTAGAATGTGTATAATGTTTTTACGCACGCTAAACTGCGTGCGGAAAGGATGAGCATGATGATGGATTTACCTCTATTCCCATTGAATACCGTCATTTTCCCCGGCTGGCCCATGCCGCTGCACATTTTTGAGCCGCGCTATAAAGAAATGGTGCGCTATTGTGTGGAGGAACAGCAGCCGTTTGGCATTGTTCTCATCGAGGAGGGGGAAGCGGAGTTTGACACGGCCGTAGCGCCCCATCAGGTCGGCTGCACGGTTGCCATTACCCAACTGGAACGAACGGAAGACGGCCGTCTCTACATTATGACTATCGGCCAGGAGCGTTTTCGTATTCACCGGCTGAAACGAGATAAACCGTATCTGGTGGGTGAGGTGGAGATGCTTGATTTTGAGAAAGAAGACAAGAAGGTGCTGAAAACGGCCGTTGCCGACCTGCGTCCCCTGGTGATTGATTACTTCTCAGCGCTGGCTCAGGTGGACGACGATGCCGAAATTGACGCCAGCCAGATTCCTTCTGACCCGGAAGAGTTAAGCTACCTGGCTGCCGCTATCTTGCAGGTGTCGTTGGAAACCAAACAATCCATGCTGGGGGCGCGCAAAGCCTCTAACCTGCTGAAATACCTGACCGGCGTCTACAAACGAGAACTGCGCCTCATCCCCCGCCACGATATGGGCACATTCTCGGCAAACTGAAGCGTAAAACGTGAAACGTAATCTTTTACGTTTCACGTTTTACGCTTCACGCTACCCCCTGATACAACTCCCCATACTTCGTCCGCAAATAACGAATATACGGCTCAATAGTCAGCGGGCCACCAGTAACCCGTTCAATCAGTTCATTGGCAGTAAATTTACGGCCGTGCCGGTAGATATTTTCCCGCAGCCAGCCGTGCAGCGTACCAAACTCACCCTGCTCTATTTCCGCCGGGATGGCCGGACGCGCCTGCAGCGCCTGTTCAAAAAAGAGCGCCGACATCACATTGCCCAATGTATAACCCTGGAATGCTCCACCCACCGTGCCTGCATACCAATGCACATCTTGCAAAACGCCATCCACATCACTGGGGGCGCGCACGCCCAGGTCAGCCTCATAGCGGGCGTGCCACGCCTCTGGCAAATCCTGCACTGCCAACGTCCCTTCCAACAGCGCCAACTCCAGATCAAACCGGATCATGACGTGCAAATTGTAAGTCACCTCATCGGCATCGGTGCGAATAAGCGACGGCTGCACCTTGTTGATGGCCCGGTAAAAGGTGTCTTGTGATACGTTTTTCAGCTGTTCCGGGAAAGCAGACTGAAGCTGTGCGTAATAATGATTCCAGAATGGGCGGCTGCGCCCCACCAGGTTTTCCCAAAGGCGTGACTGGCTTTCATGCACACCGGCTGAAGTACCACCTGCCAGCGGTGAGCCATCCAGGTCATGGCTGACGCCTAATTCATACAGGGCATGTCCTGTCTCGTGTAAGGTGCTAAACAACGCCTCGCTTAAATCATTTTCCTTGACGCGGGTGGTAATACGCACGTCATCATTGGAAAAACTGGTCATAAAGGGGTGGTGGGTTTTATCCTGGCGGCCACGATTCAAATCATAGCCATATTTCCTGGCGACCATCAGGCCAAAAGCCAACTGCTTTTCTTCTGGGAAATTCTGTTTTAAGCAGCTATCGTCGGCCAATTCCTGGGTGGCAATGGCTTTGGCAATGGGCACAAGCTGCTGGCGCAGTTCGGCAAAGAGGGCGCGCACCGATTCCGCCTTCATACCCCGGTCGGCAAAATCAATGGAAGGATCGGCGATGTGGTCATAACCGGGGAAACAGTTGGCAATCTGGCGGGAATAATCAATCGTTTTGGCTAAACTGTCTTGCACGGCCGTAAAATCATTGGCCGGGCGTGCCTGTGTCCACAACTGGTATGCCCCTGCCGCGTGTTCGTTGAGTTCAGCCAGGAGCCGGGGCGGCACTTTGATGAACTGTTCGTAATCGTGGCGCACCACGCGAATCAGGGAAGCTTCGTCGCTGTCATATGGCAGCGTTTCCGCCCAGGGTTCCAATGCATCCAACAGCCGTCCGATTTCCGGGTCAATGCGTTTTTCATGGGCAATCCGGCCCAATGTCGCCATCTGGCGACCTCTGGATGGCGCGCCGGCCGGGGGCATATAGGTTGCCTGATCCCAGGATAATACATTAGCGGCTGACGTCAGATCATCAATTTCCAGTAATCGTGTTTTCAGTTCTTGTAGTTTCTTTTCCACAGATAATTCTCCCATCAGAGTTAGAGCAACGTCTAACGGGATGGTATCTGAATTTGAAAGGATGTCAAAGGAGGAATGGGGTAATTAAGTAATTGAGTAATTGCCCAATTACCCAGTTACCCAATTACCCAATTACCCAATTACCAACTGGTTACAAAGGCTTCAATATCGGCCTGCCCCTGGGCGCGGGCGACGGAGATGCGATGATGCCCATCGCGGACGTAATAGGTCTGACCAACCCGGATCAGGTCAACCGGCGGCAGCGGGATTCCCCGGTCGCGGGCGACGGCGATGTTTACCCAGCGGTCCAGATTGTGCGTTTGCCGGGGGCGGAAGGCGATGTCAAAGTCCTGGCTGCGCCCTTCACTGCCGCGAATCTGGTTGATGGGGATGATGTGTACACCGGGCAGGCGACGGCCGTTGCTGTGTTCGTTGTTTTTTTCGTGCAGGCTTTCCAGGTTTGTGTTCCGGGCCGTTACTTTGGCCCACAGCGCGTGCAGGCTGGCCTGGAAATAGAGATGCCAGAATGTTTGCACCGCCTGGTAACGTCGCTGCGAGGGGTTACGGCCGTTGCTGGCATGTTGTAGATTCTGTTGAATAAGGGCTGTATTTCCGAACATCTTGCCGTCTCCTTTTTTTGATCTGAGACCAGTGTAGGAAACGGCCGTTGCCCGTCCGTGGCGGGCAGCGTTTGTCAGCGTTGCGGTTTGCGTTGCGGTTTGAATTTGGAGGAAATCAGGTGGTGTCTGGCAGTTGTCTTTAGCGGTCTGGCAGCAATTGCGCGGCCGCCGTATCTACCAGCCAGGTGACACGGCTGTCACGCGGCTGGATGCGCTGCGCCGGCCATTGTTCGGGGTCAGGCGCGCCGAAGAGAACGGCGTGAAGCGCCTGCGCCTTGTTAGCGCCGGTGACCAGGAACACAATCTGATGGGCCTCGTTGATGAGGCGGGGGGTGAAGGTGATGCGCTGGGCGGGACGGCCGTCGTAATTTGCCGTCACCGCTATAACGGGATCAGTTATCTCTTGGGGTGGCATAGGGCCGGGAAAAAGGGAAGCGGTGTGCCCGTCATGCCCCATGCCTAGCAGGATGAGGTCAAAACGAGGCCAGGGTGGGGAAAAGTGGGCAAGCTGTGCGGTATAGTCGGCAACGGCCGTGACCGCATCCCCTTCACCCAACGCCCGATGCACCTGGGCCGGCGGAATAGGCACATGGTCAAGCAGCAGACGGGCCGTCAGGCCATAGCTGCTTTCCGCGTGATCTGGCGGCACCAATCGTTCATCCCCCCAGAAGACATGGGTTTTGTCCCAGGGCATCTGGTCGCGGAAAGGCGATTGGCTCAGTAGACCATAAAGGGGTTGGGGTGTGCCCCCACCGGAGAGGGCGATTGTGAAACGGCCGTGACGCATCAATGCTTCGTTTGCGGCCTGCACAAATAACCCGGCGGCTGTTTGATATAACTCGTCTATGTGAGGGAAAATAAGAAGTTGGTGGATGGTGAACCTCGGAAGCGAGATAAGAGCTTAGAAAACGTCTAACCTCTTATCTCGCGTATCATTTCCAACCCAAAATACGCCGCCCCATGCAGCCCGGCTAATGGGTCTTTGATGATGTGTACAGGCATCCGGCTGACCATTTCCGAAAATCGCCCTTTGAGCGAATAACGGCGCATAAAGTCCCCGTCTGTTAGCTGGGGCACAATGCGCGGTGGGATGCCGCCGCCCAGGTAAATGCCGCCGGTCGCCAGCAGCCGGATAGCGTTGTTGCTGGTCTCATTAGCCAGGATGTCAATGAACAAATCCAGTGTAGCCACGCAAATTTCTGACTCGCCGGCCTGGGCCGCATTCACAATCACGGGCGTCCAATTTTCAGTTGCTGCCAGTTGCTCTTTCAAGTGTGGCGGCTCGGTGAAACGGCCGCTGTCCCGCAAAAACGCATACAAATTGGGAATACCGCTGCCGGAGCAGACCCGTTCAAAGCTCACGTGGTCAAAGCGTGGTTCCAGGTAAGCCAACAACTCCCGCTGCATGGCATTTACGGGTGAGAAGGTGGCATGGCCACCTTCTGAAGGGCAGGCACGGTAGCGCTGCCCATCATAGATAAGAAAGGCTTCGCCCAGGCCAGTGCCAGGGGCGATGACGGCAATGGGGCCGGTGGGGTGGCGCTGGCCTTCGTTGATGGTGATCAGTTCGTCGGCGGTCAGGTAGGGGACGGCGTTGGCGATGGATTCCAGGTCATTCAGCAGGTAGACAGTGGGCGTGCCGAGGGTTTGTTGCAGCACGGCCGTGTCAATGACCCAGGGCAGGTTGGTGACTTGGGCACGGCCGTTGATAACCGGCCCGGCCACACCAAAGCTGGCCCCCACCGGCCGCACGGCCGTTTTGGCCAGGAAATCTGCCACCACCGCTTCCAGCGAATGGTAGCCATCGCTTGGGTATGTATGGCTGTGAACCGGCTGCGCCAGATGCCCGCCCGATTCAGTTAATGGGAATAACGCCAGAACTGTTTTGGTACCACCAATATCACCAGCTAAAAACATAGATGACCTCTGTAGGGCAGTGTTGTCAACGGCAGATTCAGGATTCTACCCGAACCCCACGCCAAAACGCAATGCGGTCTTTAATATTGGCGGCTGCCGTCTTGGGTTCTGGATAATACCAGGCGCCCCCTTTATTGACCTGACCATTTACCACAATGTCATAGTAACTGGCGATTCCCTTCCAGGGGCAAACAGTGTGGACCTGACTTTGCTGAAAGCATTCCCAGTTGACACTTTCCGGCGGGAAATAATGATTCCCTTCAACAATAACAGTCTGGGTACTTTCGGCCAGGACAACATTATTCCAGATAGCTCTTGCCATCTTTTATACTCCTTTGATCGTTTGAAGCAGGCCATTGATTAGTCGCTATTGGGTGCGGTTAGCTCTCCCCGCTGTCTGCATTTTCGGTATGGACGATTTTGAGCAAAATTTCAAACTCTTCGCGGCAATCGGGGCACATATCCATGTGATTTTTTACCAACGGCATCAACTGTTTAGCCTGCTCATCCGAAGCCACTAATTCCGTGTATTGATCAAGCATGGCATACGCTTCTGCGCAAGTACAGGCGCCTTCAACCGTCATGCTCAAGCAGTGCATCAGTTTAACCAGGTCGGTGTCATCCAGGTGCAGCACTCCTGCTGAGTTGCTCTGGTGCGTGTCAGGATCATACGTCCCCTGATGGGCAGGGAGATCTCGTTTGTTCCTTTTGTGATTCGCAAAAATGCGTTTGAGATTAGCTTGCCAGTTTGTCATTTCTGTTTGCTTGGATGATTTTGTCAGGTTGCATCTTACTTATCGTATGGAGATTGAGAGATT
>CAADGU010000057.1 GCA_900696625.1 uncultured Chloroflexota bacterium | reverse complement strand
GGCATACAATTAGCCTACCTAACCATTTGGTTGGCTAAGTATATTTACAAAGTGCCAGGCAAAGGGCAAAACGGCCCGCAATTTCCAGAGCCAAACTGCCCTGTGCCTGGCACTTATGCTGTCTATATGTCTGAAACTACTGTTGTAGCCACTGAAATTATTCGCACCATCCCCACTGTAATGCGGCTGGTAGCCGCAGAACTGCGCAAGCAGCAAAGCCAGCTTGTGCCCGCGCAGTTGGGCGTGATGGGCGCGCTGGCAGAACGTTCCTGCAACCTGAGCGAACTGGCCGAATTCAGCGGTGTCAGTCTGCCCACCATGTCCGGCACCGTTAGCCATCTGGTAGCGCAGGGATTGGTCAAGCGCACCCGCGCCCCCCATGACCGGCGCATGATTATGCTGGAACTGACGCCCGACGGCCGTGCCCAACTCGACCATCTCGGCCACCATATCATCGGCCACATCGCCGCCCTGCTGGCGCCCTTGTCCGATACTGACCTGACCACCGTACAAAACGGACTGGTTACATTACAAAAAGTGTTCCCGCCGTGGGAGCCCATTAAAAGAGATTAGAGATTGGAGACTAGAGATTAAATTCCTCCAATCTCCAATCTCTAATCTCCAATCACACAATTACCCAATTACAAGGATTAACCCATGCTATCCAAACTATTCGACAAAATCACGGCCCTCTCCCTCCGCTTCCGCTGGATCACCATCGCCATTGCCATGATTATCCTGGCTGCTGGCGTATATTCGGTGACGCAGTTGAACCAGGAACTACTACCGCGTGTGGAGTTTCCACAAACGGTCGTCGTGGTGCAGTGGGGCGACGCCGCCTCCGCCGAGCAATTCCTGGAAGACGTGACCATCCCGCTGGAAGAAAAGCTGAAAGGCGTAGACGGGGTGCTGAATGTGGAATCCACTACCAATCCCACTTTCGCCTTTCTCATCGCCCGGTATGACTTTGGCCTGAACCAGGACAAAATTTTGGCAGAGATCAACGCCGCAATTGCCAGCGCCGGGCTGCCGGAAACGGCCGAAAGCCAGGTGATCAATTTCAGCTTTAGCGACCTGCCGGTGGTCATCGCCAGCGTTTCTTCATCAGAACTGACGCTGCCGGAACTCAAAGCCCTGGTCGAATCGGAATTAAAACCCTCATTGGAAGGGCTAGAACCCGTCAGCCGCGTCGTCGTCTCTGGCGGGCAGGAGTTACCGGAGGAGACAGAACCGGAAGTTGCGGCAGCTTCCTTACCCGCCCCCACCGCCACCCCTGAAGACCCCGGTCGTCTACCCCAAATCTTCGTGGATGGCGCAGCCAGTTTGGGCATTGAAATCGGCTACGCCCAGGACATCACCGTAGACCTGCTGCGCAGCATCAGCGACCGGCCCACCGCCGCCGACGACGTGATGACCATCCTGGCGCTCTTCCCCACCGACCTGCTGGTATATGTACCCGCCGACACCATCTCCTACCTGCCGGCGGAATACATGGAAACGCTCGACCCGGCGCTGGTTGCGGAACTGGACGAACTGGCGGCAGAATTTGGCGGTGTGGGGCAATACACCCTGGCCGAAGCGACCGCTATCCTGTCTGGCAATGAAATCGCCGCAGAGCCAACGGCCACTTCGGCTGCGCTCAGTGCCGGTGTGCCCACCCCCGAAACTGAAGTTGTCACCGAAACGGCCGTACTGCCCACCTTCACTCCCGTTGACCTGCCGGAAACCTGGATAGCCGGGGCCGCCCAACTGGGCCAAGTCATCTCCACCACCGCCGACATCACCCCCGAATTTATGCAAGGGCTGGTGCAGTTTGCCCCCGACCAACTAACCGAATTGACGCCGGAGATGTGGCGGGCATTGGACCCGGCAGTCACGGCCGTTGCCCTGCCCCTGGTGGAAGCCGAGCTAGACCCCTTGCTGCTCATCCAGCTTCAAGCCATTCAAGCCGCCGCCAACGGCGAACTGCCACCCCCGGCCGATCTGCCCCAATCCTGGCAAGATATGGCCGCCGGTTTTGGCATGACCCTCACCAGCACCCTCAGCCTGGCAAACTTGCCACCGCAGGCATTTGGCATGATGTCCGGCGGTATGCCCCCGGAAATGATGGCCGAATTGACGCCGGAGATAGTGTTGGGGCTGCCCGCTTTCATCCTGGCGCAACTACCGGAAGAGATGACGGCCGTGTTGGACGAAGGCATGACCCAGACCATCACCAACATCCTCATTGCCGACACCCGCCACACGGCGCTGGCAGAAGCTGAAGCCGGAGAAGGTGAACCAATTGCGGCCGAACCCACTCCCGATCCGGCCCGCCTGCCAGATTTGCTCATTCAGGGCATGGCCCAGGCTGGGCTGGAATTGGAATATGCCCAAGACATCAGCCCGGAGATGATGCGCCTGTTGGCCGGGTTTGGCCCGCAGGCCATTCAAGCCCTGGCGCTGCTCACCCCAGACAACCTGCGCCTGCTTCAACCAGAGGTAATCGCCCTACTGCCGGTGGAATTTCTGGATACGCTCGACGCCGATTTGCGCGCCGAATTGGATACGCTGGCGGCGGAATTTGGCGGCGCGGGGGCGCTGGCCCTGGCTGAAGCAGCGGAAGCCGCAGCCGCTTCCGCTGAAGCGCCTGCCCTGGCCGGTATCTGGTTGGAGCCAGGCGCCAATGGCGAAGAGCCGCTTTTCAAAACAGCCTTTGACCTGCTCAACAACAGTTTCATGCCCGGCGCAGCCGCGCTGCTAAACGTGCTGCCCTCTTCCCCCAACGCGGATATGGCCCCGCAAATGATGGCCGACCTGACCCCCGAAGTGATCGCCTATCTGGCTGAAAATGAGGCCGGGTTCATTGAAAATCTGGAACCAACCATCCTGGAATTGATGTCGCCGGAGACGCTCACCTTCATGCTGGAAAACTATCCAGACGCCTTTGACGCCGACCTGGCTGCAAGGCTGGCGGGGATTGCTGCCGGTACGGTAGCGGTTTTTGTGCCTGAAGCAGCCATCACCCGAACCGATGGCAACCCTTCAGTGCTAATTCAACTGTTCAAGGGTGGTGATGACAATACAGTAGATACCGCACACGCCATTTTTGATGAATTGGCGGCTTTTGAACAGGCGCATCCGGGTATGAAAGCCACGCTGGTGTTTGAACAGGCCACTTTTATCGAAGAATCCATCGCTGGCGTCACCCGCGAAGGGTCTTTGGGGGCGGTGTTTGCCATCCTGGTCATCCTGGTCTTCTTGAGCGGGCACATTGGCGGGCGCTACCGCTTAAGCTGGCGGGCCACATTGGTTATCGCCGTGTCCATTCCCCTCTCTATCTTTAGCGCCTTCTTCTTGATGCAGTGGTTGCCCATCACCGTTGGCGAGGGAATGCAAAATTGGGCTAACAGCAGCGGCAGCAGCGTCGTCACCTTTATCTCTCGCCTCTTCCCCAACTCTGTCACGCTCAACATTATGACCCTGAGTGGCCTCACCGTAGCCATTGGCCGGGTGGTGGATGACTCCATTGTGGTGTTGGAAAACTCTTACCGCCACATCCAACGCGGTGAAGAGACCAACGACGCCATCCGCGCCGCCACCCGCGAAGTGGCTATCGCCATCTTCTCGGCTACTGTCACCACCATGGTCGTATTCCTGCCCCTGGGGTTTGTGGGCGGCATCATCGGCTCCGTCTTTATGCCCTTTGGTCTGACGGTAGTCTGGGCGTTGGCTGCCAGTTTCATGGTTTCCATTACCGTCGTGCCCGCCATGACCTCGCTTTTCATCAACAAAAACAACATCCCCGAAGAGCGGGAAACGAGTATGCAGCGCTGGTATACACCCATGCTGGAATGGGCATTGACGCACCGGGCGCTGACCCTGCTCGGCTCGGTGGTCATTTTTGCGGGCAGCCTGTATCTGCTTACCTTGCTGCCGCAAAGTTTCATCCCGGCGTTGGGTGAACCAACCATCAACGTCAACATTGAACTGCCCAATGGCACGTCCATTCTGGAAACAAATGAAGCGGTGGCGCAGTTTGAAGAGGCGATCAACGACATTGCCGGGTTAGGCTCAGTGCAAACAACGGTGGGCAGCGCGGCCGGTTTTGAGGCCCTCTTTTCGCAGGGTTCGGTGACGCAAAATATCGCCTCGCTGACTATCAGCGTAGAGAACAAAGATGAGTTAGACGCGCTGACGAAGGCGGTGCGCGCTAAAGCGGTGAGCGAGTTTGGCGAAGAAAATGCGGCTGTCTCCGCCGCTTCACAAACCGGGTTTAGCGGTTTTTCGCTGACCGTCACCGGGGATTCGCTGGAAGATCTGCTGCCGGTGGTGGCTGATGTGAAGGCGGCCATTGGCTCGGTAGATCTGGAAGGGGATGGTGTGCCCGATATTGCCAACGTCACCAGCACGGTGGACGACCTGATAGCGGGTAATGGCAATGGCAGTACGGTGTATATCCGCATTGACGGCCGTCCCGCCGTCAGCTTTAGCGGTGAGCTAGAAACCCAGAATACGCTGGGCGTCACCAATGCCGCCAAAGCGGCTATCCAGGCGGTAGACAGTCTGCCCGCCGGCGCCGTCGTCAGCGAAGGGTTTGAATCGCAACAACAGGTACAGGGCTTCCAATCCATGCTGCTGGCCATTGTCATCTCCATCGTCCTGGTCTATGTGGTCATGGCGCTGACCTTCCGCAGCTTTATCCTGCCCTTTGTCATTCTTTTTAGTCTGCCCTTTGCCCTGGTAGGCGCGGCCATTGCCCTCTACGTCACCAGCAGCGTCATGGGCATCTCTGCGCTCATCGGCTTTATGATGCTGGTGGGTATTGTGACCACCAACGGCATTGTGCTGATGGAACTGGTGCAGCAGTTGCGGCAGCGGGGCATTAGCACGTATAACGCGCTGGTGGAAGGTGGCCGTACCCGGCTGCGCCCCATCTGGATGACGGCGTTGACGGCCATCCTGGCGTTGATCCCGCTGGCAGCCAGCGCCGAGGCAGGGGCCATCATCGCTTCTGACCTGGCGCGGGCCGTGATGGGCGGTCTGCTGGTCAGTACGGCGCTGACGCTGATTGTGGTACCGGTGGTCTTCTACCTGTTCCAAGACCTGACGGATTGGATTGGCAAGAAGATGGGCCGCGGCTGAGATGGGTAATTGGGTAAATACTCAATTACTCAATTACCCAATTACCCAATTTCCCAATTACCTGTTTCAATGCCACCGCCCCAAACGGTGGCATTTTTTTATGTGGGGGGGAGGCGTATAATTACGGCCGTTATGTGAGAGCGGAGTTACAGGAGGGCACATTGACCTTTGAAATTGGATTGACCCTTTTTATTCTGGCGGCGGCGATTGTGTTGTTTGCTTCGGAGCGGCTGCGGGTTGACCTGGTAGCTTTGATGGTACTGCTGTCGCTGCTGTTGACCGGCCTGCTAACGACAGAACAGGCGTTTTCTGGCTTTGCCAGCCCGGCGGTGATAACCGTGTGGGCCATTTACATCGTCAGCGCCAGCCTGACGCACACGGGTATTGCCGACTATTTTGGCGTACACATGGGGCGCATTGCCGGGACAGGTGAGGCGCGTCTGATTCTGGTGATCATGGTGGTGGTGGGAGCCATGTCTGCCTTTATGAACAATATCGGGGCAACGGCCGTGCTTCTGCCCGTCGTCATTGCCCTGGGTCAAAAATCCAACATCCCCCCCTCCAAACTACTCATTCCCCTGGCCTTTGGCTCACTCCTGGGCGGCATCACCACCCTGATCGGCACGCCGCCCAATTTGCTGGCCAGTAATGCTCTGGCGGCTGCCGGTTATGAGCCGTTTCGCCTGTTTGATTATACACCGATGGGGCTGATCATCATGTTTTCCAGTATTACCTACATGGTGCTGGTAGGCCGCCATTTACTGCCGCACCGGGAAAAGATCACCCACGCTCACCAGGCGGAGCAACTGACGGCCGAATACCGCCTGAAGGATTATCTGGCCGAACTGCGGGTGGAGGAAAATTCACCGCTGGTGGGGCAAACGCTGGTAGCCAGCGGCCTGGGAGCGCGGTATGACATTAACGTGATGGCGGTACAGCGCGACGGCCATCGCTACATGGGCCTGTTGACCGACATTGAATTACAGGCCGGCGATGTCTTGTTTACGCGGGGGTCTCACGGCCGTCTCTTGCAGATACACGACGAGATGGGTGTGTCAATTTTGCCGGATTTTGTGCAAGATGCCGATTTGAAATCGCCAGACGCCACTATTGCCGAAGTGGTCATCGGCCAGAAGGCGTGGTTTTTGGGGCGAACGTTGAAGGAACTCGATTTCCGGGAGCGATATGGGCTGACGGTGTTGGCTATCTGGCGCGAGGAAGCGCCGTTGCAGCAGAAATTGTCGGATACGCCGCTGTATTTAGGGGATACGCTGCTGGTTCACGGCCGTCGGGACCGCATCGAAGCCATCCGCCAGGAAGACGCCTTCCTGCTGCTGCGCGAACCGGAAAAGCCCAACCGCCGCCTGAACCGGGCGGCTATTAACCTGGTTATTTTTGTGACGATGATCGGTCTGGTGGCTGCCGGGAAATTGCATATTTCGGTGGCAGCCGTGATGGGCGCCGTCCTCTCCATCCGTACCGGCTGCCTGACAATGGATGAGGCGTATGAGGCGATTGAGTGGAAATCGGTCTTTCTGATTGCCGGGATGCTGCCGATGGGCATTGCTATGGAAGTAACGGGCACGGCGCAGTTTCTGGCAAATCTGATCGTTAACACGGTGGGCGGGTGGGGGCCGGCGGCCGTTTTGATCGGCCTGTTTGTGTTAACATCTCTGATAACCGAATTTATGAGCAACGCTGCCGCTGCGGTGTTGGTGGCGCCGATTGCCATCAGCACGGCCGTCGGCCTGGATGCTGACCCGCGCGCCTATGTAATGGGCGTGGCCATTGCGGCCTCCAACTCCTTCCTCTTCCCCATCGGCCATCAGGCGTCGGTGCTGGTATACGGGGCAGGCGGCTATCGCTTTTTTGACTTCACCAAAGTGGGCCTGCCGCTGCAAATTTTAATCTGGATTTTGATGATTATTTTCTTGCCAATGTTTTGGCCGTTGTAAAAGTGATACGTGATGCGTGAAAGCCTCCGGTCACACATCACACATCACGCATCACGCACAAAATGTCTCGCCCCAAACAACATCACATTTACGCCGGTTTGCTCGCCGGGATTCCCTTGCTCTTTCTGATAGCCTTTTTCTTTTGGCCGCTGGTGAATATCTTACGGCTGAGTGTAACGGCCGTGGGCGTGGAGGCGGTGCTGGTACGGCCGTATTTCCGGCAAACGCTCTGGTTTACGCTGTGGCAGGCGGTGCTTTCTACCGGGCTAACGCTGCTGGTGGGGCTGCCCGCCGCTTACCTGTTTGCCCGCTACACTTTCCCCGGCCGGTCATTACTGCGGGCGCTGACTACCGTGCCCTTTGTGATGCCGACGGTGGTGGTGGCTGCCGCTTTCCGCGCCTTGTTGGGGTCACAGGGGGCGGTGAACCAGGGGTTGATGGCGCTGTTTGACCTCTCTCGCCCACCGCTGCGGCTGGATCAGACGCTGGCGATCATTTTGCTGGCGCACGTTTTTTACAACACGGCCATTGTGGTGCGGCTGGTGGGCGGCTTTTGGGGGCACTTGAATCCGCGCCTGAATGAAGCGGCGCGGACGATGGGGGCCAGCCGGTGGCGCGCCTTTCGGGAGGTGACATTGCCGTTGTTACGGCCGTCGCTACTCAGCGCCAGCCTGCTCATTTTCCTCTTCACCTTCACCAGTTTTGGCGTCATCTTGCTGCTGGGTGGCCCCATGTTTAGCACCCTGGAAACAGAAATTTACCGCCAATACGTCAACTTTTTACGGCCGGACATTGCGGCCGTCTTGGCCTTGTTTCAAATCGTTTTCACGTTTGTGGTGATGATGGTTTATACACGTTGGCAGCAAAATACGGCCGTGTCGCTAGACATGCGCGCCGAAAAAGCCAACCTGAAACGGCCAAATACCTGGCCGGAAAAGATCGCGGTGGCCACCATCATGGGTGGGCTGTGCCTTTTTCTGGTGACACCGCTGCTGGCGCTGGTGTGGCAATCGTTGGTAGACCGGGACGGCAATCTAACGCTGGCTTATTACCAGGCTCTTTCCGAGGCACGGCGGGGCAGCGTGGTGTTTATTCCGCCGCTCACGGCCGTGCGTAACTCCATCGGCTATGCCCTGTTGACGGTGCTGCTGGCGGGTGGATTGGGGCTGATGACGGCGGTGGCGCTGGCACGGCCTGCCCTGAGCCTGTCGAAGGGGCCGTCGCTCTGGCGCAAATGGGCCGACCCGCTGTTCATGCTGCCGTTGGGTGCTTCGGCCGTCACCCTCGGTTTTGGTTATGTGGTCACGTACAGCAGCCTGCGCACATCGGCCGTTCTGGTGCTGATCGCCCATACGCTGGTGGCGCTGCCCTTTGTGGTGCGCAGTTTGCTGCCGGTAATGCAGGGCATCAAGCCCCACCTGCACGAGGCAGCGGCAGTGATGGGGGCCACGCCGGGGCGCGTCTGGCGCGAGGTGGATTTGCCCATTATCGGCCGGGCGCTGCTGGTAGCGGCCGTGTTTGCCTTCACCGTCAGCATGGGCGAATTTGGGGCCACCAGCTTCATCGTGCGGCCAAACAGCGGTTTTCTGACCATGCCCATCGCCATCCAGCGCTTCCTCAGCACGCCGGGCGGCGCGCTCAACTTCGGCCAGGCCATGGCCATGAGCGTCATCCTCATGGCCGTCAGCACCGCCGGTTTCGTCGCCATCGAACGCTTCCGCTACGCCGACATCGGCGAGTTTTGATGGTGCATTATCACAAACAAGGGTCATAACTTCTTTAAGTTGATCACTGTGTGACTTCTTGGCATCCCGATGTCAGCTAAAGTATTATTTGGACAGACTTAAGAGTATGATTGATAAGTTTCCCATTGACTAAGCCATTACATGACCTCTAATCGGATTAGGAGTGGTTTGACGCATGAGCAATTATTATGAGTTGAAAAACATTAAAGAGTTATTATCTCAAGGCTTCAGTCGTAATGAACTTCACACCCTGTGCTTTGAAAAACCCGCCTTTATGCCAGTCTATACCGAGTGGGAAGCAATTGGAAGTAACCAAGATTTTGTATTAAAGCTAGTAGATTATGCCTATCGCCAACTATTGGTTGAGGATTTGCTTGATTGGGCAAAGGAGAACAATCCTCGTCGCTTCGATCAATGCCGCCCATATCTTCGCGCCGAACAGGTTGAACCCCTCAGCAGTGCTCCTTCAAAATCACTTATATCTGGCTTATGCTTGCCAGATAACAACTTAGGTCGCGGCATTTCCCTCGGTGGTACCTACCGGGGACTCCCGCTTAAAATTGTTGCCACTGAATGGTACGAGTATGGTCAGGGCAACTGGTCGCGCACCGGCTGGCTGTATGTCCCACAATGGACGGATAACCACGCCACCACCTTTTTTAAGCTGCATTTGCCCAATCAGAATACAGGTTATATTCATCTCTTAGATGCCGCCGACCCAATACACATCATATGGCTTTCCACAACGGCAGGTTCCCGTATTGAAAAGCCATTTCATTATGTTGCTCACCCAGCAGATGTATGGGATTTCAAGTGGGAAATGGATTAAACCAAAGGACAATTGAAATGAGCCATGTGTATAAATTGCCACTCGTATTAGAGCCACAACCAGAAGGTGGGTATGTGGTAACCTGTCCCTTGTTACCAGAGTTGATCACTGAAGGGGATACGGTAGAAGAAGCCATTTATAATGCCAATGACGCTCTGGCAGCGATTATTGAGGCGTATGAAGATTTAGGGAAACCATTGCCACCTGCCTTAAAATCTGTTGCCGACGATGTACCGCTTTGGATGGAAACGGTACTTGCCGTGCCATGAAGTATCGAGAAGCAGCCAGGAAGTTGGAACGGTTGGGCTGCCAGGAGTTGCCGCGTCGTGGTGCTGGTTCTCACCGAAAATGGTATAATCCGGCAACTGACCACATCGCCCCTTTGCCAGATTGGGGCAGTAAAGACCTCAAAACAGGCACATTGCGAGCGGTGGTGCGACAGTTAGGTCTGGATTGGCAAGAGTTTTTAACCGCTTGACAAGTTAACCGGTCGGACCGAGAGCAGAAATAAGGCGGGGCTGGCGGCGAATAATGGCCTCGGCCACCAGCAAATTGGGCAGCCAACAAAGCCAGGCCACCAGTTGATACCCGGTTTCTCCACCAAAAAGCACCGCTAAAAATGGTATTTCCAGGCGGAGCGTGACGGCGGCAAAGGTTAAGGCAAAGTTGCGAATCATCCATTGACGGTGAACATCCACGAAACCGGCCCGGATGGCCCGGTAAGCCAGAAAGCCGATACTCAACCAGAGGATAGCCAGCGTAGCAAAGCCCAGCGTGGCCACGAGGCCGGTAGTGGGCGACGCTCTCGCAGGGAAGCTAAAAATTGGAAAGTCCCCAGTGATAGAGCCATCACGCCGCCGACAATGTGGGTCAGGATGCCGGTCTGATGCGCCAGGTAAACATCGCGCTGCTCTGGAAAATAAACGTCCGGGTTTAAGGTAAAGTAGCGGCTAACCATCAACGCAATGGTCAATGCCAGAAAGGTCATGATCCCCCACCCGATATACTTTTTCATATTGTCGTCCTCCTTAATTGCTGAATTCGTTGTTTTGTACGGCGGGGTAGTTTTGAAGTTGCAGCGCAGCAGGGAAAAGGCAAAGCGCTTGTGCTACAATAGAGAGCGTGAGCACGAACGATGGCAAACAATGTTACCAATTATCTGCCATCAACAAAGGATGTGGACTATGAGCCAGGTAATTGAAGTTGTGGAGCGGTACATATTGCCCGATTTGCCTGATAGCAGCCAATTGCCGGAGGAGGATGGGGTTCCCATGGAGACAAACTGGCATCGCAGCCAGATGAATTTGTTGATTGACGTGGTGCGCCACCGTTGGCGAGACCGGCAGGATTTTTTCACCGGCGGCAATATGTTTGTCTATTACAGTATGAATCAGGCCCGAAATCGGGATTATAAGGGGCCGGATTTTTTTGTGGTTAAGGATATTGACGGCAGCTATCCCCGTCAAAAATGGGTAGTATGGGAAGAAGATGCGCATTTCCCAAATGTAATTGTGGAATTGATGTCAGAATCCACCCGGGAAGAGGATTTAGGCCCCAAGAAAAAGCTGTATGAGCGCACCTTCAAGATGCCCGACTACTTTTGTTATGACCCGGATGAACAGAGATTGTACGGGTGGCATCTGGTGGAGCAGCACTATGTGCCGCTTGAACCGGACGAAAACGGCCGTCTTTGGAGCAACGAACTGGATGCCTGGTTAGGTCTCTGGCAAGGCAAATTCCTCGAAGAGGAAGCGGTGTGGCTGCGCTTGTTTGATGAAGACGGCCAACTCATCCCCACCGCCGCCGAAGCGGCCCAACAGGAGGCTAAAGTGGCCCAACAACGCGCCGAAGCCGAACGCCAGCGCGCCGATAAAGCCGAAGCCGAACTGGAGCAATTACGGGCAGAATTGGCTCGTTTACGGGGTGGGGGCGCGTGATGCGTGATGCGTGATGC
>CAADGU010000056.1 GCA_900696625.1 uncultured Chloroflexota bacterium | reverse complement strand
CGCATATTCTGTTCTACTGCTTCAACTAACTTGAGCATTGGCAGTCGCCACTCGGCTGGTAGTTCTTCCAGGATAGCTGCGTAACTCATTTCAATTCACCTCTCGGCACATTATACACAAATCGGTCTCACAAGGGGGTAACGATCACGGCCGTACCACTAAACGCCGCATTCCCTGTCAGCACATCCAACTCACACTCATCCGTCAGGTCATTGATAGACACACCGGGGTGCGCCTGGGCTACGGAGAGTTGGATGGCCTCACGGCCGTGCCCCCACCCATGCGGCATACTCACCACCCCCGGCATCACCGCCTCCGTTACCTCCAACGGCAGCGTCACCTGTCCCACCCGCGAGGCTACCGCCACCACCTGCCCATGCGCCAACTGCCGCGCCGCCGCATCCGCCGGATGCATCAGCAGCGTACACCGCTCCTTCCCCTTCACCAATCGCGGCGCATTGTGCATCCACGAATTATTCGTCCGCAAATCCCGCCGCCCAATCAGCACCAACTCATCTGGCTCGGTTACAGACCGGCCAGAGCGGGTGGGGTAGGTTTCCTTCAACCGCGCCAAATCAGCCACCAGCGGCTCCGGGGCCAGCATAATGCGGCGATTCGACGTCAGCAGCCGCTCCTGCAAAATCGGCTCTAGCGGTCCCAGGTCAATGCCATGCGGCGCGCGTTTCAGCTTCGCCAGGGTGAGATTGTGGCCGGTGGGTGTGCCTGTTAACGGCCGTGCCCCATACGGCCCAAAACGCAGCGCCAGATCAATCAACTTATGCGGCGGCAACCGCTTCTGAAACTCAAGTTTGCCCGGCAGCGTCTTGCGGTTAATCGAGCCGCCCCCCTCCAGCCGCTGCCGCAATTCCCCCAACACCTGCCAGTCATGCAGCATCCCCTCTTCCGGCTCAAACAACGCCGGCGAATACTTGGCCGTATTCCGCACCGCCAGCAGATGGAAAACCAGGTCATAGTGCTCCGTCTCCAGCCCCGTCGTCGTCGGCAAAATAATGTTGGCGTGGCGCGTCGTCTCGTTGATGTAAATATCAATCGCCACCATAAAATCCAACTGTGCCAGCGCCTGATCCAACTGCGCCCCATTCGGCGTAGACAGCACCGGGTTGCCCGCCACCGTAATCATGCCCCGAATCTGCCCCTCGCCCGGCGTTAAAATCTCCTCGGCCATCGCTGCCGACGGGAATTCGCCGCCTATCGCCGGCAGGCCGCGCACCCGGCTGTGGGCACGGCCCACACTGCCCGTCTGCCCCGTCAACGTCGTCAGCCCCACCACATCCACGGCGGGCCGGGTAAACATGGCTCCACCCGGCGCATCCATGTTGCCCGTCAGCACATTCAGCACATTGATCAACCACTGGCACAGCCCGCCAAACTTCTGCGTGGAGACGCCAATACGGCCGTACACCACCCCACTCTCCGCCGCCGCCAACTCCCTGGCCATCCGCCGTATCTCATCGGCAGCAATGCCTGTATGCCCGGCCACCTCCTCCGGCGCAAAATCGGCCGCCACCTGCTCAATCGTCTCCAAGCCATCGGTAAATTCGGCCAGCCGCCCTAGTTTTACCAACCCTTCGGCACGCAGTGTGTGAATGAGCGCCAGCAGGAACAGGGCGTCCGTACCGGGGTGGATGAAGTGGTGTTCGTTGGCGAGCACGGCCGTTTCCGTCCGGCGCGGATCAATCACCACCAGCTTGCCACCCCGCTTTTGCAACGCCTTGAGCCGGTTTTCAATGCCCGCCGCCGTCATCAGGCTGCCATTCGAGGCTAACGGATTGGCGCCCAACATCAAAAAATAGTGTGTGCGGTCCACATCCGGTACCGGGAACAACAACTGGTGGCCGAACATCAGATACGCGGCATACTGGCTCGGTAGTTGATCCACGGACGTAGCCGAAAAGCGGTTCTTCGTCTTCAAGCTGCGAATGAAGGGCGCGTTATACAAAATCAGGCCCAGGTTATGCACATTGGGATTGCCCAGATAGACGCCGATGGCGTTACGGCCGTGTACCCCCTGAATGCGCTGAATATTACTAACCACCTCGTCAAACGCTTCGTCCCAACTGATGCGCTGCCAACCGGAAGGGGTGCGCCGCACAGGATACTTCAAACGGTCGGGATCATGATAAATGTCTTCCAACGCCGTGGCTTTGGGGCAAATATGGCCCTGGCTAAACGGGTCGTCCTTATCCCCCTTAATCGAGAGAATGTGCTGCCCTTCCACCTTAATCTCCAGGCCACACATCGCCTCACACAAATTACAGGTACGGTAATAGGTATGGGGTTCGCTCATAACCAACACTCCTTGAAGTTGATGCGTGAAACGTGATGCGTGACGTTCTCCGATCACGCATCACGCATCACGCATCACGTATCACGGTTCTTCAGAACGGAAATTCGCCGCCAAAAAGTCCAGCGTTTGCTGCCAGGCGTCGCCGGCTGCGCCTGGTTCGTCGTAGTTTTCTTCATTCAGAAAGGCATGGCCCACCCCTTCGTAGATGGTGATTTCATTGGGAATGTTCAAGCTGTTGAGGGCGGCTTCAAATTCCAGCACATCGGCGGTGGAAATGGAAGCATCCTCCGCGCCAAAGATGCCGAGGACGGGTTGATTGTCGGTCAACGGCCGTAACAAATCCGGTTCCGTCACCACCGCCCCATAATACAAAATTGTCAGCGCCAGATTCTCTGACTGGCGCATCCCCAATTGCAGCGAATGGCCGCCGCCAAAACAAAAACCCATCGAAGCCACCCGCCCCTCATCCACCTCCGGGCGGCTCAACAAATAAGCCAACGCCGCGTCAATGTCGTTAAACACCTGTTCCTCCGGCGTGCCCAACCGCAGATAAATGGCGCGCGGGAACTTGTCTGTCACCTGTCCCCGATAGGCATCGGCCGCCAGCACCACATACCCCTCGGCCGCCAGTGCATCCGCCAGCACCAGCATGCCCTCATTCAGCCCCCACCATTCATGGATGAGCAGCACCGCCGGGTGTGGCCCTTCCCCTTCCGGCAGCGCCAGATACCCGTGCAATTCCTGACCCGCCGCATCAGTAAACGTCACATTCGTATATTCCGTTGAGTCGTGACCAAACAGCGAATCAAACACAATGACGGCCACAAAGATCACCATCACGATGACCAAAATGCCCCCCAAAATCCACAATATCCGTTTTAACCACTGCATCATATGGTTAGTTTTTCCACACAGCGCACCGTTTATCAATGGTGGCAACGTTGGTGACGTTGCGCTGGTTAGAGCCATCGCTGTTGGCTACAAAAATATCATTCACGCCGGGGCCAATCGGCTTGCGGTAGAGGATCATGCTGCCATCCTGGGAAAAACGGGGTTCAAAAGCGGTGGAGATAATCTGGTTATAGCTGCCATTGAGAAACGCCTGATGTACCGTGTCGCCTACCACAAACAGAAAGTTGTTACTTGTTGGCGACCAGCGAATTCCTTCGGGCCGGTCTATGGCCCCCTGATACACAAAGATGGTGTCGGTAGCCCCGGCAGCGCGTAAGGAGATGGAATAACTGTTTTCACCGACCTGGTTGGTGATCACTTCCATCTGTCCGTTGGGGGCGGCGCAAACGGTGGTACCACCGGAGATGATGCCGCAGAATGGCCCAAAGTAGAGGCTGTAACTTTGCCCGGAGACGGTATTGGCCGGACTGTTGCATGTGTCGCTGGCGATAGTACCCAATTCTACCGGGCTGCTCCAGGCTGGGTCGGTGGTGAGCAAGACGTTGCCGGAACTGTAAAGAATGCGCCCGACTGTGCCGGGGCTAACAGGGGCGGAGCCTTCACTGGTGGGTACGGCCGTGCCGCCCGGTGTGGGTGTGGCCGATGACGGCGTGGGAGTGGGGCCGCCCGGTGACAGCGTTGTCGCCGTCAGATCATCCAGGTAAATGACACCCTGGCCGATATAGGCATTGTCTTTGTCATCCAGCACAAACCCACGAAAAGAAATGGGGTAATCCACCGTGGTATCATTGCCACCGCTGATCACCGTCCAGGGCCAGCTCTGGTTGGTGTCAATATAACCGGTCATTTGTCGCCAACCGGTGTGCGTAACGCGGCCAAACGGTACCTGCCAGGTTTGCCCACCGGCGTCCCGAATCCAGGCATTCAGAAAATGGCCGCTGCCATCACCATAAACCCACACCTGCAAGGCGGTGGGGCTGCCGCTAATGGCATTGTTTTGCATGAAAACGACGTAATCATTGTCTGGCGTATCAAAATGATATTCCAGTTTGCCGGAGGCCGCGCCGCTGTGCGCCTGTTCGGTGGAGCGGGTGAAACTGCCATTGGCTTCATTACCGCGCACCCACAGGCCAAAGTTTTCAAAGCCTAAGGGCAGCCCTTCGCCGCTGCCGGCGTTGCCGATGGGGTTAGATGAACCACCGGAACTGCTGGTGGCGGCCACGGCCCCCGTGGCCGCAGGTGGCGAGGCAGCTAATACGGTAGCGATGGCCGTGCGCGTGGCGGTGGGGGTGCGGGTGGACGTCTCTGTTGGCGATGGTGTGTGGGTGGGCGTGGCGGTGGCGGTTTCCGTAGGCGTGGCGCTGGCGGTAGGGGTGGCGCTGAGCGCCGCTTCCAGCGTGGACAGCGCCGCCAACACTTCATCGAATGGGGTTTCGGTGGGATCAACAGGCAGAGATGCCTGTGCGACCGGGGCGTCGGTGGCCGAAGCGACCGTCATCGGAGTAATGGTGGGTGTGGGCGGCGGCGTGAGCGCCTGGCGCAAGGGGCCGGCGGCAAACGCCCCCCCGACAAAGACCGCCAGCAGCAGGACAATGAGAGCGGGAATGAGCCAGGACGGCCGTTTATTAGCAGCGGGTGGTGGTGGGGCGACGGCCGTTTCGCTGACCGGGCTGGCAATCTGCGTGGCCGGAACGGGGGTGCGCTGGATGATTTTTTCGCGGGTGATCAGGTGGGCGTCTGTACCCGGCTGTGTGCCTACCCAGGTGCCCAACGCATCTATCTGGTCGGCGGCTCTTTCGGCCACCAGCGCCTCGTCCAGCGCATGTAACAGTTCGGCCGCCGTCTGGTAGCGGTAATTGGGGTCTTTCTCCAGGCACTTTTGCAGCACCATCCAGGTGGTGTCGGTGATGTCTGGCCGAATTTCGGTGATGGGCCGGGGTGGGGTGTTCAGGTGTTGGTTCAAAACCGCCCAGGGCGTGTCGCCATCAAACAAACGGCGGCCAGAAAAGAGTTCGTAAAAGATAACGCCAAGCGAGTAGATGTCGGAACGGCCGTCTACATGGCTGGTGGTGGCCTGCTCCGGCGACATATAGGTGGGGGTGCCCACCAGGGCATGCGTGCGCGTCAGTCCCGGTTTGTCTTGCACCTGGGCAATACCCAGGTCGGTGAGTACCGGTGTGCCATCTTCGCGCAGCAAAATGTTGCTGGGCTTAATATCTCGGTGAACCACACCCGCTCTATGAGCTACATCCAGCGCTTCGGTGATCTGATGCACAATGCCGATGGCAGTGGCGGTATCCAGCAGTTTCCCAACTCTAGAGAGTTCCACCAGTTTGTCTTGCAGCGTCCCGCCAGGGATATACTCCATGGCGATGTAATAATGACCATCATCGGTGACATCGGTGGTGAAAATTTGCACAATGTGGTGGTGGCGCAGGCGGGCCACCGTTTTGGCCTCGCGTTGAAAGCGTTTTACAAAATCAGGGTCACTGCCGAGAGTGGGGAAAAGGACTTTGATGGCGGACGGCCGTTCCAACCATTCGTCATTGGCCAGAAACACGTCCGCCATCCCGCCTCGTTGAATGTGTTTTTGAACGACGTAATGTCCAATTTGTTTGCCAATCCAGCTTTCTGGGTCAATCATCAACTTTTTCTCCGCCAACACCCGTCATCTTGAAGGGGCTGCCAACTGGTTTCGACGAGGGGCATTATAGTCCATTTTATCCTGGCTGGCACGGGAAGGGTGTGTTAAAGTGTTCAGGTGTTGAAGTGTTCAAGTACTCAATAAACCTGACAGGTTTTTGGTTTGTAAAGTTTCAAATTGAACTGGCAAAAAACCTGTCAGGTCTGAGCAGTTACGGTGTTCAAGTGATATAGTAAAGCCTTATGGTTACAATTTTTCTGTTTTTGAACTTTTTGTTGATGTTGGTGGTTCCGATAGGGGTGGGTTGGTTCATAGCGCGCCGCCTCCAGATGCGGTGGACGTTGTTTGCGGTGGGGATGGGCGGTTTTATACTGTCGCAGGTGTTTCACATTCCTTTCAACTGGTTGGTGCTGCAACGGTGGGCGCTGCTGCGTACAGACGTATCAGTTACCGGCAACCTGATCATTCTCTCAATTTTCCTCGGTTTATCGGCCGGCGTGTTTGAAGAGGTGACGCGCTGGGCCATTTACCGTTTTGGCATTAAAGACGCCCGCACCTGGGGCAAAGGTCTGATGTATGGCGCCGGTTGGGGTGGCGTGGAGGCCATGTTGTTGGGCGCTATAGGCCTGCTCAACTTCACCATTTTGCGGGGAATGCATCAGGGTTACTTTCAAGGCATGATTCCGGCGGGGCAAGAGGAGTTGGTGGCGCGGCAAATTGAGGCCATGTTTGGTCTGCCCTGGTATATGACGCTGTTGGGGGCGCTGGAACGGGTGTTTGCCATTTGCCTGCATCTGGCGCTGTCGGTGATGGTATTGCAATGTTTTGTGCGGCGGAATAGGTGGTGGCTGGCGGCGGCAATTTTGTGGCACGCGACGGTGAATGCAACGGCCGTGTTTGTGATTCAATACACCGCCCCCCTCATTGGTGCCAATCAAGCCAGCCTGTTGGTAGAAGTAATGATCGGTATTTTTGCCCTGTTCAGCCTGGGCATTATCTTCTGGCTGCGCACACCGGAGCCAGACCCAAACCCTATTGAGCCTTTGCCGCCACCACCCACTGCAATCCCGTTGGACGGGACAGTATCGGCAGAATCGCTAGAAAAAAGCAAGTATTCGTAGTGGCCTATTCCTTATCGTCACTTTTAGGGGGTGGTGGGGGCGGTGAATTGCTTGGCTTAATCGCTTTCAAAATGTCATACCAGAAAGAAGACCCCTGGGAGACAGCTAACCAGGTAAACATCAGCCCCAGGATCATGGTGGCCCAACCTGACGTGGTTGTCGGCAGCGGTGCCCGCCACCAGGGTAGCGGTAGTTGCAGCCCTTCCAGACTTTGGATAATGTCAGAAATAAGCTGCACTTGACTTTGAATCTGTTCGATACTCGCCTCGCTACCCTCCGGGGGGGTGGTCGCTTCTGGTGGATATTGATTCAGAATGCGCTCGACCGCAGACATATCCACCGGCTGAATTATAAACGCGCGGGCAATGGCTATGGTGTCGCCTCCCACCGTCAGCGTGACAATAAACGAGATGAAAATGACCCAACGTCGTACCTGTCGCCCAAACAGGTCGCCGACATTTTTCATGGCGTCATCATACCAGGCTTCAATGCGGGCGCGTGCCTGGTTAATATCGTTCACACCAAAATCCATAGCGTTTGCCAATGCTTTGCGGGCTTTGCTGCCCTCGGGCAGTTGTTGGATGCCGGCCTGAATACGCGCCAACTGGCTTTCAGGTGACCCCAACAATAAATCCAATGTGCCGAGCAAGGCGACGCGCAAACTACGCGCGGCGTCTTCATCTGGCAAGGAATGGATCACGTCGCGCAGTTGGGTCAGCAATTCTTCGTCATTATCATGCTCCAGTAGTGTTTCAATTTTCTGCCGGGTGACCTTATCCAGGGCAAATGCATCCAGGATGCGGTTCAGGGCAACGTGGACGGCCGTTATCAGATATTGGTTGTCCTCTGGCTGTAGCAGTTCCAAGATGGCCAGGGAAAAGGTGCTTTTAGGGATTTCGCACACATCCCTTTCTTTGGTGAACAGCCGTTTACCCAACGGCTTTAACGTTTGCACCAGCCCCAGGTTCATAAAATCCTGGCTTTTTTCTTCCATCAGGTCAACCAAAACTTTGGACAGTGCCTTAGCGCGCAGGTCAAGGGATATTTTGATGATCTGTGTGGTGGCGTTCACAATCAGACCCAGCGCATAATAAATGAGAATAAGGCCGAGACCCACACTGATGACAGTTGATAGGGACATGGGGAACCTCCTGCGGAATTATGAATTATGAATTATGAATTATGAAGGATGAATAATGAAATTCATCCTTTGCGGTGCGCCTGGCGCATGGGGAACTCCTGGAATGGTAGCTGGTAAATGTTATGAACAACCGGTAACCAACCACTAGCAGTAAATTTTCGACAGTTTAGCAGAGCGGCCAAATGCCGACAAACAATTGTTGTTACTCGTGCCGTTCCTGTGTACAATCCGTTGTTAGCACCGGAAAACGTAACCCGTGACCCGTAAACCGAAGTCCGATTACCGATTACGGATAACCGATTATGGATTTCTTAACAAGGGGTGGTGGCGAAATGGCAGACGCGACGGACTTAAAATCCGTTGGAGGCGACTCCGTGTGGGTTCGAGTCCCACCCGCCCTACTGAAAAATGGCCCACATGGGCCATTTTTTGTTGATGGGGTGAGGGTGCGATGAGGTGAGCAGGTGATTAGGTGGTGATCTTGCTCCTCTTCTTTAATCTTTAGTCCCTTAGCTTCTTTGCGCCTTTGCGTTGAAAAATGGAACTTCACAAATTGGAACAACAGGTAGCAGCACAATGTCAGGTGCATTTACCGCCGGGGGCGCGGGTGGTGGTGGGGGTGTCCGGTGGGCCGGATTCGCTGGCGCTGCTGCATTTGCTGGCGCGAGTGGTGGGGCCAGACCACCTGGTGGCGGCGCATTTACATCATGGGCTGCGCCCGGAGGCGGATGATGAACTGCTATTCGTGATGATGACGGCCGTGTCCTGGCAAATCCCTGTCGTGGTAGAGAAAGTGAACGTGCCTGCCCTGGCCCAGGCCAATAGGCGGACGATTGAAGAAGCCGCCCGCCACGCTCGTTACCGTTTTCTGGCGGAAACGGCCGTGCAAGAAAACGCCGATTTTGTGGCCGTGGCCCATCACGCTGATGACCAGGCGGAAACGGTGCTGCTGCACCTGATTCGTGGCAGTGGGTTGGCCGGGCTGCGGGGGATGCTGCCGGCGGCCCCATTGCCCGGCGCGCCAGAGTTGACGTTGTTACGGCCGTTGCTCGCCGTACCTCGCCAGGATATTGAAGCGTACTGTGCTGCCCACCGGCTTCAGCCGGTGCAAGATCCCAGTAACCGCGATGTGACCTTTTTGCGCAATCGCATCCGCCACGAACTGCTGCCGCTGTTGGCGCAATACAATCCGCAAATCAGCGCCCATTTACAGCAATTGGCAACTATCACGGCGGCGGATTATGCCCTGTTAGAGGAGTGGTTTCAGCCATTCTGGCAATCAATTTATGTGGAGCAGGGGGAGGGTTGGCTGGCGCTGGCGCGGGCGCGTTGGCGGGAACTGCCGCTCAGCCATCGGCGGCTGGCGCTGCGGTGGGGGATGTTGGCGTTACGGCCGTCGCAAACCGATATTAGCTTTCAAGTGGTAGAACTGGCGCGGGAACTGGTGGAACAGGGCGTCACTGGTTCACAAATGGATTTACCGGGTGGGCTGCGGCTGTGGCTGGAATATGAGCGTATCCTGTTGGTGAGTGATGAAGCGGGCGAGCCACTTCCTTTTGGCCCGCAGATGCCGACGGCTGAAGCCGTCCAACTTCTCATTCCCGGACAGATGGCGTTGGGTGGCGGTTGGTGGTTGTATGCGCGGGTGTATGAAGGGGACAAAGGGGCCATCTCCCAAAACGCAGACCCTTGGGTGGCGTTTGTGGATGTGGGCGACCGGGACACACTGACGGTGCGTCCCCGGCTGCCGGGTGAACGTTTCCAACCGTTGGGGATGCACGGCCGTCACGCCACCGTGAAAGAGGTGATGATTAACCGGAAGATCGCACAGACGTTACGGCCGTTGTGGCCCATCGTGTCCCATGAGGCGCATCTGGTCTGGCTGGTGGGGCAGCAGGTGGATGAACGGGTGAGGGTCACAGACACATCTCGCCGCATCATCCGCCTCACCTGCCGCCGAGTTGCTGTAACCTCCTAAAATAATCCATTTCTATGAGCATTGACTGTATGCCATTTGTGCATACAATTGTTGCACGAGTTATGAATGGGATCCAGACAAGGCAGAAGTTAATCGGTTAAGACATGGTATCCATTTCCCCGATGCTGTGGCTGTTCTGGAAGATGAAGATATGTTGTGGCAGGAGGATATTGGGCACTATGACGAAGACCGATTTGTCGCTATCGGAATGGATCATTTGGGAGAAGTTCTTACTGTTGTATTCACATATCGCGGAGATAACATTCGGTTAATCTCCGCCAGATATGCAACAAGAAACGAAAAAAGAGCATATGAACAAACAAGAAAATGATATGAGAGAGGAATATGATTTTAGCCACGCTAGACGAGGGCCAATTGTGCCGACTGCACCCAATAAAACGCGCATTACCATCCGCATTGACACGGATATATTGAACTGGTTCCGTGAACAGATCAACGAACAAGGTGGCGGCAGTTATCAGGCTTTGATGAACCAGGCCTTGCGTGAGTTTATTGAAAATCAAGACAAAGACTGGGAATCCATCATGCGCCGGGTGGTGCGGGAAGAATTGCAGTTAGCGAAGGTGAGCTAGTTGAGCATTCGCTTATTCGTTTTCCATCCGCTGCCGGGCTGCCGCCAGCAGCACCACGGAGCGGGGCTGGGCCGGGTAGCTGTTACCAGGCACGCCGGGCGCGTCTGCCAGGCGGCGAAAGTCATGGGGCGGGGGACAGGCGGTGTCTATGATGCGCCGCCACAGGGTTGTGCCCGCGCCATTGACCGGCGGTAGGGCAAACTCCAGCGGCTCCCAATAGGCATTCAGAATCACGTGAAATACCGAGCGGCTGCCCCAGACGGTGAAGGCCAGGGTGCGCGAATCATGTCCCCAATCCGGTTCGTGCAGACGCACACCGTGATACTCAATGCGCGATTGGTGCAGCAGATCTACCAGGCTGAGTTGGCGTGGACGGGCATAAATGCTCAAACTTTGGCGCAGGGCGATCAGCTGCTGCACAAAGTGGAAGATTTCGCCGTTTTTCGCCACCAATGACCAATCAAACCAACTGATTTCGTTGTCCTGGCAGTAGGCGTTGTTGTTGCCGTGTTGGGTGTGGCGCACCTCGTCGCCCATCAACAGCATGGGCACACCCAGGGAGAGCAGGGTAAGGGTGAAGAAGTTTTTGATCTGGCGTAGGCGCAGCGCTTCAATGGATGGGTCATCTGTTGGCCCTTCCACGCCGCAGTTCCAACTGAGGTTGTGGTTGTGGCCGTCGTTGTTGGTTTCGCCGTTGGCGTGGTTGTGTTTGTCGTTGTAGGAGACCAGATCGTTGAGGGTGAAGCCGTCGTGGCAGGTGACAAAGTTGATGCTTTGCTCTGGTTCTTGCCCTTCGTGGCCGTAGATGTCTGGGCTGGCCAGGAAACGGAAGGCGACTTTGCCTACCATGCCGGGATCGCCTTTGACAAAAGCACGCATGTCATCCCGAAAACGGCCGTTCCACTCCTTCCACTTGTCCCCCAGAAATGACCCCACCTGGTACAAGCCCCCGGCGTCCCACGCCTCTGCGATGAGTTTAGTGCCCGCCAGGCTGGGGTCAGTTTCAATGTCCCACAGGATGGGCGGGTTGGCCAGGGGGTGCCCATCGCCGTCCCGCGAGAGGATGGAAGCCAGGTCAAAGCGGAAACCATCTACGTGCATTTCCTCCACCCAGTAATGCAAGCTGTCCAGAATGAGGCGGCGCACCATAGAATGATTGGCGTTGAGGGTGTTGCCGGTGCCGCTGTAATTGGCATAGCGGCTTTTGTCTTTGTTGAGGATGTAGTAGACGCGGTTGCCGATGCCTTTGAAGCAGTAGGTGGGGCCGGTATGGTCGCCTTCGGCGGTGTGGTTGTAGACCACATCCAGAATGATTTCGATGTCGGCGCGGTGCAGCGCCTTGACCATATCGCGGAATTCATCCAGCACACCCAGTGGGTTTTTGTCGTGGCTGTAGTCGGCGTGGGGGGCGAAGAAGGAGATGGGGCTGTAACCCCAATAGTTGACACGGCCGTCCGGCGCATCTTCTTCGTCAAAATGAAAGACGGGCAGCAGTTCGACGGCCGTAATCCCCAAACTTTTCAGGTAGGGAATCTTCTCCACCAGACCGGCATACGTTCCCCGTTTTTCCGGGGCAATGCCGGAATTGGGGTGGCGGGTGAAACCACCGATGTGCATTTCGTAGATGATGGTCTGGCTGAAGGGGCGGCGCAGCGGTTCATCCCCTTCCCAGTCATACGTTTGGGGGTTGGCGACGACGCTTTTGAGGGCAACGGCCGTATTGTTCCCCGGACGTTTGGCGGCTTCGCGGCTGAAATTGCGAGGGGTGGCCAGGGCACGGCCGTAGGGGTCGAGCAGCGTCTTTTCTGGGTCAAAGCGCATCCCCTGTTCTGGATTGTTTGGGCCATAAACCCGATAGGCATAAACCTGTCCCGCGCCGATACCGGGCACAAACACGTGCCAGTAATGAAAGGTGCGGTTGAGAAAGGGGTCTAACGGGATGGTGTAGCGGGGGTGGGCGTCATTCACATCGTCGAAAAGGAGCAGTTCAACGGCCGTGCCTGCCCGTGAATACAAACAAAAATTGACGCCGCCGGTTTGCACCGTAGCGCCAATGGGGTAGCTGTGACCGGGGCCGGTAATTAAAGACATGCCCCTATTGTAGAGGTATTGTGGGGTTGGGCACAGGGAAAAATCACTTTTCAGCTTTCATTGGAAAATAAAAGACCCGAAGGGTTTCAAAAACCCTTCGGGTCTTTAGGCTGGCACAACTACTATATTTGTGGGCCGGCGGCAGCAACGGCCGTAGACGCCTGGTCGGCAAACTGTTTGAAGTTCTCAATAAACATCGCCGCCAGTTTGTGCGCCTGGGTGTCGTAGGCATTCGGGTCAGCCCACGTCTGGCGCGGCTGCAACACCTCGGTGGGTACGCCGGGGCAGGTGGTGGGGATTTGCAGGCCAAAGATGGGGTCGGTGATATATTCGACGTGGGCGAGACGGCCGTCTAATGCCGCATTTACCGTTGCCCGTGTGTGCGCCAGCTTCATGCGGTGCCCTTCACCATAAGGGCCACCTGTCCAGCCGGTGTTCACCAGCCAGCACTGCACCTTATGTTCGGCAATTTTCTTACCCAACAGTTCGGCGTAGACGCTGGGGTGCTGCGCCATAAACGGCGCGCCAAAACAGGCGCTAAACGTCGCCTGCGGCTCCGTCACGCCCCGTTCCGTGCCCGCTACCTTGGCTGTGTAACCGGAGATAAAGTGGTACATGGCCTGTTCCGGCGTCAATTTGGCGATGGGGGGCAAGACGCCAAACGCATCGGCCGTGAGGAAGATGATGTTTTGGGGATGTCCGCCACGCCCGGTGCGGGAAGCATTGGGGATGTGGGAAATGGGATAAGCCGCCCGTGTATTTTCGGTTAGCGAAGCATCATTCAAATTCAGCCGTCGGGTGTTCACGTCAATGCCTACATTTTCCAGGATAGTGCCGTAACGCCGGGTGGTTTCGTAGATTTCCGGTTCCCCCGCTGGATCCAGCCGGATCACTTTGGCATAACAGCCACCTTCAAAGTTGAAGATGCCATTGTCACTCCAGCCATGTTCATCATCGCCAATGAGGGTGCGCGAGGCGTCGGCGGAGAGGGTGGTCTTGCCCGTGCCACTGAGGCCAAAGAAAATAGCGGTGTCACCGTTCTGGCCGATGTTGGCGGAGCAGTGCATGGGCATCACCTCTTTGAAGGGCAGGAAGTAGTTCATAGATGTAAAGGCGGATTTTTTGATTTCCCCGGCATATTCGGTGCCGCCGATGAGCACCATCTTCTTGCCAAAATCAACCAGAATGAACACATCGGAATGGGTGTGGTCGTAATCGGGGAAGGCATGGAAACCGGGGCAGTCAATGATCACAAATTCGGGTTGGAATGTGCTGAGTTCTGCTGGCGTGGCCTGGATGAACATATTGTGGGCAAACAGGCTGTGCCAGGCGTATTGGGTGATAACGCGCACCGGCATCCGGTGGTCGGGGTCAGCGCCACACCAGCAATCCTGCACAAAAACATCTTTACCTTGCAGATAAGAGGCCATGCGCCGGTGCAGTTCTTCGAAGCGGTCGGCTGCAAATGGGCGGTTGACTTTGCCCCACCAGATGTTGTCCTGGCTGCTGGGTTCTTTGACGATGAATTTGTCGTTGGGGGAGCGCCCGGTGAATTGGCCGGTGCGTACCACCAGTGGCCCCAGATGGGCCATGATGCTTTCGTGCCGCTTGAGTGACTCTTCGTAAAGTGACGGGGTGGGCAGATTCCAGTAAACGGTTTTTAGATTGTTCAGGCCATGGGTTTCCAGGCCGATTGGGCTACGCGAGATCGGGCTAAATTCAGACATTTGATTTGCTCCTTGTAAAAGTATGTTTATCAGGTATAGACTTGCGGCGAAATAGGCATGGCGGTGGGAGTGGCATGGGGTGGGATGTGGTTTGTTAAGATGTACTGGGATAATGATGCGCGATATTTGGCCGCAGGGGATGGGGGGAACGTCACCAAATTGGCAGGATATTTATCACTGTTGTAGAGGATAATGGCTTTTGGGTTGTTATTCTGAATGATAACTGGTGTTCACGATAAAAGATAGCCAACGTGTAAGCTGCGCATGATATACGATTTCGGGCCAAACGGCCGTAACCATTCGTCACCCACCTTTACCCACGTTACAATATCAAGATGTATTTGAATTGGAGGCTACTATGCGTGTTTTAATTACAGGAGCTGCTGGTTTTCTGGGTTCCCACCTGTCTGACCGGTTTATTGCCGAAGGTCACGAGGTCATCGGCATGGACAATTTGATCACCGGTAATATGGACAACATTGCCCACTTGATGGGGCATGAACGGTTTAGTTTCTTTGAGCAAGACGTGTGCAACTATATCTATGTGGCCGGACCGCTGGATGCTGTGCTGCATTTTGCCTCGCCTGCCAGCCCAAACGATTATCTGGAACATCCCATTCCCACCCTGAAGGTGGGGTCATTGGGTACGCACAATACATTGGGGTTGGCGAAGGCCAAAGGCGCGCGGTACTTACTGGCATCCACGTCTGAGGTGTATGGCGACCCACAGGTGAACCCGCAGCCGGAGACGTATTGGGGGCATGTGAACCCGATTGGCCCGCGCGGGGTGTATGACGAGGCCAAGCGGTTTGCGGAAGCCATGACGCTGGCTTACCAAAGGTATCATGGCCTGGAAACGCGCATAGTGCGTATTTTCAACACCTATGGGCCACGGATGCGGCTGCATGACGGCCGTGTTGTGCCCAACTTTGTCTACCAGGCGCTCACCAACCAGCCCATCACCGTGTATGGTGATGGCAGCCGTACCCGTTCATTCCAGTATTACAGTGATCTAATTGAAGGAATATACCGGCTGCTGCACTCTGATGAAAAGCTGCCGGTCAATATCGGCAACCCGGTCGAAATGACGATTTTGGAATTCGCCGAGGCTGTCAAAGAAATATCACAAAGTGAATCGGAGATTGTCTTTATTCACCCAAAAGATGACCGTATTACCGATGATCCCAAAGTGCGCCGCCCGGACATCAGCAAAGCGCGGCAGGCGTTGGGTTGGGAGCCAAAAGTAAATCTGACCGAAGGGTTAACAGAAACGATTGCTTATTTTCGGGGGCGGGTGTAAGAGGAGATATGGGGAGATTGAGAGATTAAGAGATTACAGTCTCTCAATCTCTCAATCTCCTGATCTCCCAATATTCTAATCTCCAATCTCCAATCTCCCGATCACATGAAAATCCTCTCTATCCACCGCGCCAATTGGCCCTTAACGGGTATTGTCACGGCCGTACTCCTGGGCATTTTGTTGGCCCGGCTGCCGTTGGTATGGGCGGTGGCGTTGGTGGGGGGCACGGCCGTTCTCCTGCTCACTTTCATCAATCCCCTGGTTGGTTTGTTTGCGGCACTGTTGGCTGCGCCCTGGGGCGCATGGGAAAACATTGTGCGGGGGCCATCGCTGCTGGACAGCGGCCAATTACTGCTATTGGTTACTCTTGCCGTCTGGTTGGGGCGCGGACTGGCTTACCGGCAGATTTTTATCCCCCGCACGTTTTTAACTGTGCCCCTGGCGTTGTTCACTTTTGTGGCGGCGCTTTCTTTGCTCAATGCCCCCTCCCTTTCATTTGGTCTCAAAGAGCTGCTCAAGTGGCTGGAGGTTACGGCCGTGATGCTGCTGGTGGTGAATTTATCCGTAAACCGTAATCCGTATTCCGTAAACCGATTACGGATTACCGATTACCGATTACGCTTCACGTTTGCCGTCTTAACCACGCTCTTCCTCGCCGGGTTAAGCCAGGCGCTCATTGGCATCTGGCAGTTTGGGCTGCGCGGCGACGGGCCAGAGCATTTTTTGGTACTCGGCCGTTTTTACCGCGCTTATGGCACCTTTGAACAGCCCAATCCTTATGCCGGTTACATGAACTTGACGGCGCTATTGGCCGTGGGCGCGTTTTTAGGGGCAATCGCTGCTCTTTGGCGGCAAGTGGCAGGTGGCAAGTGGCAAGTGTCACGCCTCACGCCTCACGCCTCACGCCTCACGCCTCACGTCCCCCTTCACCTCTTCACCCTGGCGCTCTTCACCGGCGTCACGGCCGTTCTCTGCACCCTGGCTGTTATCTTCTCCTGGAGCCGTGGGGCGTGGTTAAGCCTGGCAGTTGGTGGGGCGCTGATGGTCTTGTTCTGGCCGAAAAAATTGTGGCAAGGCGTGGCCTTGTTAGCCGTAGCCGGGCTGCTCTTTTTTGGCGGGGTGCGGGCCGGCATTGTGCCCGCTTCGGTCACGGAGCGTATTACCAGTTTCAGCGGCGATTTGCGTTTTGGTGATGTGCGTGGTGTGGGTATCAACGACGCCAACTATGCCGTATTAGAGCGGCTGGCACACTGGCAGGCGGCGCTGGATATGGCCCGCGATAACATCTGGTTCGGTGTAGGTTTTGGTAATTATGAACCGGTTTATGATACCTATGCCCTCCTCAATTGGCCCTATCCGTTGGGCCATGCACACAACTATTATTTGAATATCCTGGCGGAAACGGGCGTTTGGGGGCTGGCAGCGTATCTGTTGCTGTGGACGGCCGTCTTCTTTCAGACCATCCGCCAGTTACGCCAGCTTGATTGGCCGGTGCGGGGCATTGCCTTAGGATTATTGGGGGCGTGGACGGCCGTGACGGTTCATCATCTGGTAGATAAACTATACGTCAACAATATCTATATTCACCTGGGTGTGATGTTCGGTTTGCTGCAATTGCTGGAATATGAGCGCAGGGCAAACAGCACTAAAGAGGGATTGAAGGAAACACCCTTTATCCGCTAAAATTCGGCGGCTGTTGGAAACGAAGAACTCATAAAATTTGAAGGAATGGGAGATTATTATTTCTATGGTAGCGATATTTGCAAATGCGGCTGGGCGTTTTGGCGTCAATTCCAAAGAGGCGGAACGGTTTATCAAATTCCTGGTTGTAGGCGCCATTGGTTTTGTGGTGGACTTTGGCATTTACAATTTGTTGTTAGGCCCATTTAGCGGCCTCATCTTACCAGGTACACCGTTTGACGAATTTTTGCTTTCGCTTGGTTTAAGCCAGGAATGGATAGAAGGAACCATCCCCGCTTTATTAGCAGGTACTATTTCCTTCGTATGCGCCATTATCAGCAACTTCACCTGGAACCGTTACTGGACCTACCCCGATTCCCGTTCCAAGCCCATTGTGCGCCAGTTTGCTCAGTTTTTCCTGGTCAGCGTATCCGGGATTGTGCTGCGTCTGCCCATTATTGCCCTGACCCATTTGCCGTTTACCCGGCTTGCTGCCGAACTGTTTGGTGGTCTCGGCCCGGAAATTGCCCAACGCATTGGCGATAATCTGGCGCTGGCGTTGTCGGTGCTGGTTATTTTGTTTTGGAACTTCTTTATGAATCGCTATTGGACCTATGGCGATGTGGACAAATAGGGATTAGAGATTGGAGATTAGAGACTGAACAATCTCCAATCTCCAATCTCCCATCTCCATGCGAATTGGCATTGATGTCACCGCTGCCATTACCCAGGGGGGAGGGATCGGCCGTTATACCCGCGAGTTGATATTTGCGCTCACGGCCGTAGACCCCGACAACGAATACCATTTCTTCGCCGCCAAAAACCCCACCGCTTCCCCTGTTCCCCATCCCATCCCGCAAACTGACAATGTCCACTTGCACACGGCGCCGGTAGACGAACGCTGGCTCTACCGGCTGTGGTACAGGCTGCGGCTGCCATTGCCGGTGCAGGCGTTCACCGGCAAGCTGGATTTGTTTCATTCGCCTGATTTTGTGCTGCCGCCGGTTCACGGCCGTATCCCCACGCTGCTCACCGTGCATGACCTCTCCTTCGTCCATTACCCGGAAGTTTTTCCCGAACGGCTGGTATCTTATTTGAACCAGGTTGTGCCCTGGTCAATTGGCCGCGCCACGCACATTCTGGCCGATTCACAGGCGACAAAGGATGACCTGACGGCCGTGTGGCAGGTATCGCCCGATAAAGTGACCGTCCTATACAGCGGCGTCCATAGTCGTTTCCAACCGGTGACAGACGAAAAGAAGCTCACGGCCGTGCGCCGCCAATACCAACTCGGAGACGCGCCCTATATCCTGGCGGTGGGCACCGTACAGCCGCGCAAAAATTATCAGATGCTTATCCGCGCCTTCCAGCCGATTGCCCAAACCCACCCCCACCACCTGATAATCACCGGCGGCAAAGGCTGGCTGATGGAGGAGATGATGGCAGAGGTGGGGCGGCAGGGGATGGACGGCCGTGTCCATTTCCCCGGTTTTGTCGCCGATGATGATTTACCGGCGCTGTACAGCGGCGCGGCCCTGTTTGTTTTCCCCAGCCTGTATGAAGGGTTTGGCCTGCCGCTGCTGGAAGCCATGGGCTGCGGCGTCCCGGTCATCACCTCCAACGCCTCCTCCTTGCCCGAAGTGGCGGGTAACGCCGCCATCCAACTTTCGCCACATGACCAGGCTGCCTGGACAGAGGCCATCCAGCACCTGTTGGCCGACCCGGCGGAACGCACCCGCCTGGTAGCCGCCGGTTTCCGCCAGACGCGCCGCTTCACCTGGGAGCAATCTGCCCGGCAACTGCGCACGCTCTACGAGCAGCTATGTGGCCTTGACCGAGGCCCGTAAGCCGAAGCCGGAAGTCCGAAGCCCCACAGCATAATTGTTTGCTTGCCGCCGGTCTGTTTTTCACCCACTGTTGCACGATTTTTCGCACGGCCGTGACCCAAAATCTGCTTCTGACCCCAACAGTTAGTTGGGCCGGCTACGCCGCGCTCAGTGCCCGTTCCAGCAAATCAGCAACCCTAAGTGCGGCTGCCCACTATGGTCATACACCTTTTGGGCCAGTTCTGGCCCAAGCATGAGATCTGCTAACATGCGGTGAATTTGTTGGGGAGTGGCTTCTGGGTGGCGTTCTTTGAGGCCACTCACCGCCATTGCCCTCATCATTTCATTCAATCCCTCTACAAACGAAATTTTTTCCAGGCTGGCATACGCCGAATAATTTCGATTTGCATCGCTTCTTTTTGGGGTGGGTGTCTGTGTAGAGAGGTTCTTTCATGATTAAGCAATGCTGGTTTTGTTACTTTTGTTATGGGCGTGGTCTTCATGGGCCGCTGCCACCACCGCGCCACATTCGAAGTTGCCTGCTGGTACTTTTCTCCTATCAGGTTGGCTATATTTTTGAGGTTGATGTGGGCATAATAGTCGAGAAGCTTTTTCACGTTGTAGTAAATCAATTTGATACCTGCCGCCGCCATGAGAAGCCTGCCTTGTGTGGTGAGCCATCTGGTTTTACGCAGACAGGAGCGCAATTATGCCTTACACTGTTGGTCATCCTGTGCAAAGCCCTGCTGATTTTTACGGCCGTCAACGCCAGATCACGCAACTCTTTGAAATTATCGGCGGCGCTCATCCCCAATCGGCGAACATCATCGGGCTGCCCCGTTCTGGCAAAACCTCCTTTTTGCGCCATATTGCCCACCCCACGGTGATGGTGCGCCACGTGCGCCACCCGGAACGCATGGTGATGGTCTATGTGGACATGACCTCCTGCAAAACGCCGGGCCAGTTTTATTACCGCATATTGACCCAGCTCAAGATGAGCCTGGGCCAGGTGCATACCGGTTTTTTGTGGAAAGAGTCGCCGCCGGAGCAGACCAGCATTTACGATGTGGAGGCGTTTCTGTGCCATTTTCCTTTGCATCGCATTGTGCTGCTGCTGGATGATTTTGACGCGCTGCATACCGAGGCGTTTGACCGCCATTTTCTGACGGAACTGCGGGCTATGACCAGCGTCAATGATTACGACTTTGTCTGTGTCACCACCGCGCTGACTGACTTGTACCATATGGGCAGCCACCTGGGATTGCCAGCCACTTCCCCGTTTTTCAACATTTTTTCGCCCACGCCCATTTATCTGGCCGAACTGGAAACGGCCGTCATCCCTCCCCTGATCACCCATCCCGCCCTCCAGACCGGAACCCCTTTCAGCGCCACCGACGTGCAACAAATAGAACGGCTGGCAGGCACACTGCCTTTTTTACTGCAATTAACGGCCGCGCGTTGGCTGTACCACAAACGGCTGGATGGTATGCCCAATGCCGGCGCCGTGCAGACACAGCTCGTCGCGGAATTGTCCCCCTGTTTTAGCCAGTGGTGGGCGCATTTTGACGCCTGCCAGCGCCAGATATTGGCCGAATTGGTGGCGGTCCCGGTGACGCCCTCTGTGCCTTTTAGCCCCTTTGCCCTGGCCGAAGCCGAACAGCGGTTGCGGCAGTTTGGCCTGGTGGTGGAGCGGGGGCGTGAGGTGCTGGTGAATGGTCACATTTTCACTACCTGGATACGGCAGCACACGGCCGTGCCGCTGCCGGAAACGGCCGAGGGCATAAGGGATACGGCCGTACTCTCCGCCTTCTCCAACATATAACCAAAATAACCGGCCCCCTGCCCCATTACATAAGTTGCCCACCTGTGCCCCCTTCACTATAATGCTGCTTGCGTAATTAAGGAACCAAAGTCAGCGCATTGCCGTATCGTGCCCCTCACGTTGGCTGTTGCGACCTGTAGTCATAATAAGAGGAGAAATGATTCCAATTTACCGATCAGATGGCGAGTGGGTGGCTGTGTATGAAAAAGGCAACGTTTTTAACGTGGATGGGGAATGGATTGGTTTTGTCGTGGGACGTGAAGTGTTTGATACCGGCGGCTCCTATCTTGGTTTTCTCAGTGATGATCAACGCCTGCTGCGCAAGCGTACCCGCCCCATTGACCGACCGCTCATGAAACCGCCGACTATTCCCTCAGAGCGCATTAAATTACCAACGGCCGTACCCCTCCCCCCCATGTTCCCATCGCTGCCGCACCAGATTATTGATATGTTTGAGGAGTACCCCGAAAAGTTAAGCTACGTCTCCGAAACCCGGCCGGATATGGATTGAATCGTGACGTGTGACGAGTGAGATTTCTGGTCACGCATCACGTATCACGCATCACGCACCCCAATGCCCCCCAAAAGCCCCACCGAATCCCGCGTTATCCTCACCCAGGTCATGGGGCCGTCACACGCCAACGTCATGGGCAATGTGCATGGCGGCTATATTATGAAGATTTGTGACGAGGCGGGCGGTATGGCGGCCATCAGACATGCGCGCCATCCGGCTGTCACCGTCGCTGTAGACTCTATGCGTTTTCATTCGCCGGTACACATCGGCAACCTGATGACGGTCACGGCCGAGGTCAGTTGGGTGGGGCGTACCTCGATGGAAACGCGCGTGGTTGTCACCGCCGAAGATGTGCTCACCGGGCAGACGACCCACACCAATACCGCCTTTTTTGTCTACGTGGCGCTGGACGAACACGGCCGTCCCACCCCCGTTCCCCCGCTCTTATGCACCACCGCCGAAGAGCAGGCGCGCTTTGAACGCGCCGCCCAACGCCAGGCTTATCGCTTGCAGCAGCACCGACAAGACGCCCATGAGTGACGAAACATCCGGCCAACCCCGCTCCAAATTGCTGGAGATTTTGCTGGCCTCACCCGCCGGGCAGGTGAGCCGCCTGCCTGCGCCGGACATCGGCGTGGCCGAAGTCGAGCCATTCCCCTTCTTAGCTATTGTCGGCCAGTATGAAATGAAGCTGGCGTTGACGCTCTCCTTGATCAACCCACTCGTTGGCGGCGTTTTGCTCATTGGGCCACGCGGTACGGCCAAAACAACGGCCGTGCGCGCCCTCACCGATCTGCTGCCTACTACCCGGCGCAGTCTGTGCGCCTATGGCTGCACCGAAGAAGATGTGGCACTCTATGGTATGGACGGGGTGTGTAAGGATTGTGCCACCAAATTTGGTTATGGCGATCCGCTGACCACCGCCGACAAAGTGCGTATTTTTGAACTACCCCTGAATTCCCGTCTGGAAGATGTGGTCGGCGGCATCAACGAGCGGCTGGCGCTGGAACAGCAAAAGGTGCGGCTGGAACGAGGGCTGCTCGGCCACGCCGATGGGCACATCGTCTATATTGACGAAGTGAATTTGCTGGATGACGTGATCACCGACGCCATGTTAGACGCGGCGGCGCAAGGGCATTACACTGTGCGTCGTGGCCCGCTCAAGCTGACCTACAAAGCGCGCATCATGCTCATCGGCTCGATGAACCCGGAGGAGGGCTGGCTGCGCCCGCAGCTGATGGATCGTTTTGGGCTGCGGGCCATTGTGCGTGGCCTGGCGGACAGTGACTTGCGCTACCAGGCATATGAACGCGCCGCTATCTATCGGCGGCAGCCGGACCTCTTTGCGGCCGGTTATGCCGAGGCCACCCTCTCTTTGGCTGACGAAATTCAGCAGGCCCGTGACCGCCTGCCCCAGGTGACGCTGGCGGATGAAGCCCGCCAGTTGGGGCTGGCGCTGGTAGCGGCGCTGCAAATCGAGTCCGGGCGCGCGGAGATTACCCTGTTTGAAGCGGCCCGTGCCCATGCGGCAGCGGATGAGCGCACGGCCGTGACCCCAGAAGACATCCGCGCCGTCGCCCTGCTGGCCCTGCGCCAGCGCCAGAGCCACGCCCTGGACAAATTTTTCGCCGACCAATCCGAGGAAGACGCCCGGCTGACGGCCGTGTGGGAGAGAAAAGCCGAAAAGAAATAATGGGGTAACTGGTAGTTGCCAGACAATAGATTACGGTATAATGACAACAGCTTTCATTGGCGCCCAGCGAATCTGGAGATCGTTATGTCATCAATCACAACGACAATAGCAGTGGTAGAGCCTGATCGGACTGTCAAAGCGCCGCCAGGTGTGGAAATTGGCGCGAAAGTGCTTGTCGTTCCGCTTCCGTCGGTGATAGAACTACTTCAAGACACAGCCCGTCGAGCGCGCTTTGCGGCCACACGCCGGGCGATACGGGAGGCTGTACGTGACTATGCCGACACAATTTCCCCCTCCGATGAGGATATTGTTAGCCTGGTACGGCGTGCCCGGCAGACTCCGCGTGCCAATTGATACCACATGCGTGTAGTCTTGGACACTAACCAACTGGTGGCAGCCCTATTGCGACCTCCTGAATTGGCTACCTTTGTTATGGCGTGGGAGGCAGCGCGATTTACGGTTGTGGCCTCTCCGTCGTTAGTTGATGAATACTTGCATGTACTGGCTTATCCCGAAGTTGCTGCCTTAATCTACCCTGAACTACGACGTGCCTTTACCAGCCATTTGCTCGATGATATTGAGTTAATTGAGCCACCGGAAGTTCCCCGGCTCTGCCGTGATCCAGATGATGACAAGGTGATTGCCGTAGCCATCTTTGGGCTGGCCGATTACATCCTGACCGTTGACAAAGACTTAATGGCCCCAGAAGTTAATGACCTTCTGGCAGAAATGGGTATCTCTATCATCTCAAGTGCCGAACTGCTTCAAATTCTTGACTCCAGATCTGATGTCTAGTCAAAATGGTAAAAATCATGCCTGGTAGACAAGGTCAGACGATATTGCAAGTTGGCCTGACGGCCGTATTCGTCGGTTACCTCATGGTTTGGCTGCCGGGGCCGGGGGCCGGTCTTAGCTTTTTGGGTATTGAGTTGGGCGAGTGGGTCAAGTTTATGGGGGTAGGGCTGGAACGCAATCTGTTTTACCTGCCGCCGATTACCCTGGCGCTGATGCTGGTGATGCTGACGTTGTTGTGGGGCAACGGCCGTTGGCAGAGTTGGGCCATGCGTGGTCTGGCGCTGCTCATTAGCTGGCAGGCATTCCCCGCCATCGAGGACATTACCGGCCCGACGCGCCACGAATACATGCCCCGTGTCCAGTGGATTGGCCTGGTGCTGCTGGCTGTCGTTGCCGCCGTTGTGCTGTGTTGGTTGGTGAAAATTGAAACCAGGCAGTGGCTCTGCTGGCTCTTGTTGACCCTGTTGGGCCTGATAGGCGCAGTGCTGCCCACACGGGTGTACCTGCAAATTCAGCCCAATGTGGCGCAGTTGGTGGGAATGTCGGTGGGTTATGGGTGGGGATTGATCTTAAACGGGGTGGGGCATTTGCTTATTGCCGGGGTCAGTGTGTGGCAAATAGTACAAATGGTGGGAAAAAAGCGGAGTACGCCGGCCCGTCAGCACTAGCGTACTCTGCCTCAGGCCAGGCGTTAAACCGCCATGCGGTGGTCAATATAATAGATCGCTTCGCCCACAGTCGTGATTTTTTGGGCTTCATCATCGGAAATTTCGCCGCCAAACTCTTCTTCAAAAGCCATAATGAGTTCGACTAAATCCAGCGAATCAGCTTCCAGGTCTTCACGGAAACGCGCTTCAGGTACTACCTGTTCTTCGTCTACGCCTAATAAATCCACGATAATAGCGGTTATACGAGTCTGTGTATCACTCATTTACCTGATCTCCTTCAAATTTTGAATTCCACATGTAATGGGGAGGCAATTTTAGAAGCAACCACCAAATTGTCAAGCCGTGTGTAGGGTGGCGCTTATGCCGATTGAGAAAACACCAGGGTAAGGGGGAAGTTTCGGCGATTGGTTGATCAGCCAATCGCCGAAACTTCCCTACAGTGCCTTAAATTGCTCAAACCCATCTTGGCACTCGTGGCAGTACCAGAGGCTTTTGCACAGGGTGGGGCCAAAGGCGTTTTTGAGGATGGTATTAGAGGAGCCGCAGCGGGGGCAGGTGGCGACATCCAGAAAGGCAATAGGAATCAGGTTGCCGCCATGCCGGATGGGGGGGGCAATGCCCAACTGTTGCAGCTTGTCCCGCGCCGAATCAGCGATCCAATCAGAAGTCCAGGGCGGGTGCAGCACCGTTTCTACGGTGACCTGAGTAAATCCCAGTTCGCGCACCTTCGCCGCGATGTCATGGCGCATCACATCTAATGCCGGACAACCGGAGAAGGTGGGCGTCATTTTGACGTGGACGCGGTCGGCTTCAAGCTGCACGTCACGCACGATGCCCATTTCGACGACCGAAACGTGGGGGAGTTCCGGGTCTTTGACTTCTTCCAGGGCTTGCCAGATGTGGGTTGTGGTTATCATCACTCATTTCCCGTTTGTAGTAGGCGATTTATCGCCTTCAGCAGGCGATAAATCGCCTACTACGAACAGGGATTACCACACGGCCGTTGGGTATTGGCGGGCGACGGATTGCATTTCGGCCAGCAGGCTGGTCAGGTGGTCGGTGTGGTCGGCGCGGTCGGTGGTGGGTGGGGTGTGGTTGGTGGGGATAATCAGGTTGGCCTGGGTCAGGTGGGCAGTGGTGATTTGCTGCCATTCATCAAGCAGGCTGGTGGGGGACACGGCCGTACCCATTTCCGCCAATACCGCATCTTCCGGCATCTCCACAAAAAGCTGGTGAGCATAAGGCCAGTGGGTATCCAGGGCGGCCTGCATCCGTTGATTGCTTTCGGCCGTGCCCAATCCCAGGCGCGTGACCCAGGCAGCAGTATGGCGCAGGTGGTAAATCTCCTCGATGCGGATTTTGGCGGCGGCTTCGGCCAGTGGGCGGTAGCTGCTGGCGGCCAACTGCGCCAGATGTACCAGTTCGTACACGTCAAACAGGTATTGGCGCAGCATACTAAACGCCCAATCGCTATTGGGCAGTTCCACCAGTTGCACATTGCGGTAAGCGGCGGGGTCACGGAAGAACACGGCCGTGTCCACCTCCTCTCCCGTCAACTCTTGCCGCAGCCGGTGCCAGGTGGCGGCGTGCCCCATCTCATCAAGGGCGATATTGGTAAAAGCAATGTCCTCCTCCAAAATGGGGCCGTGTCCCGTCCATTCCGAATTGCGATGCGCCAGGATCAATTCATCATCGGCCAGGAAAAGCAGTTTTTGGGCAAGGGCGGATTGGTGGTGGGCGTTCATAGTGGGGCGCGAGTAATTGGGTAATTGGGTAATTACTCAATTACCCAATTACCCAATTACTCAATAACATCTTTTCCTCTTTTGATCTTCTGCATGGTAAACACCGTGCGATACTGGTTGGGCAGGCGGTAGAGTTTGTCTTGGGCGGGGGCGAACATGGGCAGAGTGTCGGCTTCTTCGCTGCGGGTCACGGCCGATGCCGGGCACACCCACCACACAAACACCTGTTCTGCCGGGAAAATGGCGATGGCTTGCTGCAAAGCATGGACCGGTGAACTGGCCTCCACCTCACCGACGTGGGTGGTAAAGGTCATGCCGCGCCGTTCGGTCTGTTTTTGAAAGACCAGATAGGTTTCGGTGGGCGCTTGCGGGTCAATGTCTGCCTGCCAGGAATTGTCGGTGGCGAGTTCCTTGGCCGCGAGCTGCTCGGCCGTTTTGCTGGTGATGGCGTCGGCGCGGGCCACCCACAGGCTGTGGCATTTGGGGCGGCGGGCGAAGAGGTCACGGCCGTTTTGCAATGCCATCTCCGCATCCACCGCATGAACGGTGCCAATACTTTCGTGCGGTTCGCCGGGGCGATCTTGTTTGAATACCTCATAACGAGGCCATTGAGTGTCCATATTTTTGTGATGCGTGATGTGTGAAAATCTCACACATCACGCTCCGCATAAGCCGCCAGGGCTTCGCGCACCCAACGGCCGTTGTCGTGGGCTTCTTGTCTGGCTTGCAGGCGGGCAGCGTTCATGGGGCCGTTGCCTTTCACCACCTGCCAGAATTCGTTCCAATTGATTTCGCCGGAAATCCAGTTGCCGGATTCTTCATCATAGCGCAGGTCAGGGTCGGGCACTTCCAGCCCCAAAGCGTGCAGCAGGGGCACAAGCTCGTTCACAAATTCCTGGCGAAGTTGGTCATTGCTTTTGGTTTTAATGCCCCAACGGGTGAGTTCGTCAGAGTTGGTGGAAGCGGAATCGTGGGGGCCAAACATCATCAGCGTGGGCCACCAGAAGCGGTTGATGCTGTCTTGGGCCATCGCTTTTTGTTCGGGTGTGCCCTGGGCGTATTGGATGATCATCTCCTGCCCCTGCTTCTTGTGGAAACCTTCTTCGGCGCAAATGCGCACCATGGCCCGCGAGTATGGGCCATAGGAGCATTGCGCCAGCATGGTCTGGTTCATAATGGCCGCGCCATCCACCAGCCAGCCAATCGCGCCCATGTCGCTCCAGGTGACGGTGGGGTAGTTGAAGATGCTGGAATACTTGGCTTGCCCGGTGAGCAGGGCTTGTAGCATTTCTTCGCGGGTTGCACCCAATGTTTCGGCGGCGTGGTAGAGGTATTGGCCGTGTCCGGCTTCGTCTTGTACTTTGGCCAGCAGCACTTGTTTGCGGCGCAGGTTGGGGGCGCGGGTGATCCAGGCCCCTTCCGGTAACATGCCCACCACTTCGCTGTGGGCGTGTTGGGAGATCATGCGGACGAGCTGCTTGCGGTAGCGTTCGGGCATCCAGTCGCCGGGTTCAATTTTTTCGCCGCGCGCAATGCGGGCTTCAAATTCAGCTAGTTTTGTGGGGTAATCAGGGTCGGTTTCTTGTCCATACATGGGCTGCCTGCCTTGTGGTTGAAATCAGTTGGTTTATGGGAATGTGTTGGTGGAGATTATACCTGATATTGGGAGATTGGGAGATTAGGATATTGGGGTATTGCTGCTCGACCAATATCCCAATATCTCAATATCCTCTTTCCCGCACGGCCGTAACCCCAAACGCCATCAAAATAAGCCCTACCCCCAACGCCAGCAGGATGCCCGCCTGAAAATAGATGCGCACCAGCCAGCGGTCGGTGACGGTGGTGATGAGATTGAGGCCCAATTGGCGCAATGGTAAAGCCAGGGGGTCGGTGGGGGGCGGCACGGCCGTGCGCGCCACAAACATCAGCAGCGCCGGGGTGACGATGGCGAAGAAGAGGACGGTGACGGCGGCGATCACCAGCGGCCAACCCCACCAATGTCCCCAGGTGGACAGCGAACGCGCCACCAACAGCGCAATCAGCAGCAAACAGGCCAACGGCAGCAGCCATAAAGTCCAGCCCCAGGTGCGGGCGAAAGCAAAATTGCGCTGCAAACGCGCCCATTGCGCCTGGCGCTCACTGTTCAGACTGCTGCTGGCCTCATTACCAAAGAGGGGCAGCCGCAGTACGCCGGCATTAGCCACCAGTTCAGGATTTTGGTCAATGGCGTTGACAACGGCCGTATGCACCACACTGCTGATCTGCTGCACGTCTGTTCCCGGCGGCAGGCAGTCGGGAATATCCACGTTGCCAACGGTGGTGAAATTGGGCACGGCACTGGTGCAGGGGGGCAGATTGGCGATCACGGCCGTGACCATTTGCTGCCCCGCCGCTCCCCGCAGCGAATCGAGCAACGGCCGTGTGTCCAACGTCACTTCCGCATCCGCCGGATCACCCGTCTCCAGATAATCATACAACCCGTCTACGGCCGCTTCCGCCTGGGCGTCCATCCAGCCAGGGGGAATGACGGTGGCCACGGCCGTTTGCAACTGACCCTCATCAATGGGCAGATCGGTAATACCCCGCGCCAACGCCTCCTGTCGCGCCGCTTCGATGATGAGGGCGGGCGCTGTCTGGCGCACCACCTCATCCAGCCCGGTGAACAGCCCCTTGACCGTTTCCCGGTCAGTGGCCACGACGATTAAGTTATAGCCAATGAGGGCGGTCACGGCCGTGAGTACAAAAAGCGCCGCCACAAATCCTGCTGTTGCCTGTAAACATCCACGCATGTTATTCTCCGTAATCGGTAATCGGATATTGGTCGCCGGAGGAAGTGTAGCAACAAATATGGATGACTGCCCCACCGTTCGCCCATTATCATTCACCGCTGAGGCTACAGAATTAAAAGTCTGTGTCAGGATGATGACCTATGCTCACTAAAACGGCTTACCTATCTTTCACCCAATGTGCCCAAGCGTTTTGGCTGGCGGCCTACCGGCCCCACCTGGCTGCGCCGCCAGACCCGGCCATGCAGCGCCGCCTGCGCGCCGGGCAAGACGTAGATGTGCGGGCCAGAGAGCGGTTTCCCGACGGCCGTACCATTCCCTATCGCCCGCACCCCGAAGAGATGGCCCCGCTGACAGCGGCAGCCATTGCCGCAGGCGCCACCACGATTTTCCAGGCCACCTTCCACACCGCCGATTTGCTGGTGAAGGTGGACATTCTGACGCGCACCAAAACCGGCTGGCATCTCATCGAGGTGAAATCCAGTACCGGCTACAAAGCCGACGAGTACCTGCCCGATGTGGCTTTCCAGTGGTATGTGCTGGCTCAGACCGGGCTGAACATCACCCAGGCCAGCCTGATGCACCTGAACAATGACTGTCGCTACCCGGATTTAAGCAACCTCTTTGCCCTGGCCGATGTCACCGCCGATGTCCAGGCCATTTTGCCACAGGCCGCCGCGGATGTGGCTGCCATGCGCCAGGTGGTGGCACAAACGGCCGTGCCTGATGTCTCTATCGGCCGGCACTGCCTGAAGCCCCAGCCATGCCCCTTTTATGCCCACTGCTGGCAAAGCGTGGATGGCTTGACGATTTATGATGTGCCCCACCTCAAACCAGCCCTGGAGCAGCAGCTGGCCGCGGCTGGTATTCGCTATATCCGTGACATCCCGCCCGATTTTGCATTGGCCGATAAACGAGCGGCTGCCTTTGTGCAGCAGTTGACCCGGCAGGAAATGACCATAGACTGCGACGCCATTCGCCGGGAACTCGACACCCTGGTTTACCCGCTCTACTTTTTTGACTTTGAGACCATTGATCCCGCCATTCCCACCTTTACCGGGTGTAAACCCTACCAGCACACCCCCTTTCAATATAGCTGCCACATCCTGGACGCCGATGGTAACTTAAGCCACCGGGAGTATTTACACACGGGCGCAGATGATCCACGACGGCCGTTGCTGCACTCCCTCCTGGAACACATCGGCGAAACGGGCAGCATCATCGTGTACTATGCCCCGTTTGAGAAAGGGCGGCTGGCCGAATTGGCCGATGCCTTTCCCGAACATGCGCCCCGTTTGTCAGGCATGGTTGACCGGCTGTGGGATCAACTGAACATCTTCAGAAAACATTACCGCCATTACCGTTTTGGTGGCTCCAACTCGTTGAAATCCGTCCTGCCTGTATTGGCCCCGGCATTGAGCTATCAGCGGTTAGATGTGCAAAATGGGGAGCAGGCGCAGGTGGTATGGGAGCAGATGGTCGGGGAGGCGGACACGGCCGTGAAAGAGCAACTGGCCGCCCAACTACGCGCCTACTGCCACCTGGACACACTGGCGATGGTGGAGATTCATCGCACCCTGGTTAATCTTTAGGCGTCTGTTTGCGGGGCGGCGTCTAGCAACTCCCTGAGTAGCCCCATACAGATTTCCCTGGATCGCCCATCCGCATCGAGCTTCGGGTTCCAGGTGGAAAGGGACACGGCCGTCAGTTGACCACTCTGCGCCAGATGGCGAAATATCGGCGTTAACGCCGCGGCCCGTGGGCCACCTTCGGCCGGATAACTCATCGCCGGTGCGTCCAGCGGGTTGAGGATGTCAGTGTCAAAGTGGATGTATAACGGCCGTGCCGCCAACGGATACTCCAACAAACTGCGGGGGTCGCGCAAATGCACCAGGCCACAACCGGCAATCAGGTCTCGTTCACCAGGGTCTAAATCACGGCCGTCTGTCAGCACAATGTGTTCTGGCGCTAGAGGGCGCAGACCCAACGCCTGCACCATTGTCTGCTCACCCAACCCCGCCAGCATCGCCAGCGGCATACCGCCCAGAAAGCCGCTGGGCGTGGTCTCCCAGGTATTGAAATCGCCGTGAGCGTCAAACCAGATCAAGGTTGGTTCCACGCCCGCTCGCTGTAAACCGACCATCACGCCCAAAGTGGCACAGCAATCGCCGGCGACGGAAACAGGCAGGCGGTGGGCGGCTACGGCCGTAGCCACCTGATCGGCCAGAGCTGCATGAAGCACCGATAGGCGCGTTTGCACCGCCGCCGCTGGCAAGTCCCGCCGGTTGACCACCCAGTCCGGTTGCGCCAGCTCTTCTAATGGCGGCACTGGTTGATCCAAAAAGTAAGGGGTTAGCATAAATTGTGTTTTCATTACATCACTCTCCTGTAATCACTCTCTCTCCTGGTCAAGTATAAAAAGCCCTCACGCATCACGCCCCATCTCGCCAAATCCTGAAGAACTATAAACCAGATGCGCCGCACAGCGGCAATCTGAGGCGCCAAAACGGGGGACGGGGATGGTGACGTCCGGCCATTGGGCGGCCAGCGTCGCCCAGGTACATTCCAGGCGCGCCGGGCCTTGCTGAACCCACACGGCCGTGACCACTGCCTGACGCCGCAAATAATCTATGTGCCAAAACGGCCGTTCCACCGGCGATAAATGGCGCCGCAGCCGCGCCGCCAATCCCCCTGGCCCCAACGCACTGCCCAGGTAGAGATAATGCCCGGCGGCAAACGGCCACCGCCCCAACTGCCCCACCTCAATCCAGGCCGGTTCTGCCAGGTGCAAGAGGAGGGCATAGCTGCCCTTACCCGCAGGCAGCGGCAGGTCAGCCTGGTCGCCCCTGCCGGATATGGCCTGTACCTGCATCCTGTTCATAGCCAGGCAATGTTAACAGACAATACGCCTTTTGACCCATGCGCCTACGCCGGAACGGCCGTTATCTTATAGCCAGTTACCCAAAAACAATGGGCAAAACGTAACCGTTCAGACCTGACAGGTTTTTTACCAGTTCAACTTGAAACTTTGCAGGCCAAAAGCCTGTCAGGTCTCTTGAGGGACTGAACGCTTACAGCAAAACATCAAATTGCCCCACAGTTTTAACGAGGAACACCATGCCTGACATTTACTACATCCGCATCAGAGGCCATCTGGACCCGGATTGGGCTGCCGAATTTGATGGTTTGAACCTGCGTCATCTGGAAGACGGCACGACCCTTTTGCATGGACAAGTGGCGGATCAGGCCGCCCTGCACGGCATTCTGACGCGCATCCGCGACCTGGGCCTGCCATTACTGTCTGTACAACAGCAAAACAATGACGAGGCGTGAAGATGAAATCGGGTTGTGCCGTGCTGGGCGATGATATTATCATTTGAGGGAAGGCCTCGTTTGGGCAGAACGGAGAGGCACATTATAATGTCTCTATGTCTCAACCTATTCTGACGACCAAATTGTGGCCGCCCACCGTGCGACCCAATCTGGTAGACCGCCCCCACCTCATGGGGCGGCTTCATGACGGGCTTGATCGTAAACTCACCCTCATCTCCGCTCCAGCAGGGTTTGGCAAAACGACCTTGCTGGCCGAGTGGATTCAGCATTATGAGTCAGAAATAGGGCCGGATGAATCTCAACTTCATCCAGCCTCATTCTCCATTACTCATTTTTGTTGGCTCTCGCTGGACGAGCAAGATAACGACCTGACCCTGTTTCTCCGCTACCTGATCGCCGCTTTGCAAACGGCAGATGAGGAATTGGGTGAAACGGCCGTTGCCCTCCTGCAATCCGCAGACTCCCCATCTCCTCACACCGTCCTCGCTATCCTCATCAACGAACTGGCTGCCCGGAGCGACCGCCTGATCGTATTGCTGGATGATTATCACGTCATTGAAAACGAAGCCATCCATGACAGCCTGGCCTACCTGCTTGACCGGCAGCCGCCGCAACTGGGGCTGATCATCGCCAGCCGTGCCGACCCGCCCTTGCCCTTGTCTCGTCTGCGCGCGGGACGGGAGATGAATGAGTTGCGGGCGGCTGATTTGCGCTTCACGGCCGTTGAAGCGGCTACCTTCCTACAACAAATATGGGGTCTCAACCTGGTCCCAGAAGATGTAGCCGCCCTGGAGGCTCGCACCGAAGGCTGGATTGCGGGACTGCAATTGGCCGCCCTGGCCATGCAGCCTCTAGCCGATAACGCCGCCCGCGCCGATTTCATCGCCAATTTCACCGGCAGCCATCGTTACGTCTTGGATTACCTCATCGAGGAAGCGCTGCATAAACAACCACCGCAAATTCAAGATTTTCTCTTACGCACCGCCATTTTAGACCGGCTGTGTGCTCCCTTGTGCCAGGCAGTCTTAGAAACGGACGATGCCCAAACCACCCTGGAACAGTTGGAAGCTGCCAACCTGTTCCTGACGCCGCTGGACGACCGGCGGCAGTGGTATCGTTTCCACCGCCTGTTTGCCGACCTGCTGCGGCACCGGCTCAAACAGACATATCCTGACCAGATAGCAGTGCTGCACCGGCGAGCCAGCCAATGGTGCGCCCAACAGGAACTTACGGGCGACGCCATTCGCCACGCGCTGGCTGCTGGAGACCTGGCGCGGGCGGGTGAACTGGTAAAAGCGGCCCGCTGGAAGCTGCGCACCGAAGGGGAAGTTGCTACCCTGCGCCGCTGGCTGGATTTGCTGCCGCCGGAACTGGTAGACAGCAGCGGCCCCCTGGCCATGGGGCGGGCCTGGACGTTGATGTACGCCGGAAAGATGGCCGAAACCGAGGCTTACTTTGCGCGCGTTTTGCCGTCGCTGCTGGCCCAGGAACCAAACGGCCGTGACTGGCATGTGGAGTTAGCCGCTTTGCAGGGGCAAATTGCTTTGAATCACGGCCGTTTTGCCGATGCGCTCACCTACTGTTTGCAGGCGCGGGCAGAACTCCCCGACGACCAGCTTCGTTTTCGGGGCACGTTGGAAATTATGCTCGGTCACGCTTACCGGATGCAAGACAGGCTGGATGCCGCCACTGCGGCGTATCGCAACGCCGCTGCCATCGCCGCTGAGGTGGACAACCGGTTTTCCTTATTGTCTGCGCTGGCAGCACAGGCGGAACTGGCGGAGCTGCGCGGCCAACTGCATCAGGCCAGCGCCATCTGGCAACAGGCGCAACATCTGGCTTACGGCCGTCATAACCGACCACTGCCGGTTGCCAGTATCCCCAAAGTAGGGCTGGGACGGCTTTATTATGAACGCAACCAACTGGATGAAGCCGCCGCCTACCTGGAAGAGGCAGTACAGTTGGCCCGGCAGGCCGGATTGGGACCAACGGTTTTGAATGGGGCGATGGCACTCTCCCAACTGCGGCAGGCGCAGGGTGCGCCGGATGAGGCCCACGCTGTACTGCGTCTGGCGGCAGCGGTGATGCAGCCCACGCAGATGGCCTTGTTGGATTTGCGCCTGGGGGCGGCGACGGCCCGGCTCTGGCTGCGGCAGGGGCGCCTGGAACAGGCGGCTGCCTGGGCAGCGCGGTTGATGGCCAATTATGGGCTGGAATCGGCGACAGCACCGGGCGACTGGTTCGAGTTTGAATATACTCTGCTGGCCCGCATCTGGCTGGCGCAGGGCAAGACAGACGAAGCGAACGACCTGTTAGCGCAGCTTTTATGCGGCGCGGAAGCGGCCGGCCGCGCCGGAAAGGTTATCGAGATTTTGACTATTCAGGCGTTGGCGCAGCAGGCGCAAGGTGATTCGGAAACGGCGCAAAAGACGCTGTGTCGCGCTCTGACGTTGGCGGAGCCGGAGGGGTATTTACGCCTGTTTGTGGATGAGGGACGGCCGTTGGGGGAATTGTTGGCGCGGGTGGTGTTGGCGGATACGGCCGTGTCCGCCTACGCCGCCCAATTATTAACTGCTTTTGAGGCCAAGCCGATACCCGGTCATTCGCCGCCAGAGGCGACCACAGGGCCAGAGCCAGCAGCCACTCCGCCCGAAATAACACCCGATCTGGCCCACTGGCTGGCCGAACCACTCAGCGAACGGGAACTAGAGGCGCTGCGGCTGGCGGCCGAAGGGCTGACCAACCGGCAAATTGGGGAGCGATTGTTTATCGCCACGGCGACGGTGAAGAAGCATATGGAGAACATCTACGGCAAGTTGTACGTTCAAAACCGCACGCAGGCTGTAGCGCGTGGACGCGAGTTGGGGCTGTTATAATTCGCCGCGCTCACGTCACTTCCCGGCCAACATCCAGGTGCCGCCGAAACACCCGGATGGAGAAGACCGCCAGCAGGACCAGTCCAACGGCGGATATAGTCAGCGCCAGCATGTGAAACCAGACCACATTCACCGCAGGTATCACATTCCACAAGACCAAACACAGCACCGAGGCCACATACGTGGCGAGAAACATCTTCGAACCGGGATCATAGTCCAGTGCTGCTCTAACCCCTGCCTCGTTGATGATCTGCGCCCGTGCTGATACCAGTCGAGACCCCAGCACCGTGGTGGCAATTAACAAGACATATAGCGTCATCCAGGCTCGCGGGGCATCCACGAAGCGAATGGCGACAAGCTGTTGCAGGCCGAGAACCAGATACAAACAGGCAAAGAAAAAATGTGTATTGGCCGTCATCACCAGGACCCGGAAGCCAAAGAAGTAGTCATCCATAAACCTGTACCAGAACACGATACAGATCAGGAGGCTTTGCGCTGCGGCAAAGAAGACCGGGATTGATTCCAACAAAGACTGGGTGCGCAGGACGCTGGCGACTTCGTCACCCAGCGCGGCGACGATGATGCCCTGGATGACGGCCCCCAGCGCAAAATGAACTTCGGCTTGATAATTACGTCTCTCTCTCATCAATTCCGGCATCTCAATACCTCCTTCGAGAATTCGTGCGCTTTCTGACGGCCGTTAATCCGGCAGAGTATAGGAATAAAACGGCCGTACCGCAAGACACACCCCCTCCGCCATACTACCCCAATACGCCGTTTGACCCATGCGCCTACGCCGGGACGGCCGTTATCCTCAAGTTAAGTACCCACAATGCAAAAGGAAGGTAACCGTTAAGACCTGACAGGTTTTTTACCAGTTCAACTTGAAACTTTGCAGGCCAAAAACCTGTCAGGTCTCTTGAGGGACTGAACGCTTACAAAGGAAGGATGATATGCAAGGAATAATCACGAATTTCTTAACGGCCGTTGCTGTTTCCGACTTAGCCCCTCGCGCTTCATTGGCCGGCCTGGTTTACCTGGCCATGGGCACGGCAATGGTTACCCTAGGCGCGGTTCTGTTCAAAAAACGGTGGTCACGGCGCGATTCTGGATCATCCGGTTTTGTGTTGTTAGCTCTGTTCGGTTTACTGATCGCTTCCCCCCAGCCCACACACGCCCAGGCCAATGGTGAAACGGCCGTGCTGCCCCATCTGGAGCAATTCCTGGACAAAACCATCACCACCCAACTGGCCGACCTGGGCATCCCCGGTGCGGCTGTAACCATTGTCGCTGGTGGTGAAACAATCCTGACTAAAGGGTATGGCCTGGCCGACCAGGCCCAAAACCGGCTGATGGATGGGGAACGCACCCTTTTGCGTACCGGTTCGGTGGGTAAGCTGATCACCTGGACGGCCGTGATGCAGCTTGCGGAACAGGGACGGCTTGACCTGCACGCTGACGTCAACGACTATCTGGACTTCACTATTCCCGCCACCTTTCCGGAACCCATCACCCTGGCCTACCTGATGACCCACACGGCCGGTTTTGCCGACCAGGGCGAAGCGCTGTTTGTCCTCTCGGCAGAGAAGATGATGCCCTTGCGCCAATACCTGGTTGAACTGCAACCGGCGCGGGTTTTCCCGCCAGGACAGACACAGGCTTACTCCAACTACGGCACAGCCCTGGCTGGCTACATTGTCGAGCGAGTCTCCGGCGAACCTTTCGCTGATTACGTGGAAACCCATATTTTCGCCCCGCTGGAGATGCGCCACAGCACACTGCGCCAGCCCGTGCCGCCAGAGTTGCGCAGCGACCTGGCGATTGGCTATGGCGCGGGCGAGCTTAGTACTCTGCCGGGCGGATTCCTCTTTTCCCCGCCGTATCCGGCCGGAGCGATGAGCGCCTCGGCGGCCGACATGAGCCGCTTTATGATCGCCCATTTGCAAAACGGCCGTTACGCCGACGCTACCATCCTCCAGCCCGAAACAGTCTACCTGATGCACCGCCGCCACTACACCCCCGACCCGCGCCTGGACGGCATGGGCTATGGCTTTATGATGCAGCGAAGCAACGGGCATGACGTCCTCTTCCATCGCGGCTCCGCCTTCCAATTTAATGCCGGTCTCTACCTGCTGCCGACCGAAAACGTGGGGCTGTACGTCGCCTACAACGGCGCTGGCGGCGTAGACGCCCCGCAGCAGCTTTGGGAACGGTTTATGGACCAATATTACCCCGCGCCTGTTCTGCCCGTCCCGACGCCCGCGCCGGACGCCGCCAGCCGGTTGGCCGACTATACGGGTGAATACCACCTGGCCCGCGCTGATTTCAGTGGCCCGGCAACGGTGTTTCGCCTGCTAGAAGCGGCCCAGGTCAGCGCCACGCGAGACGGCTATTTGCAGGTGATGGTAGAGGGTCGCCCGGAGCGGTATGTGGAAGTTGAACCAGGGCTGTTCCGCCATGAATGGGGGCAGGGCGACCTGGCTTTCCACACCGATACTGAGGGCAGGCAGTGGTTGTCGCTGGACGGCCGTCCTGCTTTCCTCAACTTCACCGCCACGTCTGCCTTTAAGGCACCCTGGTATGCCACACTTTCTATCAGCGCCCTGCTGATTGGCTTGACGCTGCTGCTGTTCATCCTCTCCGGTTTTGGCTGGTTGGTTGGCTGGCTGCGCCATCCTGGGGTGAAACAGCCTGCCCTGAGTCGGGCGAAGGGGCTGTTATCCCTGCGCCTGAGCCGCTGGACGGCCGTTGCTTTTTCCCTGTCTTTCCTTCTCTTTTTGCTCTCCTTCGCCAGCCTGGTGGGCGACGTGGACCCGGCCTTTGGCGTCCCGCGCCTGTTCTTCGGCGAGGCGTCTGGGGTAGAGTTGGTGTTGTTGTTGCCCTGGCTGGCGGCGGCGACCGCCGCAGGGCTGTTGGGCAGCGTCATCCTGGTTTGGCGGGAAACGGCCGTTGCCCTCTGGCCTAAACTACACCTGACGCTGCTGTCAGTTCTGGCGTTAGCCCTGGTCTGGTGGCTGTCTTATTGGAACTTATTGGGGTTATGATGACAAAAAGATTGCAATGGATAGCCCTGGGCCTGTGTCTCTTCCTGGTGTTCCTGGTAGGTGGAAGCACCATCAACCACCGACTGCAACTGCCACGCGAAGAAGCAGCTTATCCACCGCCGGGTCAAGTGGTAAAAGTTAACGGTCATCGGCTGCACGTCTACAGCGAAGGGACAGGCGAGCCAACCCTGGTTTTCCTGTCGGGCAGCGGGACCACCGCCCCCACGCTCGATTTTAGAGGACTTTACCGCCGCCTGTCCGACGATTATCGCATTGTCGTGGTGGAGCGGGCGGGCTACGGCTGGAGCGACGAAAGCGACACGCCCCGCGACATAGACACGGTGGTCGCTGAAACCCGGCGAGCGTTGGCAACTGCGGGGGAAGACCCGCCTTACGTCTTGTTGCCTCACTCCATGTCCGGCCTGGAAGCGCTGCATTGGGCCAATCTCTACCCGGCAGAAGTCGTGGCGATTGTCGGGTTGGATCCAGCCGTGCCGCCGGTGTACGCCGAAATGCCGCCGCCCCGGCTGCTGATCGGCCTGGGGGCTTTTGTGGCGCGCAGCGGTCTGCTGCGCCTGGTTCCGGCGCTTTGCCATGGGTCGGAAGCGGTCAGCCAGGGGCATTTAACGGATGAAGAAGCAGCCACCTACTGCGCCATGCTGTACCGGCGCACCTGGTCGGCCAATATGCTGGCCGAAATTGACGCAACCCAGGCCAACGCTGAACAAGTCGTCGCCCAGGGTATCCCTGCTGTGCCCATCTATTTCTTTATTTCTAACGGGGCCGATTTGCCGGTACGGAATTGGGTTGAGCTTTTGGTCGCCTACACGGAAGAAGCGCCCAACGGCCGTTACCTGCTGTTGGATGTGAGCCACTACGTCCATAACCTGGCGGCCGAAACCATTGCCGCCGAGACGCGGCTGTTCTTGTCGGAAATAGTCGGCGAGTGACGGTAATACGCCTTTTGCCCCATGCGGCTACGTCTAAACGGCCGTTATCCTGTTGACAATTAAAGAAACATGCGGTCATGATGCTGTTCTGCCGCAAAGCGACGGAGGAAATTGTGAATATTGTGACAAACCCAACCAGTATGAAAGGCACATCGCCTACCGACGATACCCACTTTGGTAAAACTTTTCTGGCCCTCTTTGGCCTGGGACTTCTCGGTGTTCTATCGCTGATACCGTTGATTATGACGCAATTGGACGCGCTGCCGCCAGAGTTGGCCGCGATGCCTATACCCGTGGTTGTCCTGCTGTCGCTGCTTAACCCCATCATCTTGTTGGCAATTACCGTAGCCGTGGGGACGCTGCTGGCCCATCGGATCGGCTTGCGCTCGTTGGTGGCGGAGAAGGTGCGGACGGGAACGGCCCCCTCGACAAGCTCAGAGCAAGTCGTTTGGCCCAACCTGCGGCCCCATATCCCCCTGGCATTTATGTCTGGTCTGTTTTTTTCCATCGTCGTTTTGGGGCTGGACCAGCTCATAAATCCCTTTGCCAACGCCGAGATCATCGGTGAAATGCCGACCGAGGGCAACCCCTTCACGCAACTCCTGATGGGTCTGCTGTACGGCGGCATTACCGAAGAGTTGATGCTGCGTTGGGGCTTTATGAGCCTGCTCGCCTGGTTAGGCTGGCGCATTTTACAGCGGGGAAAGGGCACGCCCCGGCCGACCATTATGTGGCTGGCGATCATCCTGGCGGCTATACTGTTCGGCGTAGGCCACTTGCCAGCGTTGGCGGGGATAGTTGTCCTGACGCCGCTGATTATTTTCCGCACCATTTTGTTGAATGCGTTGGGCGGCCTGCTCTTTGGCTGGCTTTTCTGGCGGCGCAATTTGGAAACGGCGATGGTGGCGCACGCCGCAGCCCATATAGGATTTTTCATTGTCAATAGGGTTGTCCTGGTAGCGGGCAGTTAATCGCCCCGCCAGGCACAAGAGGGGTTTCGAGATGAATTTAGATGAGATGCGATTCGATAGCGCGTACCGGCAGAAAAAAGGGTTACACTTTATTCTGGCTTCGATCCTCATATGGACGGCCGTCTTCATTGTCCATTTGACCGATTTGCCTATCCTGACCAAAAACCTGCTTACCTTCTGTTTTACGGCCCCGCTGCTGCCCCTGGCCTTTGCCATTTCCAAACTGATTCGGGTAGATTTCACCAATAAGGGTAATCCGCTGACCAATTTGGGCGTCTTGTTTTCCCTCAATCAAATGCTCTATCTGCTGATTGCCATGTGGGTATATAACGCTGCCCCAGAGAAAATGGTGATGATCCTGGCGATGATATTTGGCGCCCATTTGTTGCCCTATGGCTGGCTGTACCAATCCAGAAGCTACATGGCGCTGTCGGTCATTATCCCGATTGCCGCGCTGCTCATCGGAATCAATTTCCCACCATCTGTCGTGGCCGGATTGATGATCGGGGTTGAGGTTGTTTTTAGCCTGTTACTGGTGTTTGAAGTCAAGAATTTATCCAGCATTGACGCCGCTACTATAAGGAACGCATGATGGAATTGCGAATTGAGAACCTGAGCAAACAATACGGCCGTAACATATGGGGATTGCGCGATTTCAGCCTGCGTCTGGGGCCGGGGATATTGGGTCTGCTGGGGCCAAATGGGGCGGGCAAATCCACCGTCATGCGTATGATCGCCACTATTACCCATCCCACCAGCGGAACCATTTCCTGGAACGGTGTGGACGTAGCCCGGCAGCCAGACCATTTGCGCCAGGTTTTGGGTTATCTGCCCCAGGATTTTGGCGTTTACCCCAACCTGAATGTGGTCGAGTTCCTGACTTATCTGGCGGCGGTGAAAGGGCTGGTGCGAACCCAGGCCCGCTGCCGCATTGACGAACTTATCCAACTGGTCAATCTCACCGACGCCGCTTACCGGCCCATCGGTGGCTTTTCTGGCGGGATGCGGCAGCGGGTGGGCATTGCCCAGGCGCTGCTCAACGACCCGCACTTGCTCATTGTAGACGAGCCGACGGTGGGCCTGGACCCGGAGGAGCGGGTGCGTTTCCGCAACCTGATCGCCGACCTGGCCGGCGAGCGGATTGTCATGTTGTCCACTCACATTGTCTCCGATGTGGAGGCGACAGCGACCAGCATTGCCTTGATTGCGGACGGCCGTCTCCTGCATCACGCCTTGCCTGAAGAACTGTTGCGCGCGGTGGAAGGCAAGGTGTGGGGTTGGGTGATTTCCAGTGGTGATTTAACGGCCGTTCGCCAACACCATCTTGTCGCCAACACCATCCGCCGCGCCGATGGCGTCTTGGCCCGCATTGTCAGTGACCACGCGCCGCACCCGGACGCCGCGCCGCTGCCCGCCACACTGGAAGACGCCTACCTCTACTTCATCGCCCCGCGACCGGAGGCAGCTCGATGAACGCCCTTTACCATCTGGCTCTGGCCGATTTCCGCGAGCGGGTGCGCCGCTTTAGCTTTCTGGTAATTGTCGCCCTGGCCGTTCTGTTGGGGTACCAGGTCATCAACGGCCTTTTCGTCTTACGCCTGGGCAGCTACCGGGGTGTATACAATGCCGCCTGGATTGGCACGCTGATGGCCATCACCCTGACCTTTTTCCTGTCGCTGATCGGTTTTTATCTGGTACGTGGCAATGTGCAGCAAGACCGGCAAACGGGTGTGGGGCAAATTTTAGCAGCTTCCCCGTTGCGCCGGCTGGCGTATGTGTGGGGCAAATTTGCCAGCAACACGGCCGTTCTCCTCGTCATCGTCGGCGTGTTGGCGTTGGCCGCTCTGGTGATGCTGCTCATTCACGGCGAGGACAAGACGCTCAACCTGTACCAACTGTTGATGCCGTTCCTGGTATTTGCTGTGCCCGTGGTTTTGCTGGCGGCGGCTACGGCCGTTTTCTTCGACTGCTCCCCCTTTTTGCGGGAAACGGGCGGCAACGTCCTTTACTTCTTCCTCTGGCTTTTCATGATTCCGGCGGTGGGCGGCCATCTGCTCGCTTTTCAGGTCATCGAGCAGGAAATGGCCGTTGCCCTCCGCGCACAGGGCGCGGATTACAGCGGCGGTATCGTTTTGGGCGCCACCGAAGTTGTGGAAATGCAGACGTTCCTCTGGGGCGGTTTTGATTGGACGGCCGTTGCTGGGCCACGCCTGATTTATCTAGCCGCCGCTCTGCTGCTGGCGGCGTTGGCGGCCTTGCCCTTCGACCGCTTCGACCCGGCACGATATCGTCTGCGTGCGCCACGCGCCCGGAGATTTACCACCTGGCGGCAGTGGATGCCGGTTAAACGATTTAGCAAATCGTTTTACAAACAGGCAACCATCCAAACTAACATTGCACACAGCGGCCAGTTGACGCTGGTTGCCCCTTCCCACAATCAGATCAGTCTCTTCGCCCAAATCGTCGCTGCCGAACTCAAACTTCTGCTCAAAGGCCGCTCTGCCCTCTGGTACGCCGTTGCTGCCGGGCTGATTGTGGCCTGTCTGCTGGCGCCACTGGAAACAGTGCAGCGCTGGCTGCTGCCTCTGGTCTGGCTCTGGCCCCTGCCGCTTTGGTCAGAGATGGGGATGCGGGGGCGCAAATACGGGGTGGACCAACTGCTGTTCAGCGCCCCTTCGCCCCTGTGGCGGCAATTACCGGCGACCTGGATGGCTGGCGTTCTGCTTTATTGCATCGTGGGTAGTGGGGTGCTGCTCCGTTTGTTAACAGAACCGGCCCTGCTGCCCGGTTTTGTGGCGGGTGCGTTGTTTATCCCTTCGCTGGCGCTGTTGTTGGGTGTGGTGGGGGGAACGGAACGGCCGTTGCAAATTCTACTGCTCATCTACTGGTATCTCGGCCCGCTGAACGGGCTGACTGCTTTTGACATCACCGGCGCCACCGGCGACGCGCTGGCGATGGGGGTACCCTGGTTTTATATCGCCGTCAGCCTGCCGCTGTTGGGGCTGGCGCTACTGGTGCGGCGGCGACAAATGGAGATTTTATGAAAGCGAGGACAACCATGCCGCCTGGTTACAGCCAACAGGCTGTTCTTGATCCATTGAAGAATTGGAAATATGCTGTGGCTGCCGTTCTGACCGGCAGCGCGCTGCTCGTCGTCACGATCTGGCTCCTCACACAATTCATCACCACATTTCGCCCTGCGGCGCTGGCTGGCATACGGCTGAGTGATATGCTCACCACCACGGCCACAGGCACACTGTTCAGCTTGCCTTTTATCCTGATTCGTGATTTTGTCATCGCCCTGATCCTGGTGCTGATCATCCACGAACTGGTACATGGCCTGTTTTATTGGGGATTTTCCGGCCGGCGTCCCCGATTTGGCCTGCAAGGTCTGGCCCCATATACCGCCGCGCCGCCTGGGGTTTATTTCTCGCGCAATCAGGTTCTTGTCGTGGGACTGGCGCCGCTGGTTTTATTGACGTTGGTTGGTGTGCCATTGATGCTGGTTGTACCCATGCTCCTTGTGCCCATCCTCTTATTCTTTGTGGCCCTCAACGCCGGTGGTTCCGCCATGGATTTGCTCATGGTGATTTCGCTTCTCTCCTTTTCAGCCGATACAGTGATGGAAGATAATGGCGTAAAGTCAATCGTCTACGGGTTGGATGGTGCAGGATAATGGGGAATTACCCTGGCCCAGCAGGGGCATGGTTCTGCTCTATGTAACGGCTTTAGCCGGTTGCCCGCTCAAGTATCTTCCTCACCGGCCGCCAGTTGGCCGAGGAACCATTTGTCTTCTTCGGAGAGTACGGCCGTGAGCAGCAAGTCCGGGCGGCGTTCCCAGGTGCGGCGCAGTGCCTCTTGCCGCCGCCAGCGGGCAACCTGCCCCGCATGACCAGAGCGCAAAACATCAGGCACATCCCAACCCCGAAAACTGGCCGGTTTGGTGTAATGGGGGCCTTCCAGCAGTCCGGTGGCGTGGCTGTCCGTCTCCGCCGCGCCCGCGGCTCCCAACGCCCCCGGCAGCAGCCGCACCACGGCGTCTACTACCACCATCGCGGCCAGTTCTCCGCCGGTCAGCACATAGTCGCCAATGGAAATTTCATCCGTCACCAGGTGTTGCCGCACTCGTTCATCTACGCCTTCATACCGGCCACAAATGAGCAGCAATCGTTCGTGTTGGGATAATTCTTGGGCGATAGATTGGGTAAACGGCCGTCCTTGCGGCGTCATCAGGATGATGGGGTGATCATTCATCTGCTCACCTTGCAGAATGCTCTCTACGGCCGTGAAAATCGGCTCCGGTTTCAGCACCATGCCGCCGCCGCCGCCAAAAGGGGGTTCATCGGTGACGCGGTGTTTGCCGGTGGCAGACTCACGCAGGTGGTGCAGGTGAATGTCCACCAGCCCCGCCGCCTGCGCCCGCTGTAAGATGCTGTAATTCAGGTAAATAAATGCTTCCGGTAAGAGAGTGAGAATATCAATGCGCATCATCACTTACCCGGTGACCACTTATGCCCGAATACGCCAGGCGATGCGCAGCAGCGCCGCTACCGTTACCAGAATGATGAGGAAGGCGGTGATGATCAAAATCAGTTGTTCGGTGTTGGTGAGTCTGTTGCCGGAACCGGCCTCCATTTCGCTGACGGGAGCGGTGGATTCGTTGGCGGTCACGGCCGTTGCCGTGGGATCGGTGACGACATTTGGCTGTTGGCCGGATTCCGACAGAATGATGTCTGGCTGCACAAACTGTGGGTCTGACAATCCGGCTTCCCGGTAAATGATCACCGGCGGTTCTCCGGTGCGGGCCAGGGCAATTGAGCCGGATTCATGCGCCAGCCGGCCCTGTTCATACAACGTATCGGCCGCTATCTTAAAGCCAGTTTCCATTTCCCCGTAGATGCCCAATACGCTCATCTCTTCGTCCCAGGGAGAAGTAAGCATATGGAAAAAGCCAGCGTTTGGCGCGCCCAAAATCTGATATACCTCCACCGGCATACTGGTTTGCTGCCCGGTTAGTACCTCTTGCAGCGCCGGGTTGTCAAAGGGTGTGCCAATAAGAACCAGGTGATGGCCGGCAAGGGCTTCAGGATCAACGGCCGTACTCCGCACGACATCCACCGCCAAATCGGTTGTTCCCTGGCTGCCCATCAGCGCCGATATGGAAAGAGCCGTTTGCAGCTCTTCAACGGTGGGCGTTTGTGGCAAAACCAGCCGTACCGGCGTATGGTTCTCCGGCGTCACAAACGGGTAAGGGAAGTGGTAAAGGTCAGGCAGTTCCACCGGCAGATAGTCAAACTGAAAATAGGAATCGGCGTAGATTTTGGTCCAACTGCTTTCCGCGTTGACCTGTTCGCAGTTATTGGCGGGCAGCAAATTGGCAATGGCGAGGTTGACATTTAATTCGCGGGCACGGCCGTTAGGAATCAACTCGTTCAACGCCTGCGCCGGTAAGTCTAACGAGACCCAGGCCCCACCGCCCGCGCGGGCTGCCTCCACCGCCCCCACGTAAATGTCATTGACATACACCTCGGCATAAGAACCCTGGGCGCGTAAGGCCGGGCTGAACGCCAGATGCAGCACCAGTTTGGCATTATCGGCCAGCATAACCCCCGGTGGATATTGGAAAAAGTATGAACTGTCGGTCAGCCCCAGCCCCACCACCTCACGATCCACTTCACCCAATTGGGTAAAGGTAGTTTGGGCCGTGGTCCAGGGTGGGGGCACAGCCGGCTCTGGCCGGTTGACCAGATCGCGCACAAAATGGAAGGAGCCGGTTAATGATGCAAAAGTGGGTTGGTGGGCAAAAGCCTGCCCGGCCTTGGCCAGCCCGGCGGCGTCATTGCCGCTGACGAGCAAGATATGATGGCGCGGCTGCCAGGGGGAAGAAAATATCTGGATGACGCCATCACCGGGGGGAATCAACACGCCGTCCTGAGACACGAACCCGGCCGCGGCCGGCGGTACCGGCATCAGGCTGCTTAACTCTTGGATGAGGGGCTGGTTGCCCGGTAAACCTATAAGAACCAGGTTGGCATTCCTTTTGTCGGCGTCGGTCAGGCTGTTGGCAGTGGCCACGCGGATGGGCAGGTGATCGGCCGTCAGGCCATCACCCAGCCGGGCGGCCACCTGGGCGGCGGTTGTTAACGTCAGATCATCCGCATTTTCTGGCAGCACGAAGATGATGGGCGGTGGGTTTTGGCTGCCTTGCACCACAATCGCCTGGGGTAAATCGGTGATTTCGGGTGTGGGTGAGGTGGGCAGCAGCTTGGCGCTGACCCGGCTGCTGTTGTGAACGGTAAGCCATTGGCCCACGTTAAAACTGTCTTCGCAGGGGTCGTCGGTAAGCCGCAAATGCCCGGCAAAGGTGAGGTTGATGCCGTCGGGTAGTTGTTGCCCTGGCGGCACAGAGAAGGTGATGGTGTGTGGACGGCCGTCGCCCACCGGCCGAAAACTGGTCACCTCCTGATTATTCGCCAGAATGGTCACAATGGCGGCGTCACTGTTCAGCAGGGGAGAGCCGGTATAAGTCAATTCAAATTGCACATCATCGGCGATAGGCCAATCAGACTGGAAGGGAATCCACAGTGAACTGATGCCATACAGCCCTTTTAACCGTAAGTCCTCGTAGCCTAAATCGGCAAACGACCGGCTGGTTGTTTCCGGTACTTCTTGCTCTGGTATTCCTTGTTCTTGCGCCACAGCCGGGGTAATGCCCCCGCCCAAAAAGAAACAAGTCAGGCAAAAAATGGTAATAAAATGGAGTTTAGTTAGCATATTCTTTTTCTCTTTGTAACTCTACAGGGTTTGGTACATTTCCTGACGATACTCTTTATTTCAGGTATTATCCAGTATTCGTTCGGTGAAACATTATACGCTAACCTGAAAATAAGCTGCATATGACATTCCAACCGATATATGTTACGAAAATAGAGTTAAGCTCTGTCTTACCCACCATTACGGCCGTTAACCCCGATACAGGAGTGCGTTATGGCGCGGTGCAACTGCTGGTGCGTCTGCACAATTATCCTCTGGGGCTTGTGGAACTGCCTTTGCCGGAAGAAACGCTGCTGCCGGCGGCTTATGCCCCGGCCATTTGGGCGGCTTTGGGCCAGGCGATCAATGCGCATTTAGAGGGGGATGGTTGGCCGCGCCTGACCGAACTGCCCCTGACGGGGATTTCCCACCCGCAGCTACCCTTGTGCCAGCAAGAGCAGGCCCGTTTGTTAGAAAACCCACCGTTGATCAGTGTGGTTATTTGCACGCATGAACGGCCGTCTATGCTGGATGTGTGCCTGACTTCGGTGTTGGCGCTGGATTATCCCAATTACGAGGTGGTGGTGGTGGATAATGCGCCGCGCACCGATGCCACCCGGCAGGTGGTACAGGAAAAGTATGGGCATCTGCCCCACATACGCTATGTGGTGGAACCAAACCAGGGTCAGTGTTGGGCACGGAACACCGGGGCGATGGCGGCGCGGGGGGAGATCATCGCCAATACCGATGATGATGTGATTGTGGACCCCCATTGGCTAATCGGCGTACTGCGCGGCTTTGCCGCGGGCGACAACGTGGGTGGTGTCAATGGGCTGACCATCCCGGCGGAACTGGACACGGTGGAGCAGCTTTGGTTTGAGCAGTCGGGTGGGTTCAACAAGGGGTACGAGCGGCAGATTTATGATATGGGGGCGCACAAACCGGCACGGCCGTTTTACCCTCTCTCCGCCGGTCTGTTTGGCACAGGCGCCAACCTGGCCATCAAAAAAAGCGCCCTGGAAAAAGTGGGCTACTTTGACCCAGCCCTGGGCGCGGGCACCATTACCACCTGTGGCGATGATCTGGCGATGTACGTGCAACTCCTGTTTGCCGGCTACCAATTGGTCTATGAGCCAACCGCCTTTTTGCAGCACATTCACCGCCGCGAATACGCCGCGCTGCAAAAGCAGATTTACAACTATGGCGTCGGCTTTACCGCCTTTCTCACCAAAACGATGTGGGATAATCCCGGCCGTATCCCCGGTTTTGTGCTGCGCATTCCGTATGGTGTCTATCTGCTGCTCAGCCCGCAATCGTTCAAAAACAGTAAAAAGCAGGCCGACTACCCCGCCGATTTGAATGGGTTGGAACTGCGCGGGATGCTGTATGGTGGCTACGCTTACCTGAAAAGCCGCCGCCAGACCCGCCGCCTGCTGCGCCAACGGAAGTGAGACCTATGTGGAGCGGATGATGTGCCAGAGTAGAATGAGCAAAAAGGCGAAGAGCAAGGGCACAATGCCCACCAGCGACACCCGCCGCCAGCGGGCATAGGGGAACTTCAGGCCGATGGTCAGTTCCCGGCCGATCAGCAGCAGCAGCAGCGTAAACACGGCAATCAATTGCAAGTACAGGTACAGTTCTTCCTGGCGCACGGCCGTCAGCGCCGCCGGCGGAAACAATACATTCATCCTAACACCCCACTGGTCACCAACCGGGCCAATGTGCCCCCACTGCCCAGACCCGGCAGAATGAGAAAAAACATCAAATTAGCCGCGCCATGCGCCACACAAACGCCCAGCAGATTGCCGGTGGCCTGCCGCAGCCAACTCAACGCCAGCGCCATGATAAAAACGAGCAAAACGTAAGGCCAAGACCCTAGCCCCAGGCTCAAAGTTGTGTAAATAAGGGCCACCACCAATCCTGCCAGCAGCCAATTGTCCCACAGCCGGGTCAGGGCAGATTGCATGATGTCCCGGAACAACCATTCCTCCACAAAAGCCATGGCTACCACCAGCACAAAGATATAAAAAAACCAGAGCAAAGGGCTACCTGTATCCGGCGGCGGCGGTTGTTGGAACTGGAATAACAACCAGCCTGCCACCGCGCCCGCCGCTGCCAGCAGCAAATAGAGCGGTAATTGCCGCCAGGCGAAGCGCAGGTTCGGCCAGGTTTGTTCCAGCAGCCAGACGAAGGTCACGGCCGTTAACCCCGCCGGTACGCTCACCATCATCTGGGCAAACAAGGGTGACAGATTAGCCAACGGCAGCGTATAAGCCAGTAGCCGCAGTATAGAGGGAATCGCCAGCACCAGCAGTTCGTGCTGCGGATGCGGCCAGCGAAAAGTGCCATACAGCAGCAGCAGAATGAGCAGCACGCTGTACAGCGTCATGCCAGACAACACAAACGACTGCATCAGCAGCAGTTCAGCCAACAGTGCCACCAAACCGGCGGCCCCGGCCACAACCCAGCTTTCAACGCGATCTAGTGCCATGCTGCCTCAATGAACGGGTTCTCCGGTAGCCGGCGGGATTGTTTTAGCCTGCGCCGCCACCCGGTACACAGCCGGGGCCATCCAGACCCCCTCCAGATAGATAGCCAGCACCCAACCGGCGCTCAGCCCCGTCAGGCCGCCCACCGCCGCCCCGGTAATTGCCAGCGACAATTCCAGAAAAGCCGCCGCCAGAAACAACGTCGCTGCCTGTTTCAGCTCACGCCTGATCTGGCGAATGGCCACGTAATGCACCCGGACAATGATAGGCAGCGCCGCCAGCAGCAAAATGCGCAGGCTCATGGCGGCCGTTTCACCATAAGACGGGTCAAAAAAGTTCAGCATAAACTCCGCACCCACCATAATAACCAGCCCTGCCGCCACCACTCCAATGAACGAAGCCCGCAGCGTGAAGCGAATTTTTTGCGCCAGCATAGACACATCGGCGGCACTGATGGCATAAAGCGCCTGCGTTAGCGAAGTGGGCACAATGAACAGGCTGCTGGCTACCAGCCAGGCCACGTAAAAACTGGCGTTCACCTCCGGTGACAGCATGACGGTGACAATGACCGGCATCGCAAACTGCACCGTTTGCAAGGACAGATTCAGAATATGATGCGCCAGCGCCATCCCCCGCAGTTCGCGGAAAACATCCCAGCGCAGCCGGTAATTGGCCGTCAGCAGCCGTCGCCGCCCTACCAGCCCCACCAGAAAAACCAGCGACACGATATTGCCTGTAAACCAGGCGGCATAAATCGCCATCGCCCCGGCTGTGCGAAAATAGTAGCTAATGGGCACAAGCAGGATGAGCTTGCTAATGGCAAAAACGGCATTGCGCCATAACTGCCAGCTTCCGTGCAGCAGTCCCAGCATCGCCTGATCCAGCACCAACACCATGCCCGTGATCGCCACCCCGGCCGTAAACAAGAGGAAATTGAACCAAGAGGCCGTCAGCAGGGCAAAATCGGCCGAAAAATAAGCGGCAACAACGGCAAAACCGGCCCCCAACAGCAGCGAAGCCACCGCCACAATCACCAGGGCCGTGGTAATGAGCGAGACCACAATTTGCGAACGGCGGCGCAGTTCGCCAATCAGCAAAGTGCCCATGCCCATCATGCCGATGGTACCGAGCAATAACATGGCGGAAACGGCCGCTGCCGCCAGCCCCGCTTCGGCGGCCGTAAACTGCCGCGCCACCACCCACCAATAGGCAAAACCGAGGCCAGACGTGACCACCAGGGTGCCCACCAGCGACAGGGCATTTACCAAAATGACCCGGTTGCTGGTCAGCATGTCTATCCACCAATTCTTTGTTAGCATCATGTGTAGCCGGGTGGGCATCTTTTTCTCTCCTACCGGGCAATGCGCCGCAGATAGACTTCACGGTAAATTTCTTGCGGCGCTTCTAGCCGGTAAAGGGTGGCCTTAATAAAATCAGTTTCGCCAACGGCTGGCGGCGGCGGGAACGTGGTTTGCCAGGTTTCGCCAGGGGCCAACGCAATGTTCGGCCATTCCTGCGCCTGACCCTGGCGGGTACTCAGTACCAGCCGGTATTGCCGGATACCGTTTTCCTGGTTCTGGATGCCTAGCTGGACTTCGCTTTGTGACTCATCGGCCCATAGCAGCCATAATTGGGTGAACTGGGGCGCCGGCCGGTTTTCGGCGCCGGCGCGAGCCGTCAGATAAGCGCCCATGATCACGATGCCAGCCAGAAGCATGAGCAGCAGTTGGTGCAGGCGCAGCGGCACGTGAATGACGCTCAGGTCTACCTGCGTGGTTTGTTGCATACGCCCCAGGGCCAGGGCATTGGCGACCACGGTAATACCGCCCAGATAGATGACCCAGGAGGCTGGCTGCAACCCCCAGGGCGTGAAGTGCAGCAGCAGCCCGCCAACGGCGGCCAGCCCCAAACTGAGGCCGCAGCTGAAGGCTAACTTCTCGGCAAAACCGAGTGGGTATTTGACGAATATGGCGGTGGTCAGGGCGTAGCCGGGCAGGATGCCCACCAGGGCGACGGCAAACAAGACCCGCACAGCGCTGAGTTCCCATTCCAGCAGGGTTAGCAGCATCAGCACGGCCGTTACCAATATCATAATGAGCCGGTTGGTTACTTTAGCGGTCACAGTTGCTCAAATCCACCTGGTAAATGACCAGATCGCCCCCATCGTAAACCAGACTGAATTCGTCACGCGCTCTGAACTTATCGAGTACGGCCGTTTCCAGCGGTTCCGTGTAGGGCAATTCACTTTCGGCGTCTTCATAGTAAAAGCCCAACAACGGCAGATGGGAATTAAAACGGTAATCTACAATCAAATACTCCGCCTGCCCTTCGCAGAGCGTGCGGTATTCCACTTCCGTGAAGGGCACATCCAGAAAAACGCCGGGCACGTTGATGTTATTCCACGAACCGGTTACTTGATACTGACGGCCGTAAGCTACCTGTAACAAGCCATTGATCCGGTCGGCCGCCAGCCGGTGTTCCGGCCCCAAATAGTCGCGTATCCATTCCGTCGCGGCCAGCCCTTGCACTTCCACCGAGCGGGTATCGGCGGCAGATCGGTACGGGCCGGGCATTAACGCCCAGCGCGGAAAGCTGACCAGGAAGTTGCCCCAAAACATGAGGACGATGACGGCCGTGAGCGCCACATGTCGCCATCGCGCCCAGGAGACGCCAGCGGCAGGGTACAGCTTAGCGACGCTCACCGCCAGCACAAAGGCAATGCCAAAAAACATGAACGGGCCAATGCGAGAAGCGATCTCTGGCCCTTTTTCCGTAAAACGGAGCAGTTGCGTAATTGGATACAGCAGGCCAATGATGCACAGAAAGAGATAGGTTGGCCGGTTGCGATACTCCCGCCAGATGACAATCGCGCCCAGCATCAGCCCCAGCAAAATAGACAGCGCCGTACTGTAAACGATGACCCGCTCCCACAGGCGCAGGGCATTTTCACCCTGCGCCGAAAATAGCTGCCGCCCCGTTTCGTCGCGCACCAACACCTTGAACAAATCAAACACCGCGCCGGACAGCACCGGCACCAAATAATCAATGGTGATGATGGCCACGTACATCATCCACGACAGGATAGCGACCAGGGCGAGTACGGCCGTGCCAAACAACATCGTCCGGCTTTGTCCCTCATATGGGAAAAAATAAGCCACCACCGCCCACAACGTCAGGCAGATGAGCAAGAAATAGCTGGTAACATGGTGCGTCACCAGCGTGGCGCAAATGCCAAAAATAATGAGCAGCGAAGACCCCAGCGGTTTGTCTTTGTGATGGGTCATCCGGTATTGAATACCTAAAAACACCATCACCACAAAAACCAGCGCCAGCGATTCATACGAAAATTGGGCGTCAAAAAAGATAAAGTGCGGGTTCGCGGCATAAATAACCGTAGCTATTCCCGCCAGACGGGGCGATTCACTCGTTTTCTCAAAAAAGAGAAACAACACCAGCACAAACACGGCCCGCGCTACCAAAATGGTGATAATGCCCGCGTAATAAATGTTCAAACCGCTCAGGTTGACCAGGGCGATGGCGATGTTTTCCAGGCCAGGGTACAGGGGGCTGACGGGCAGCAGTGGGTGTTCTCGGAAGTGAAAACCCGTTTCCAGGATATTGGCGGCGGTACGGTAATGCAGCAGCTCATCGTAAAAGGTGAAGTAAAGCGGGCTGTGCATCACCTTGACCATGTACAGGCCGATGCCCGCCAGCAGCACCAGCACCACTCGTTCACGGCGCGAGGCCAGCGGCGAGATCAACCGCCAGACAATCAGGGCATAAAAGGTCAGGATGCCCAGCCAGAAAATCAGTTCGTGATAGGGATCGTCGCGGCGCGCTCCGTTGAAGCCCCAGGCCACCACCAGCAAACAGACGGCCCCGGCAAAGCTGATGGCCGGCGCCCAACCCCACTTCTGATTTTCGCTTTCGTCGTAGGGCAAATCGCCGTGTGCGGGGGCCGCCAACGGGGGCGGGAAGAGCCACAGCTCCAGCCAGTGCAGACGTGGATGCGCCAGGATGTCTTTCATGTTTGGCAAAGCTGTTGGTAGATGCCTTCGATGCGGGTAACAACGGTGTGCGCCTGGAAGTTGGTGACACGCTGGCGGGCGGCGGCGCTCATTTGCTGGCACAAAGCCGGGTCATGCAGCAGCCGGGACATGGCCTGGCGTAAAGCAATCGGATCGCCGGGTGGCACCAGCAAGCCGGTTTCACCGTCGGCCACAATGTCGGGGATGCCGCCGACGCGGCTGGCAATGACGGGTACGCCGGCGACCATCGCTTCCATGACGACGGTGGGGCTGGGTTCCGGCCAGTTGGAAGGCACAATGCCGATATGACTGCGCCGCCATGCCTCCATGACGGCCGTGTTCGGCCAGTTCTTGAAGATATGCACCTGGGGCGGAATATCCAGTTGTGACAGGGGAAAGTCGCTGAGTTCATAACCAATGAGGACGAGGGGGACAGGGCGCTGGGTAGAAACGGCCGTTTCTAATCCCCGGTATGCTTCCAGCAGCACATCTATCCCTTTTTGTTTACCAAAAGAACCGACAAACAACATAAACGGCCCGGTCGGCAGCTGCGCCAACTGTTCTTCCCAATCAGGCGGCGGCGGTGCGATGTGGTCCGGGATAAAGTTGGGCACCACTTCATAGGGCAGGCCGCTGTCCACCAGTTGGCTGCCTTCGGCTACTGCCTGGCTGACGGGCACGTACATGTCCACGCGCCGGTCTTGTGCCCGACGCATGGTGCGCTGCCCCAGATGAGTCATCGTCCCTTTGGCCAGGCCATAGTGGTCATTCAGGCAGCGCCAGCATTTCCCCCATGCCGGGCCGCTGCAAAAGGCATCCTGATGAATGAACGTCCACTTGCCACAACTCAGGCCAAACTCGTGCAGCGTAATGACCAGTTTGGCCCCGCTCCACCGTTTCAGCGGCAGGTAGGAGAAGGAGAGCCAGTTGTGGGCATGGACAACGTGCGGCTTTTCCTGCGCCAGAATGCGGCGAATAGCCAGCGCCAGTTCCGGGTCAGGAAAAGGGGGGGCATAACTGCGCCGTGCATCCACAAACAGCAGCTTTTCTGCCCGTGACACCGTGCCGCGAATGCGGTACAGACGCACTCCCTGCACCTCTTCATAGGCGGGCATGTCCTGGCCCCAGCCACCCTGCCGCAGGGTGATGACGGCCACTTCGTGCCCCCGCGCTGCCAGCGCCTCGCTCAAATCTTTGACGTGCCGCTCCAACCCACCCAAAACAGGCGGGTAAAATTGCGTTAACATGACTAATCGCATGAAATCAATCCTAAAATAACCGTAGACCCTAAGGGTTTTCGGAAACCCTTAGGGTCTACGGTTATACCGTAACCCCTATCCCCTGGCTACTCAACCTTTTTGCCGACGAGAGTCAGACGCCCCAGCCCATAGCCGAAGGTGGTGATAAACAGGCCTGCGGCAATGGCCGCTGACCGACCAATACCGGCCAGATTCCGGTGGCGGGCGCTTTCGGTCAGGCCGACCCACATGCCGCTGGGCAATACTTTCAGGGTGTAGGTGCGCTCGGTAGACAGGCCGTCATTGGCGCCCACCAGGCGGGAGAGCAGCGCTTTGGAGCGCCCTTCCAGGTAACAACGCCAGCGATAGTAGCCAAAATTGGCGCGACCGGCGGGTACTTTGTGGGATACTTGTGCCTGGGGCTGGTACAGCAGGGTGGCCTGGGGCATGGCCTGGCGCAGCCGGATGCAAAATTCGGTCTCATCATCGCCTTGTGGGCGGCCGCCTACATGCCCAATGCCATTGCGGAAGCCGCCCAATTGCTCGATCACGGTGCGGCGGTAGGACATGTTGCAGCCGATCAGGTTGCGTACCGGGGCGGTTTGCTCTGGCAGGCCGCGATAGGTGCAGCCCACAACCCAATTGAACTCTTCGGGAAACCAGCGGGGACGGCCGTTGAGCCACAGAGGATTGATTTTGCCACCTGCGCCAACGATGTGTATGGCCGTATACGCTGCCTGTAACTGTTCCAACCAATCCGGTGCAGCAATGGCGTCATCATCCAGAAAGGCCACAATCTCGCCGGTGGTAGCGGCCACGCCGCTGTTGCGGGCGCCGTTTAGGCCCCGTTCTTGCACATTTTCCACCACCGTCGCTTCTGGAAATTGAGCGCGAGCGCGGGCCAACATGGCCGGGTTATGGTCAATGGCGATGACAATTTGGTGGGGGGGGAGGGTCTGATTGGTTACCGAAGCCACCGCTTCGATTAAATCTTGCCAGCGCTCTTCCGTATGCGCACAAATAATCACAGAAAAATTCATGGAACCTCAATTTAGCGTCAATCTGCCCGTGCTTCTTGCCACTGTGCCAGATCAAATGACAGGCCAGGGCTGACGTAGTATTGTTTGCGGGCGACGCGCATGATGGCGGTATGCAAATCGGTGATGGTGGCGGTATTGGGGATATAGCCTAACACGCCGCTTTCAAAGGCCGCCCGTATATATTCGTTGTGGGTGGCGGTGCTGATGACTAAGACGGCCGTGCCTGGACGCGCCCCAACGATAGATTGCAATACCTCTGCCTGGCTTTTGCCCTCGGTGAGAGGATTTATGATGAGCAGTTGTGGTTGGTACGTTTCAATGGCGTCCGCTACCTGAGTCAAATCCTGAATTTCGCCTACTACCTCAAAGTGGGGATTGCGTGCCAATAACTTGTGCATTCCCTGTAACTGTAAGGGTTGTTCAATGGCCAGCAATATCTTGACGGTTACGGCCGTTTCCCCCGTTGATTCTAATGGTTGGGTGCGGCCGGCCATTCGCAGCAAATCCGGCGAAATGGGCGAGGGACTGAGCGGAATGGCATTAGCTTGAGGCAGAAGTGCATATACGGCCGTGCCCTCACCTGGCCCGGACGTGATATGCAGTTCGCCGTTCGCCCAGGCTACCAATCCATGCATATATTGCAAACCCATACTCTGGCTTGATTGTAAGGTGCGCTCCAAATCAAATCCCATCCCTTTATCTTCAATGCGCACTTCCAGGTATGGCGCTACGTAATTCAGCGAAATTTTCGCATGATCTGTTTGGGCATGACGTTGGATATTGTTGAGCGCTTCTTGAACCAGGCGAAATACACACACCTCCACCTTTGGCTCAAACTGGTATGCCACATGCGGCATGTCTAGTTCAATGGTTAGCTCAAATTGTTCGGAGAGCCAACGGAGAGTTGGCGCTAACCCCAGACGTGCCAGAATCGTCGGGTGCATTTCCTGGGCCATCCCCTCTACCTGGAGAATTAATTCGCCTAGCATCTCCTTTGCGCCGTTGTACAAGGTGGCGTCATCATGTGCTGGCGCTGCCAACATGTTCAAAACAAATTGCAGGCTGCGCAGCGATTGGTTCAGCTTGTTATCCAGCATAGAAGCCATCTGCTGCCGCTGGTGTTCCTGAGACAGAACTAACCGCTGCGTGAAATGGGCCAACCGGTCTGTTTGTAATTGCTGGTGCCGTCTCAGGCGGCTGCCGACCGCATTGAGCAGAACCTCAGTATGTATCGGTTTGGTCAGGTAATCGTCTGCACCCAATTCCATGCCCACCCGCATATCTTCCTGCCTGGCAAGGGCTGTCAGGAAAATAAAGGGAATCGTCGCTGTATCAGATTGTTTCTGTAAGGTGCGTAATACGTCCAGACCGGTGACGTCGGGCATCATCACGTCGCACAAGATTAAGTCAGGACGCTCCTGGAGAGCTAACGTGATGCCCTCGTTTCCCGAATTGGCGATAAGGGCGGTGTACCCTCCTCGTTCCAGCATCGCAGAAATTAACCGGGAGGCGCTCACGTCATCTTCGATGAGCAAGATTTGATAAGTGTGTGCAGGAAGGTTGCTATTATTTATCATAACCAAATGGGGGGATTAGGAATCAAATAATATGCGTAGCATAGATTGGAGATTAGAGTCTGGATGAATCGTTCTAATCTCCAATCGCATACAAATTATTCAATTCTTAATTCTGAGGCAGATGTATTGGTTAGCCGGACAAAGGCGCTGTTTGGTAAACGGGCTGAGGTAGTGGCATCGCCCCGGCCTTGTCCTTCTGGATATACGAGAGCAGGTAGCTGGCATAGATATCCCGGTAATGTTCGGCATAGCGCGTTTGCAGTTCGTGGCAGACGGCGCAGTTCATCTCGGTTGCCATGAGGGCGTCGAAGCGAACGAGCAGTTTGGCAGCCAAATGCTTTAACCGGTCATTGGGCAACTGGTAGCTCATTTTCACAAATTCGTTTGTATCTTCCAGCAGGGCGTGGAAGGCTTCCTCAAATGTTTCCTGGGCGACCGAATTTTCTTGTTTTTTCACGGCACGCAGACCGGGATTATTGAGCCATTCCTTGAAAATGGTACCCAAAACGCGGAATCCATCTCGAAAAGCATTCAAGTTAGAGAGGCCCATAAAACGCCGGTTTTCAAAGCTGGGCACTTCGGCCACGCGCAGGCCGGCTTGCAGCGCCCGCACGTTCATCATCGTCTCAATTTCAAAACCGTCACCATTGAGGCTTAACAGCGGCAGCGTCCAGGCCCAGAAAGCGTTGTAGCCGTAGCAAAGGTCGGTATATTTGCCGCCAAACAGGAGGCGCACCGTCCAGACAAAAAACTGATTGCCCAGATACCGATGCGGTTCCATGTCGGATGTGCCACCACCCTGCATAAAACGGGAACCTTTGGCAAAATCGGCGCCGGCTAACAAAGCGCCCACAAAGTTGGGGATTTCAGCGGGGTTGGTGGAGCCATCGGCGTCTATCATCACGATGATCTCGCCGCTGGCGGCTTCAAAACCCTGGCGCAGCGCGTTGCCCTTGCCTTTGCCTTTCTGGTGGACAACGACGATGTCCGGGCGCAATTCTTTGGCCAATTCCACGGTGCGGTCGGTGGAACGGCCGTCAACCAGCACTACCTCATCCACCATGTCGGGAATCGAGGCAAATAGTTGGGGGAGATTGCGCTCTTCATTGAGCGTAGGCACGATCAAACTGACGAGTGGTTTTTGCCTGACCTGGGGGGACAAAAAACGGGAAACTAAAGTAGTTGTCATTATAGCCATTTCAATACATCCTCCACTTGATGAATAATTCTACGATTTGATGCCGCTACAGAAAACTGAGTGATCTATATAATTGCTTTACTACGTTGAACTCAGAGGTAAACACATATTACTGGTTACAGGTTACAAACTTTCTAACAGCTTGTAAACGCCTACTGCCCGTGGGGATGTTGCACCCATGACACACTGCATTATGCTTTTCGCCTTTGTATCACGTGACACTTGTCACTCTGGCGTCCCCTCTCTTTGACCTACAATAACACTGGATATTGTGAATTATTCCACAATCAAAACGCCCTGAACCGCATGTTTGAAAAGTGAGCAGTAAGCAGTGAGCAGTGAGCGGTGAGTACACTGCTTACTGTTTTTTGCTTACTGATTGATATAGAGGAGACAGCGATGTTAAAAACGGAAGAAACGGCCGTTGGCCTGGACAAAGAAACCCGCGACATGATCCTGGATACACTGAAAAAGTATGCCGAAAAAAAACTTACCCCCGATTATCTGCTCAAACTAGACCACAACGACGAATTCCCCCACGAAGTTTTACAAGAACTGTATGACCCCATGTCCCTGGGGCTGCACCTGCTCTTCATCCCCGAAGCGTATGATGGGCTGGGCGGCGGCGCGTATGACATTTACCGCGTGGCCGAATTGATGGCCACGATTGACCTGGGCGTAGCGACCGGCGTCCTGGCAACCTTCCTCGGATCCGACCCCATCAGCGTGGGGGCTACACAAGAGCAGAAAAAGTATTGGTACGGCCGTATTGCCGAAGAAGCGCTGCTCATGGCCTATGGCGCGACCGAACCACAGGCCGGTTCTGATCTTGCCGCCATGACCACCAAAGCCGAACCCGTCATCGAAGATGGCGTCGTTACCGGCTATCACATTTCCGGTCAGAAACAGTGGATCAGCAACGGCGGCGTGGCCGATTTATACACCATCCTGGCGCTGGCCCCCGGCGGCCCCAGCTGGTTCATCGTAGACCGCGACAGTGAAGGATTCACACGCGGCAAACCGGAAGACAAACACGGCATCCGCGCCAGCAACACCGCCGCCCTCTTCCTGGATAACGTCTACGTCCCGGCCGACCGGTTGGTGGGCTTGCAAGAAGGGCAGGGATTGGCCCAGGCGCAGGCCGTTTTTGGCTATACCCGCTTGATGGTGGGCGCGTTTGGGTTGGGCGCGGGCTGGGAAGCGCTGCGTCGTGCCATTCGCTACTCGCAGGAACGCATCCAGGGCGGCGCACCCCTCAGCCAGAAACAGGGCTACACCCACAAGCTGATTGTGCCCAACGCCGCCCGCTTGGAAGCGGCCCGCACTTACATCGAATGGGTGGCCGAACGGCTGGATAGCGGCGAAGAAGGGCTGCAAACGGAAGGGGCGGTCGCCAAATACATGGCTACGGAAGCGGGCAACAAAGCGGCCGAAGACGCCATCCAGGCGCACGGCGGTTACGGTTACACCAAAGAGTATATGGTGGAAAAAATCAAGCGCGATGTGCGCATCACCACCATTTATGAAGGCACGTCGGAGATCATGGAATGGACGATTGCCCGCGACCGCTGGCAGTTGCACCTGAAATCGCGCGGCGATTATTACAAGGAATGGGCCAACCGCCTCTCGCTCATCCACCAGGAGCAGCCGGAGAATGGAGCCAACTATGCGGCCATGGCCATGCGCGCCCTGGCCGTCATCCTGGAACGCTGCCGCCTGGATCGGCTGACGCGCAACCAACATGTGCTGTTTCGCCTGGGTGAATTGATTGCCTATGCGGAAACGGCCGCCATTTTTGCCGAACGGGTGGCCGATAAACCCACCGAAGCCATTCACCTGGACGTACCCACGCGGCAGGCGCTCAGCCGGATTCACGGCCGTGATGCCGCCCTCAAAGTGGCTACCGAAGGGTTACGCTGGGCCATCGGCGCCGGCCAAACCGATCCCAATCTCGCCCAATCCCTCGACCTGCCCGGCATTTACGCCGCCCAGGACGGACTGGTGGTGGATATGGATTTTGCGGCAGAGCAGTTGAATGAAGCATTTAGTAAGCAGTGAGCAGTAAGCAGTGAGCAGTGAGCAGCCGAGATACTGCTAACCGCTCACTGCCAACTGCTCACTTTCCTAACAAAAAAGGGAGTGAACGAAAATGAGCGACACCTCAGACCGAGCCATCGCCATTGTGGGGTTGGGGGCCATTATGCCGGAGGCGCTGAACGCGGCCACATTCTGGCAAAACATCCTGAACAAGCGGTACAGCATCACGGAAACGCCGCCGGAGCGGTGGCGCATTGAAGATTATTACGACCCCGATCCGAAAGCGCCGGACAAGACTTACACCAAAATCGGCGGATGGGTGCGGGGTTTTCAATTTGATTGGAAGCGTTTTCGCATGCCGCCCAAAGTGGCGGCGGCGATGGACGAAGGGCAGCAGTGGGCGCTGACCATCGCCGCCGATGTGCTGAGCGATTATGGCTATCCGGCACGGCCGTTAAACACCGAACGCACGGCTACCATCATCGGCACGGCCATGGGCGGTGAACTGCACTACACCACCAACGAACGGATTGCCTTCCCCAATTATGCGCGGGCGCTGACGGCCGTGTCCGAATTTGCCGCCTTGCCCACCCCCACCCGCCAGGCCATTCTGGCCGGCTGGCATGACCACATAGACGAGCAATATCCACCCATCACCGAAGATTCCATGCCCGGCGAACTGCCCAACATCGTCAGCGGCCGTATCGCCAACATGCTCAATCTGCGCGGCCCTAACTTCATCACCGACGCTGCCTGCGCCTCCAGCTTTGCCGCCGTGGAAGCAGCCATCGAACTGCTGATGGAGCATAAAGTGGACGCGGTGATCACCGGCGGTGTAGACCGGAACATGGGCATTGGGCCATTTGTCAAGTTTTGCAAAATTGGGGCGCTCAGTGCCACGGGCACACGGCCGTTTGGCGATGGCGCAGACGGTTTTGTCATGGGTGAAGGCGCGGCTCTCTTCCTGCTCAAGCGGCTGGAAGATGCGGAACACGCTGGCGATAAAATCTACGCCGTCATTCGCGGCGTGGCCGGCGCCAGTGATGGTAAAGGCAAAGGCATTACCGCCCCCAACCCCATTGGGCAGCAGTTAGCCATGCAGCATGCCTGGGAAGTGGCTGGTTTAGACCCGGCCACGGCTACCCTGGTGGAAGCGCACGGCACCAGCACCCCGGTGGGTGATGTGGCCGAAGTGGAGAGTTTGACGGCCGTGTTTGGTCACGCCAGACGAAATAGCATTGGCCTGGGGTCGGTTAAGAGCAACATCGGCCATCTGAAAGCGGGCGCGGGCGCCGCCGGCATGTTCAAAGCGGTCATGGCCTTGCACCACAAATTCCTGCCGCCCACGCTGAATGCCAATCCGCCCAATTCATATGTGGATTTCAGCCAAACGCCATTTTATTTGCTGCACGACGGCCGTGCCTGGGAACCGCCCAACGGCACACCCCGCCGCGCCGGCGTCAGCGCCTACGGCTTCGGCGGCACCAATTTCCACCTGGTGTTGGAAGAACATCGCCCCGGCGAACTGACGCAGCCGAAGAAGGTGTTTGCGGTGGAAAAATTTGAAACGCAAAGCGGCAAAGAGGCAAAAGAAGCAAAGGAGTTGGAGCCAGTAAGAGGGATTCTGGCAGTTGGTGCGGCGACGCCGCAGGAATTGAAGGAAAAACTTGACCAATTCTTGAACCGCGTGGAGACAGGTTGGACGCCGCCCAAAGAGTTGCCGGACACGGCCGTGATTGAATCCCCAGAGCGGCTGTTTATTGATTTTGGCGATCAAGCGGAACTGCTGGATCGGCTGCAAAAGGCGCAGAAGCTCATGGTTTCAGATGCGCCATCAGCCTGGAAAGCGGTCGAGGCGCAGGGCATTTATCGCGGCGCGGGTAAACCGGAAGGCAAGGTCGCTTTCATGTTTCCCGGCCAGGGCAGCCAGTACGTGAACATGGGCCGGGAATTGGCCGCACTCTATCCAGAGGTGCAGGCCGTTTTTGATGAAGCGGACGCAGTGATGACGCCCATTTTGGGCAAACCGCTGACCGATTTCATCTTTGTAGACCCGAACGACAACGCCGCCGTGAACAAAGCCACTTTTGACCTGATGCAAACGGAGATCACCCAACCGGCGATGCTGACAATGGATATTGCTATGTACCGGCTGCTGCAACGCTTTGGTTTCAGCCCCGATGTGGTGGTGGGTCATTCGTTGGGTGAATATGCGGCGCTGATTGTGGCCGGGATCATGCCCTTTGCCGACGCGCTGGAAGCGGCGGCGGCGCGGGGTGGCGAGATGGCCAGCCTGAAGCTGGAGGATAACGGCAAGATGGCCGCCGTCCTGGCCCCCTATGACGTGATTGAGGCCACCTTGAAGCAAGTGGAGGGCTATGTGATTCCGGCCAATATCAACAGCAGCAGCCAGTGTGTGATTGGTGGGGCGAGTACGGCCGTGGAAACGGCCGTGACCCTCTTCCAGGAAGCCGGGTACCAGGCGATGATCATCCCCGTTAGCCATGCCTTCCATACCAGCATCATCGCCCCCGCCAGCGCGCCGCTGCGCCGGGTACTGGACCGGCTGCACATTGCGCCGCCCACCCTGCCCATCATCACCAACGTGACCGGTGATTTTTACCCGACGGCCGTAGATGCCATTAAGGACAACCTCCAACAACAGGTGGCTGCTACCGTGCAATGGGTCAAAGGGCTGCACACGCTCTATGACTTTGGCGCGCGCGCCTTTGTGGAAGTTGGCCCCAAACGCGCCCTGCGCGGTTTTGCCAACGACGTATTCAAAGACAAAAACGATGTGCTGGCCCTGTTGACCAACCATCCCAAACCCGGCGAACTGCCCGCTTTTAACCAGGCGCTCTGTGCGCTATATGCGGCGGGTTATGCGGGGAAGCAGTTAGCAGTTAGCAGTGAGCAGTTAGCAGTAAGCGACGGACGCAGCGTCCGTGAGCAGTTAGCAGTGAGAAGAGAGGAAACAATGGCCCCTAAAACCAACGGTACTTCCTTGCCTGAAGCCCAGGCAATATCCCAATATCCTAATACCCCAATTACCCAATTACCCAATTACCGAATTACCGAATCTTCTAATCTCCCCTACAACCGCGCCCATCCCCCTCTCGGTTCCGTCGTCATCAGCGGCACGGGGCTGGGGCTGCCGGGTGCGGAAAAGGCGGTGATGGCCCCGGACAATGCCTGGCGCATTTTGCAGGGGGAACAGTTTGTAGACCTGATTCCCGAACGCTTCCGCCAGAAGATGGTGGCCAAACGAATTACCCGTGTGGTGAAAGCGGCCGACGGTGGTGGTAGTTTTTCGACCATTGATAACCCTGATGAGGTGGTGCGTATCGCCGGCCGCCCCGGTTCATTTGACCTGGCGGAAGAATATGGCGTACCCCAAAAATTGGTAGATGCCCTGGATATAACCACGCAGTTAGCCATTGCTGCCGGGCTGGATGCGCTGCGCGAAGCGGGCATTCCCCTGGTGATGACTTACAAACATGCCAGCAATGGCTCTTCTCTGCCGCAGCGGTGGATGCTGCCGGAATCACTGCGTGATGAGACAGGCGTGATTTTTGCCAGTGCTTTCCCCGGCGGCGACCGTTTTGCGGAGGATTTTGAAAAGTATTACACCTATCAAAGCCGGTTGGAACAACTGGAGATGCTGGATCAACTGCGCCGCACCTGCAACGACAACCAGACCTTGTTGGAAATCACGCGGCGGATTAACAGTTTGCGCGAAGTGATGGAACGTGAACCGTACATCTTTGACCGCCGCTTCATCTTCCGTATTTTGAGTATGGGGCACAGCCAGTTCGCCGAATATATCGGCGCGCGCGGCCCGAATACGCAGGTGAATGCGGCCTGCGCCAGCACCACCCAGGCGATAACGATAGCGGAGGATTGGATACGCAACGGCCGTTGCCGCCGCGTGATTGTGGTGGCTGCCGACGACGTGACCGGCGACCATTTGCTGGAATGGGTTGGGGCCGGCATGTTGGCAGTGGGGGCGGCTGCCACCGATGACCGTGTACAAGAAGCGGCATTGCCCTTTGACAAACGGCGGCACGGCACCATTTTGGGCATGGGCGCGTGCGCGCTGGTGGTGGAAAGCGAAGACGCGGTGCAGGAGCGCGGCATGCGCGGCATCGTGGAACTCTTGAGCAGCGAAACCCGCAACAGCGCCTTCCACGGCTCGCGGCTGGACGTAGACCACATTGCCCAGGTGATGAACGACCTGATGACGACGGCCGAAACCCGTTTTGGCCTCAATCGCTACAACATTGCGCCACAGTTGGTCTTTATGTCCCATGAGACGTACACCCCGGCGCGGGGCGGTTCGGCTTCGGCGGAAGTGGTGGCCCTGCGGCAGACATTTGGCGAAGCGGCCAAAGAGATTGTGGTGGCGAATACCAAAGGTTTTACCGGCCATCCCATGGGTGTGGGCGTCGAAGATGTGATTGCTCTGAAAATCCTGGAATACGGCATTGTGCCGCCGGTGCCCAATTACAAAGAGGTTGACCCGGATTTGGGTGAATTGAACCTGAGCCGGGGCGGGCGCTATCCGGTGCAGTATGCGCTGCATCTGGCCGCCGGTTTTGGTTCGCAAATTTCCTTTACGCTGACGCGGCGTATTCCCGGTGCGTTGGATCGAGTGGAAAACAAACCCCGTTACCAGAAGTGGCTGGATGATGTCAGTGGCTACGATTTCGCTGAACTAGAAGTGGAAAAGCGGAATTTGCGGATTGTGGCGAAGGGTGCGCCGGGCAGACGGCCGTGCCCCTCCACCTGGCAGTATGGTACGGAGCCGGTAGTGCGGACGGGGGGCGGTATACCGTATGCCGTAATCCGTGAGCCGTATGCCGTACCGGCGCTTATGCCCGTGCCTGCGCCGGTTCAAGTGCAGCCGAAGCCGGTGAATAATCAGCCGACGGCCGTTACGCCACAATCAGCGCCAGCGCCAGTACAGGCGATACCTGTGCCAGTAAATGGGAATCCACCAGCAGCTATTGGTGAGCCGAAGCCCGAAGTCGGAAGCCCAATGGTCGAACCAATCTCCCAATCTCCCAATCTCCCAATCTCTACTCTCCAATCTCCAATCGCTGATCCCATCGCCGACAAAGTCCTGGCGATTGTGGCCGAACAAACCGGCTATCCGACAGATATGCTGGAAATGGACTTGGATTTGGAGGCGGATTTGGGGGTGGACACGGTGAAACAGGCGGAGACGTTCCTGGCGATTCGTACCGAGTTCAACATCCCGCGCCGCGATGACTTGAGCCTGCGCGACTACAACACGCTGGCGAAGGTGGTGGGGTTTGTGCGCGAGATGCGGCCGGATTTGGTAAGCAGTGAGCAGTTAGCAGTGAGCAGTGAGCAAGTCGCTCCGTCAATCTCTCAATCCTTCGACTTGGCTCAGGACAAGCCTTCCAATCTCCAATCTCCAATCTCCGATCCCATCGCCGACAAAGTTCTGGCGATTGTGGCCGAACAGACTGGCTACCCGACGGATATGTTGGAAATGGACTTGGATTTGGAGGCGGATTTAGGCGTGGACACGGTGAAACAGGCGGAGACGTTCCTGGCGATTCGTACCGAGTTCAACATCCCGCGCCGCGATGACTTGAGCCTGCGGGATTACAACACGTTGGCAAAAGTGGTGGGGTTTGTGCGCGAGATGCGGCCTGATCTGGCAGCCGTTGTGGAGCAGCCGTCGGATTTAAAAGCATAGAGGGTGGCCTGGTGGTCGCCCCGGAGACGACTACTGCGCCACCCCTGATTCCCCAAATTGAACCGGAATATACATTGGCCGATGCGGACACGATGCCGCGCCGTGTGCCGTTGCCGGCGTTACGGCCGTCGCTCACCCAATGCAAACCAACCGGTGTTCTCTTAAACGAGGCCAGCCGTGTGATCGTGGCCCAGGATGAGGGCGGCGTTGGCAAGGCGCTCGTCAAAAAGCTGGAAAAGCTTCGCGTGACTGTGTTGACGCTGGATGTCACCCTGGCTGCTGAAGCGTTGGCAGCGCAGGCGCAAACGTGGCTGGCGGACGGGCCGGTGCAGGGCGTCTACTGGCTGGTGGCGCTGGATGTTGAGCCTGATCTGGCAGCCATGACTTTGGATGAGTGGCGGGAAGCGAACCGGGCGCGGGTGAAAAATTTGTCCGTGACCATGCGGGCGCTCTATGACGCCGTGTCTGAACCGGGCGCGTTCCTGGTGGCAGCGACACGGTTGGGCGGGCTGCACGGCTATGGGCCGGAACCGGCCATAGCCCCACTGGGCGGCGGCGTCACAGGGTTTACCAAAGCGTACAAAAGGGAACGGCCGTCCGTCTTAGTCAAGGCCGTAGATTTCGAGGCCAGCCGCAAAACGGCCGCTTTTGCCGACCTGTTGATAGCGGAAACGCTGGCGGATCCGGGTTGCGTGGAGGTGGGGTATTGGCGGGACGGCCGTTACACCATCACCCTGATGGAGCAGCCCGCAACTTACGACGCTGTGGTCGGTCTCCCGACCGGGCCACAATTTAACCGCGACGCTGTTTTCCTGGTGACAGGGGCGGCGGGTGGCATTACCAGCGCCATTGTGGCCGACCTGGCCGCGGCCAGCGGCGGCGTGTTTTACCTGCTGGATTTGACGCCGGAACCTGACCGCACTGATCCCCAAATTGCCCTGTTTCGCGCCGACAAGGACGCCCTGAAGCAGCGGCTTATTGAAGAGACCAAAGCGGCGAGCGAAAAGCCAACGCCGGTGATGATTGAGAAGAAGCTGGCGGCGGTGGAGCGATTAGAAGCGGCGTTGAGTGCCATTGAAGCGGTGGAAAGGGCGGGGGGCACGGCCGTGTATCGCAGCGTCAACCTGCTCGATCACGAAGCCCTGACCGGGATTGTGGCCAAAATCCGGGAGAAGTTTGGCCGGATAGATGTGCTGGTTCATGCCGGCGGCATTGAGATTAGCAAGGCGCTGAATCAGAAAGACGCGGCCCAGTTTGACCTGGTGTATGACATTAAGGCAGACGGTTTTTACAGCCTGCTGCACGCGGCTCAGGATTTGCCCATTGGCGCGACGGTGGTCTTTAGTTCGGTGGCGGGCCGTTTTGGCAACGCCGGGCAGACGGATTACAGTGCGGCCAATGACCTGCTGTGCAAAATTACCAGCAGCTTACAACGCACGCGGCCAGAGACGAAGGCGATTGCCATTGATTGGACGGCCTGGGGCGGCATTGGCATGGCCACACGCGGCTCGATTCCCAAGATCATGGAGTTTGCGGGTATTGAGATGCTGCCGCCAGCCGCCGGTATCCCCACCGTGCGCCGGGAGTTACTGGTGGGGGATGGTGAAGTGCTGGTGGGCGGTAAGTTGGGTCTGCTGGTGGATGAGTGGGATGAAACGGGGGGGATTAAATTACCACAGAGTCACGGAGGCACAGAGGGTTTTTTGTTGGTAGAGCAGGTGGTAGCGGCGAAGGTGTATGGCGGGTGGGAAGTGGAGACGGTGTTGGACCCGCAGAGGCAGCCGTTCCTGTTTGACCATGCGATGGATGGGACGCCGCTGCTGCCGGGGGTGATGGGCACGGAGGCGTTTGCGGAGTTGGCAAAGACGATGGCGCCGGGTTATGAAGTCACGGCCGTGACCAACGAACAGTTCCACGCGCCCTTTAAGTTTTACCGGATGGAGCCGCAGACGTTGTATTTGCGGGGTACGGCCACTTCGGCCAGTAACCTTCGGTTGCCGCTCAGTGCAGGCGTGCCCGATGGTGACGATCTGCTGGTTTATGCCTCCCTCTATTCCCGCCGTGAATTGAAGGGTGGCTTGCAGGAAAAGCTGCACTTCACGGCGGTGGTGCGGATGAGTAAGGTAGCGCCAACGGCCGTGCCCGTGCCCTTTACGCCCCCACAGCAGATGGATGTGACAGCAAACGCTATTTACAACATCTATTTCCACGGCCCGGCCTATCAGGTGTTGGAATCGGTGCAGGTGGAAGGCAGCCGGGCGATTGGGCTGCTGGCGGAAAAGCTGCCGCCCAACATGAATCCGGCCGACGCGCCGGAACTGATGGCCCCGCGCCTGATTGAACTGTGCTTCCAGACGGCGGGTGTGTGGCAAATCCGGCAGCAGCGGACGATGGCCCTGCCGTTTGCGATTGGCGCGGTGACGGCTTATAAACAGGAGCGGGAGGCGGACGGCCGTCGCCTGTATGCCATTGTGGAAGCTGTCAACGGCGGTGAGGAATTCAACGCCCAGGTGGTGGATGAAACCGGCCATGTCTTTGTGGTGCTAACCGCTTACCGGACGGTGACGCTGCCCGGCAATGTTCAATTATGAAGGATGAATTATGAATTATGAAGGATGGATGGCGCTGGCCATTCATAAATTCCTAATTCATAATTCCTAATTCCTAATTCCCCATGATTCACTGGTTAACACAAACACTGACTGAAGTTCCGGCTGACGACTACCTGACGGATGTGGAGTTGGCACGTTTGCAGGAGTTGAAAACGGACAAACGGCGCACGGATTGGTTGCTTGGCCGCTGGACGGCCAAGCGGCTGCTGCAAACGGTACTCTGGGAAAAAGACGGCGTGACGCTGCCCCTGGATATGATCACGATTACCAACAATCCCGATGGTGTCCCCGACTACCGATTACCGATTACCGATAACCGCTTTTCCATTTCCATCAGCCATGCCCACGGCCGTGCCTTTGTGGCCGCTGTGGAAAAAGCACATGCCCCCATCGGGGCCGATATGGAATTGAATCGGCCACGCCCGGCAGGTTTTGCCGAAGAGTATTTTACGCTGGCGGAAATTGCGTTGGGTTATGGGCTGGTGGGGCCAGAACGGGCGGTTTGGGAAACGGCCGTGTGGAGCGCCAAAGAAGCGGTGTTAAAAGCCCTCCACCTGGGGCTGTCGGTGGATACGCGGGCCATTAGCTGCCTGGTTGAGCCGGTGGCGCCGCCGCCGGGGATTTGGACGCCCTTTGCCATTCGCTGCGATAGCGGCCGTTTACCCCGACCTGCCCCTCCCTTAACCGGCTGGTGGCGGGTGGAGGATGGCTTTGTGATGACCATTGCCACGGGATGACAACAACGGATGAAGAAATGAACAGATGAAGAAAATCCGTTCATTTCACTATCCGCTGTAGTCTTGAGGTTGAAGATGATCAAAGAGATGCAGGTTTACAAGGAAGAGTTGGATAAACGTAAGTACCAGGCGCGGGGGACGGAGAAGGATGTAGCCGGCCAACATGCCAAAGGGCGGCTGACGGCCCGCGAACGGCTGGATTTGTTGTTTGATACGGGTACGTTTGAGGAGATTGATTCCCTGGTGCTGCCCCGGTATGAGAGCTACGTCGGCGGCAAGGGCTCGCGCTATGGCGACGGCGTGGTGGTGGGGTTTGGGCTGGTAAACGGCCGTCACGTCATGGCTGCCTCGCAAGATGCTGCGGTGATGGGTGGCTCGTTGGGGGAGATGCACGCCAACAAAATTGCCAAGGCGATGCGCATGGCGCTGCAATATGGTTGTCCCTTCATCGCCATCAACGACTCCGGCGGGGCGCGCATCCAGGAGGGGGTAGACAGCCTGGGCGGGTACGCCAAAATTTTTGACGCCAACTGCGAAGCGTCTGGCGTCATCCCCCAGATTTCCGTCATTATGGGGCCGTGCGCGGGTGGGGCGGTTTATTCGCCGGCGCTGACGGACTTTGTTTTTATGACGGAGAAGAGCTACATGTTTATCACCGGGCCGCAGGTGGTTAAGGCGGTGATGCAGGAGGACGTGACCTTTGAGGAGTTGGGCGGCGGGCTGATGCACAGCCAGGAGAGTGGCGTCTGTCATTTTCTGGCAGGGGAAGACAAGGAGTGTCTGGCGCGGGTGCGGGAATTGCTGAGTTACCTGCCTGGCAATAACCAGGATGACCCGCCCTACATAAGGCCGCTTGACGACCCGCACCGCTCCAGCCCGGAACTGGAAGAGATTGTGCCCACGGATCCCCACAAGCCGTATGAGGTGCGCCGGGTGATTGCCAGTCTGGTGGATGACGGCCGTTTCTTTGAGGTGCATCAACTGTGGGCGCAAAACATGGTGGTTGGTTTTGCCCGGCTGAATGGCTATGTGGTGGGCATTGTCGCCAACCAGCCGATGGTGCTGGCAGGCTGCATTGACATCAAAGCCTCTCTGAAAGCCACCCACTTCATTCGCATTTGTGACGCCTATAACGTGCCCATCATCACTTTGCAAGATGTACCCGGTTTTCTGCCCGGCAAAGACCAGGAGTATGGCGGCATCATTCGCAACGGGGCGCGGCTGATTTATGCCTACAGCGAGGCGACTGTGCCCAAGCTGATGGTCATTTTGCGTAAAAGTTACGGCGGTGCGTACTGCGTGATGAGCAGCAAAGGGCTGCGCGGCGATTTGCTCTATGCCTGGCCCAACGCCGAAATTGCGGTAATGGGCGCGGAGGGGGCGGTGAACATCCTCTTTCGCAAAGAAGTGCAGGAAGCGGCTGACCCGGACGCCCGGCGGCAAGAGTTGGTGGATGATTACGAGACCCGCTTTAACAATCCGTATGTGGCCGCGGCGCGGGGGCTGATTGATGATGTGATTCAGCCCCGCGACACGCGCCGCACCCTGATCCGGGCGCTGGAGCTGACGCTCTCCAAACGGGAGCGGCACGTGGCGCGGAAACATGGGATTTCGCCGATGTAGGGGAAGGTGGCAAGTGGCAGGTGGCAAGTGGCAGGTGATTGCCTTTATCTGCCACCTGCCACCCCATTCAGGAAGGTGGAGATGTTCAACAAAATTTTAATTGCCAACCGGGGGGAAATTGCGGTGCGGGCGGTGCGGGCGTGTCGGGAGATGGGGATCACGGCCGTTGCCGTATATGACCCCTCGGACATCAGTTCGCTGCATGTGCGGCTGGCGGATGAGTGTGTGCGGGTAGAGTCCCCGGCCTTTTTCATGGATGACCAGGCGATGGTGAAGCTGGCGCGGGAACGGGGAGTAGATGCTATTTATCCAGGCTATGGTTTCTTGTCCGAAGAGGCAGCTTTTGCCCAGGCGTGTCTGGATGCAGGCATAGCCTTTATTGGCCCGCCGCCGGAGGTATTGCAGCAAACGCGGGATAAGCTGGCGGCGTTGGCGCGGGTGCGGGAGGCTGGTTTTTTGACGGTAGAGAGCTCGCCGGAGGCTTACGGCCGTGACGATGCCGATGCCTTGCAACAAGCCGCTGATCAGATGGGCTATCCGCTGGTCATCAAATCCTACCGGGGCGGGCGAGGGCGTGGTTCCCGGCTGGCGCCCTCATCTGAGTGGCTGGCGGCGTCCATTCGCCAGGGGCAGCAATCGCAAGCCGACTACGGCAATTTGCGCGCTAATTTGCGCTTTTACCTGGAGAAAGCGATCTTGCCCGCGCACCAGATTAGCGTTCAGATTGTGGGCGACCGGTATGGCAATCTGGTTTGCCTGGGCGAGCGCGAAGGCTCAATTATGTACCACAATCAGAAGGTGATTGAGGAGTCGCCGTCCCCCTCCCTGGCGCCAGCCCAAAGAGAGATGTTGTGTGCCACGGCCGTGGCCATTGCCCGCCTCTTTAACTACCAGAATGTTGGCTCGGTGGAATTCCTGGTGACGGATGAGGGCCATGTTTACTTTAGCGAAATCAAAGCCCGCATTCAGGTGGAACATTGCCTGACGGAGATGCGCGCCGGGGTAGACCTGGTGCAGGCACAAATGCGCCTGGCTGCCGGGGAATCCCTCTCATTCCGGCAAGCGGACGTTCAACTGCGTGGTTGGGCGATGTTGGCCCGTGTTTATGCCGAAGACCCCTGGCGGCACTTCCTGCCCAGTCCGGGCAAATTGACGCGGCTGCGGTTGCCTACGGGGCCGGATATTCGTATAGATACGTATGCTTATAGCGGCTGCCAGGTGCCGGCGGCTTATGCGCCGCTTTTTGCCAAACTAACGACCTGGGGGCCGGATCGGGCGACCAGCATGGCTCGCCTGCGCCAGGGCTTGGCCGATTTTGCTGTGACCGGCATTCCCACCAATATTTCGTTATTACAACAAATTGTGGCCGCGGAGGGGTTTGTGAACGGCCGTTACCACACCGGCTCCCTCAAAGAACCAGTTTTGGAAAATGGCACAGCCGCGCCCCATTTGCGCGACCTGGCGGTCATCGCCGCCATTACCTATATCCGGCGTCACCAGCAGTTTGACCCGGCGGCCTCAGAACGGCTGCTGTCGGGCTGGCATCGGGAGAGCCGGCGGGTGGGGGGATAGTAAATGGTAAGCAGTAAGCAGTTGGCAGTTGGCAGTGAGCAGTTAGCAGTGGGCAGTTATACTGCCAAAGGCCATAAAGTGTCATTTTGCCCGGCGAATGGAATTCGCGGCAACAATTGCAAAGACCGCCTGCGCGGTCTGGG
>CAADGU010000055.1 GCA_900696625.1 uncultured Chloroflexota bacterium | reverse complement strand
TGCCAATTTGCCGGTGGGTGGCCTGTTTTTCGGCTTCGTTCAGCAGGGCGTAGGCGGCCTGCTGGATGCGGTCGTGGGCGAATTTGTAGGCGGCGTTGGTGGGTACGTCAAAAACGGCCAGCCGGTACTCGTCGTTGAGCGGGGTGATGAGACCGGCGACGATGCTTTCCCAGAGGGCAACGGCCGTGTCCTGTGAGGGCCGGTCGTAAGCCAGCGCCAGCGTTGCCAGGTCAAAACGGGCGCCAATGCAGGCGGCCAGTTTGAGTACCGTTTGTCCGGCGGCGGTCAACTGCTGGATGTGCCCGGTGATCAATTCCACCACATTGTCGGTGATGTCGGTGGCCTGGATGCCGGGCAGGTCCCAGCGCCAGCGCCCGGCTTCGTAGTCAAAGGCGATCAGGTCACTGGCGACCAGCGACTTCAAAAATTCGCCAGTGAAAAAGGGGTTGCCGCCCGTCTTAGCCAGCACCAGTTCGGCCAACAGCCGGGTTTCGGTGGGAGCGGTGTGGAGAGCGTCGGCCACATACTGGTTGATGACGGGCAGCGTTAGCGGCGTCAGGGCGATGTCGTTGATGGGGATGCCACTCTGGCGCAGATTGTTGACCATTTGCCAGACGGGATGGGTCTGCCCCACTTCAGCGTCGCGGTACGCGCCGATGAGCAGCAGGTGGCGCGTGTGCGGCGCGGTGATGAGCCGCTGCAACAACTGGCGTGACCCGGCGTCCATCCACTGCCAGTCATCCAGAAACAGTACCAGGGGATGGTCGGCCTGGGCAAAAACGCGGATGAAGTTCTGGAAGGCCAGGGTGAAGCGGGTTTCGGCCTCGCTGGGCGGCAGCGGCGGCGGCGGGGGCTGTGGGCCGATGATCCATTCCACCGCCGGGATGACGTCTATGATGACCTGCCCGTTGCCGCCGAGAGCGGCTAACAATTGGCTGCGCCAGGCGGCGATCCGGCTCTCGCTTTCGCTGAGAAGCTGGTTGACCAGTTCTTGAAAGGCGTTGATGAGGGCGGCATAGGGGGTGTGGTGCAGTTGGTCAAATTTGCCGCTGATGAAGGCGCCGCGCTGGATGGCGGTGGCTTTGTGCAGTTCGCGTGCCAGGGAGGATTTACCCACGCCGGCCGCGCCGGTGACGAGCAGGAGTTCGACGCGGCCTTGTTGGGGGTCGGCCACGCGGCTAAAGGCGGCGAGCAAGGTTTGCAGTTCGGCTTCACGGCCGTACAGTAGTTGTGGCAATTGGAAGCGGGCGGATACATCGTGTTGGGCCAGGGGAAAGGGGGTGATACGGCCGTCCGTCTGCCACTGCCGCCAACATTCCTGCAAATCGGCTTTCAGGCCGTAGGCGGATTGGTAGCGGTCTTCGGCGTTTTTGGCTAAAAGGCGCAGGATGATGTCGCCGAGGGGGGCGGGTACGGCCGTGTTCAGCGTGTGCGGCGGCTGCGGCGGGCGGGCGATGTGGGCGTGGACCAGTTCGATGGGGTCTTGGGCGGTGAAGGGAGGCTGCCCGGTGAGCAACTGGTAAAACGCTGCCCCCAGCGAGTAATAGTCGGCGCGGTAGTCCATGGCCCGGTTCATGCGCCCGGTCTGCTCCGGCGAGATGTAGGCCAGCGTGCCTTCCAGGATGCGCGGGCTGCGGATTTCCGGGTTTTCACGGCTGAGGGAGGTGGAGAGGCCAAAATCAATGATTTTGACCACGCCGGTTTCCGGATTCCAGATGATGTTGGCCGGGTTGATGTCTTTGTGGATCAGGTTTTGCTGGTGGATGGCGTCTAGCTGGTCGGTGATGTGCAGCGCCAGGGGGAGGAAGGTGTCCAGCGGCAGCGGCTTGTTGGCCAGCCGCGCCAGCGATTGTCCGCCAAAATCTTCGACGACGATGGCCTGGCTGTTGGGGAAACTTTCCAGGGCGTAGACCTGGATCATGCCCTCGCCGGTTAGCTGGCGGGTGATTTCATACTCGCGCCGGAAGCGGGCCAACCCCTGCGGTGTGGCCTGGGCGGGCTGCAACACCTTCAGGATGACGGGTTGTCCCTCGTCACTCTGGGCGCGGTACACGGCCGTGTGGCTGCTCTCATACAGCTTGTCGGTGATGGTGTAGCCGGGTGGTGTCATAAACGTGATGCGTGAGGCGTGAGGTGCGTGAACGATGTCACGTTTCACGCATCACGGTAAAACACGGGTATAGTCAACGTAAACGTTGAGCCTGCGCTCAGGGTGCTGGCGGCGGTGAGGTCGCCGCCGAGCAGGCGGGCCAGGCTGCGGCTGATGGGCAGGCCGAGGCCGGTGCCGCCATATTGCTGGCGGATGGTGCTTTCGGCCTGCTCGAACTCTTCAAAAATGCGCGGCAGGGCTTGCGGCGAGATACCAATGCCGGTATCGCTGACGGTCAGCGTCAGCGTATCACCCTGGCCGGTCAGGCGCACGGTGATGGCGCCCTGGTGGGTAAATTTGGCGGCGTTGCTGAGCAGATTGATGATAATTTGTTTGAGCTTGGCGGGGTCGGAGTAAACCAGAGGCAGATTGCCGCTGAATTCGGTGTGCAGGGCCACGTTTTCCTTGAGCAGCGGCTGCACGGTGGCGATGCAACTGGCGGTGAGGGCGGCGGCGTCAAATTCGGCCGGCTGCACGTCCATGTGGCCGGTTTCAATTTTGGCGATGTCTATGACGGTGTTGATCAGGCTGAGTAAATGGTCGGCGCTGACCAGCACTTTGTCCAGATTGTCTAGCTGTTTGTCCGGCAGGGTGGCTGCGCCGTTTTGTTTGACGATGCGGGTGAAGCCGATGATGGTGTTGAGCGGGGTGCGCAGTTCGCGGCTCATGTTGGAGAGGAAGATGCTTTTGTTTTCGTTGGCGGCTTCGGCGGCGGCGCGGGCGGCCTGGGCGTCCAGATTGGCCTGGGCCAGGGCGGCGGTGCGCTGTTCCACTTGTGCTTCCAGGGTACGGCCGTAATCCTGCAAATAGCTGTACATCCGGGCGTTTTCCAACGAGATGGCCGCCTGCGAAGCCAGCAGGTTCAGCACTTTTAGCCGGTCGGCGGTGAACGCGCCGGGGGCCAGATTGTTTTCCAGGTAGAGGACGCCGGTCAGGTTATCATGGTGCAGCAGGGGCAGGCACAAGACGGAGCGGGATTGGCGCTGGGCGATGACAGGATCGGCGGCGAACTGGCTGTCGGCGATGGCGTCATCCAGCACCAGGTGTTCGCGGGTGCGGGTGACGTAGTTGAGGATAGATGAAGAAACGGTCGTTTCTTCATCTATCTGTCCGCCGGTGGCGACAATTTGCCATTCGTCGGCGTCGGGCAGCAGCAGCCAACCGGCCTGCGCCCCGGCGTTTTCGATGAGTAGTTCCATGAGCCGGTTGAGCAAGTAATCCAGGCGGATTTCGCCGGAGAGGGCCTGGGAGG
>CAADGU010000054.1 GCA_900696625.1 uncultured Chloroflexota bacterium | reverse complement strand
TCACCGGGTGAATAGCGCGCTTCGTCCGTATTTTCCGCCGCCTCCACAAAGATCGCATCGGCCGGGCAGGCCGCCGCGCACAAAGAGCAGCCGATACACTTTTCCAGCCCATTGTCATACCGCTTCAATTCATGGCGGCCCTTAAAACGATACCGTACCGGCCGTTTCACTTCCGGGTATTGAATGGTGACCGGTGGTTTTACCAGGTGCTTCAGGGTTGTACCCAGTCCACGCACTATCTCTTTGGTAACATCAAACATAGAATTAACTCCGTGTGCCAAGTGTTTTCTAAAGACCTGGGAAACTTAAAACTCCTTCTGCCACCAGAACTATAAACACACTCAAAATAATGAAGCTGACCACGGCTAGAGGTAACAACACCTTCCAACCAAATGACATCAGTTGGTCATAACGCAGGCGGGGCAATGAGGCCCGAATCCAGATCATGATGCAGAGACCGAAAATTATTTTCAAAGTCATATAGACAAATCCAAGCGCCGGTACCTGATCCACAAAAGGGCCGCGATAGCCACCGAGGAAAAAGACGGCAAAAAGGGCGCAAAAGATGATCATTTTCATGTATTCGGCCATGAAAAACATGCCAAAGCGCATACTGCTGTATTCCACCGTAAAACCGGCAGACAATTCTTGTTCAGCTTCTAGCAAATCAAATGGCGCTCGTTGTAATTCTGCCAGAGCCGCAATCCAGAAAATCAAAGCGACGTGTGGTTGAAAAAACACGTACCACATCCCTTTTTGCGCAGCCACAATCTCACCTAAATCCATCGAATTTGCCAGCATAACAGGTATTAAAACAGCCAGACCCATGGCCAGTTCGTAGCTAATCATTTGCGCGGAGGCGCGGATACCACCGAGAATGGCATATTTACTGTTGGAAGCCCACCCGGCCAACACCACGCCATACACGCTGATGGAGGTAATGGCTAAAATGAATAACACCCCCACGTTTATGCCCGGCGCAATGGCAAAATAATCCCGGTTTTCAGGGGTGATAAGGGGGATTTTCCCCGCCCAGGGAATGACCGCCAGGATGAAGATCGCCGGGATGACGGTAATGATGGGGGCCAGAAAGTAGGTCAATTTGTCCACCATGACGGGCGTTATATCCTCTTTGAAGAAGAGTTTGACGGCGTCGGCGGCTGGCTGCATGAAACCACCGAGCAACTTGCGTTCTTTGCCGCCGCGCCTGGGAAGGGGAATGTAACCGGCACGGTTCGGTCCCACGCGGTGTTGCAGGCGCGCCAGCAATTTGCGCTCCAGCAGGGTGGTGTAGGCGAAGCCGCTAATCACCACAAAAGCGACAATGAATCCCACAATGAGGGAGTAGACAGCCAGTTGTGTAACGGTGTTGATGACCATGTTTCCTCTTTGATCAATCAGTGAGCAGTGAGCGGTAAGCAGTAAGCAGTCTGCTTACTGCTTACCGCTCACTGCTCACTTCCAGTTCTACAACGCCGGGGAAGTAGGGCACGCCGCGCAACACGGCCGTACCCTTTAGCGCCTTCTCATTCACCTGCACAATCGCGGGGATGGCACGGCCGTTGACGGCCACATTCACCACATAGCCATCCGCCACCTGCAAATGGGATGATGCATCCGCTTCATTGAGCCACAGCGTCGGCTTTGCCAGCCGTTCGGCCAGCACTGCCGCATGGTTAATGAGCGTACCCGGCGTAAACAATGCCGCTGCCCGAATCAGCCGGATGCCCTTGGGTTGATTGACCGGGGTGTCGGCGACGTCAAATGATTCCACCGCGCCTGCTTCCGCCGCCGCCGCCGCTTCCGCTGCGGCCACCCACTGCTGCCCCAGGCCATGTTTATTATCATAAGCGGTACCGCCGTAATACAAATCGGCCCGGCCAATGATCGGCCACTGCTCCTCCACACGGGCCAGGGAGCGGTAATCCATGCCTTTATAGGGGGGCACGGCCGTAGCCAACTCCTTAAACACCAGGCTGGCAGCAAACGGTGGTTTGCCCAGGCCCAGCTTTTCGCTAATCTGGGCCAAAATCCGCCAATCTTCGCGGCTCTCACCCACCGGTTGAATGGCCGGGTAATAGCGCTGCACCCGCCGTTCGCCGCTGGTAAATGTGCCGTCCCGCTCTGCCCAGCTTTGCGCCGGTAACACTACGTCTGCCAGCTTCGCCGTGTCCGTCAGGAACAGTTCTTGCACCACCAGAAAATCCAGCTTACCGCGATCCGCCAATAAACCATCACCCACCGGGTCCGTTCCGGCCACGTACAACGCCGTAATCTCGCCATTTTGCACACCGGCATAAATAGCGGCAGCATCCTTGCCAGGGTTGTCCAGCGCCTTATAGCCAGGGCCAAAGGCGGGGTGAATACCCATATCCCACGCCCCTTGTGTATTGTTGTGCGGCCAGACAGCAATCAGGCCATTGTTCTTGCGCCCGGCATGGGGCTGTTCACCTTTCACCAGTAGCAAATTACCCAACAGCCGGGCGATGATGTCTGTTTCCGCCAGCGTCAGCCCTTCGGCGCCGTAAAAGGCGACCAGATTTTGGGCGTTGATAAGGGCGTCGGCGGCCGTTTGCATGGGGTCTGGTTCGGCCGTTTCCACCGCAATTTTGGCCGCATTCAGCAGTTGGCGGGTGGTGGCTACCGCTTCGCCGGGCCGGTAATAGATGGCGTGGCTGGCATATTTGTCCAGCCGGGTGGGGCGGGCATTCAAAATAACCAGCGTTGCCCCGCGCTGCGCCGCCTGCTTCACCCGCAGCCACCAGATTGGCTCTTCTTCGTGCAAATCGGAGGCTACCACCACAATGGCGTCCCCTTTGCCCAAATCACCCAGATTGCTGCCACTGCTGATACCCACTCTGGCGGTCACATCGCCGCCCATGATGGTACGGTTGCCCAGGTCAATATGAGGCGTCTTGACTCCCTGGCGCAGCAATTTTTGGAAGAGGAACAAATCTTCATTGCTCAGGCGGTCGCCGCTGAGACCGGCGGCTTTGTCGCCCAATCCGTTCAGTTTATTGGCAACCAGTTCAATCGCTTCATCCCAACCGGCTTCTACCAATTGGCCGTTTTTGCGGATGAGCGGCTTGTGCAGCCGGTCGGGTGCATCGCTAAATTGATGCACAAACCGATCCCGGTCGTGAATCCAAATTTCGTTGACGCCTTCGTTCTGGCGGGGCAGGACGCGCTTGATGACGGAACGGCCGCCCGACTTTGCTTCGCGGCGGGTGCTGAAGGTGAGATTGGCCCCCGCCGGGGAATGCACGGAAATAGAGGCGACGGGGATGAGTTCCCACGGCCGTGCGCCAAACCGGAAATCACTCGTCGTCAGCGCCCCCACCGGGCAGATGTCGGTGGTATTGCCGCTCCAATAGCTGTCAAAGCCAGGGTCAGACATGGTCACAATTTCCAGATTGCGGGCGCGATTGTGGAAGCGAATTACCGGGTCATCCACCACCTCTTCCTGGAAGCGAATGCAGCGGGCGCACTGGATACAGCGTTCTCGATCCAGGTAAATCAACTCACCCAGCGGCACATGTTTGTCCATTTTCAGCTTGAGGCTGTAATCCATCTGGCTTGTGCCCGCGCCGTGCGCCATCGTCAGGTTTTGCAGCGGGCACTCGCCCCCTTTGTCACAAATGGGGCAGTCCAGCGGATGGCTGGAGAGCAAAAATTCGATCACGCTCTCGCGGGCATCATCCACCGCTTTGGTGGCGGTGCGCACCACCATGCCCTCGCTGACCACAATGGTGCAGCCTGTTTGCAGGATGCGGCCAAAGTTTACTTGCGGTGTGCCATCCTCGTTTAGCACCAGTTCGCCGGTGGCCCGGTCCCGCGCGGGCAGGCCAATTTCCACCAGGCACATGCGGCACATGCCCACCGGTTCCAGTTTGGGATGGTAGCAAAAGACGGGAATGTCATTCCCGATTTTTTTGGCGGCGTCTACGACCAGTGTGCCTTTGGGGACGCTCACGGCCGTGCCGTCTATCGTCAACGTTACCAGATCACTCATGCTGATCCTCTTCTTCTACCAGGATTGCTTCTGTTTCCCCCATCAACTCGGCCAGATTCAGCGTCAGGCCAGGGAATAGCTGCGGGGTAAACGGGTCAGGCGGGGCCACAATTTGCGTTAGCAAGAACCCCTCCGGTGTATTTTTGTATTCGATAATGAGCAGGTCTTCGTCAATGAGCCAGTACCAGGGCACGGCCGTTTTTTGGTAGGTGATGAGTTTACGGGATTTGTCACGCACGGCCGTAGAGGGAGACAGCACCTCCACCACCAGATCCGGCGGCCCTTGAATAGCAATATCATCCTCAAATTGAGGCAAGTGTTCCGTCGCTAAATAACTCAGACCGGGGACATATGTGATTAATGGTGTCAAATCTACTTCAACTTCTGGCCATACGTCGCCCAATTTATTCGGCTCAACATGAGCGGAAAGAGCCGTGTATAACTTGCCAATAATTTTTTGATGCCTACCTCTTGGTCTGGCCATCTCCAACAACACTCCCTCTTCCAACTCAAAAAATGGCGGCCCCTCAGGCAGCTGCCGAAATTCAGCCTGCGTCCAGACCTTCTCTTTCCGTTTTGGCGATTTTATCTTCTTCGCCGGAGGCGCTATGGCAATTCCCATCTTCTTACCGATTACCGTTCACTGATTACCGATTACCGTTCAAGGGACTATTCCCCTTCACCTTCGCTTCATACTCTTCAGGGAAGTGCCTGACGGTACTTAAAACCGGGTTAATGGCAAAATCACCCAACGCACACAGCGTCCGCCCGCCAATTTGCCCGGCCACACTTTTCAACACGCGCAAATCTTCGGCCGTGCCATGCCCATGATAAATTTTGTGCAGCAGTTGATCCATCCAATACGTCCCCTCGCGGCAGGGTGTACATTTACCACACGACTCATGCTTAAAAAAGTGGACGCACTTCATCGCCATCCACACCATATCCGTCGTCTCGTCCATGATCACCACCGACGCCGACCCCATCACCGAGCCGTATTTGTCCAGCCCTTCGTAGGTAATGGGCGCGTCCAGGGCATCTTCCTTCACCACCGGGCCAGAGCCACCGCTGGGCAGCATCGCCTTAAACTTCTTGCCGCCGGGGATGCCGCCGCCGTACTGTTCGCCATAAATCAACTCCCGGTACGTCATGCCCATGATCACTTCGTAGTTGCCCGGTTTGTTCACATGCCCGCTCAGGCAGACGATTTTGGGGCCGGTGCTTCTTTCCGTGCCCATGCCCTTGTACCAATCCGCGCCGTTGCTGATGATGGCGGGCACGTTTGCCAGCGTCTCGGTATTGTTAACGACGGTTGGTTTGTGATACAGCCCTTCGATGGCCGGAAACGGCGGTTTCGACCAGGGCTGCCCCAATTCACCCATCAGCGAATTAAGCAGCGCCGTCTCCTCGCCACAAATGTAAGCGCCCGCGCCGTAGTAGGGGGCCAGATCGCAGCTAAAATCGCTGCCCAGGATGTTTTCGCCCAGTAACCCGGCGGCATAACATTCGTGAACCGCCTCTTCAAAGGCATAACCGGCGTCCATAAATTCGCCGCGCATGTAGTTGTAAATGCGTTTGGCCCCTACCGCATAAGCGCAAATCAACGCCCCTTCAATGACCTGATGCGGATTGTATTCCAGCAGTTCGCGGTCTTTGAACGTGCCCATCTCCGATTCGTCGGAATTAATGGTCACATACACCTCTTGCGCCCCTTTAGGGATGAATGTCCACTTGAGGCCGGTGGGGAAACCGGCCCCACCCCGGCCACGCAGCCCGGACGCTTTGACCACATCGGTCACTTTGGCCGGCGGCATGCCCAACGCCTTCTTGAGCGCCTCATACCCGCCATGCTGCCGGTAAACGTCCAGCTTTTTTATATTCTCAATATCACGATGCCGTAATAGTATGTGTGCCATAGGAAATCGGTAAAAAGTAAGCAGTAAGCAGTTGGCAGTGAGCAGTATGTTTCTGCTAACTGCTTACTGCCAACTGCTTACTATCTTTTGCGTATGCCGTGATCTTCTCTACCACTGAGGTATCAATCGTCTCCGCAGCGGCCTGTTCGCGCCATTGCGCCAGCAGAGCGTCGAATTTGGCTTCGTCCAGGTTCTCTTCAAACTTGAGATTGCACTGCAACATGGGGGCGCGGTCGCAGGCGGCCAGGCACATCACCGTTTTGATGGTGAACAGGCCATCGGCCGTTGTTTCATCCACACCAATGCCCAGTTTGCCACAGGCCATTTCCACAAACTGATCGGCGCCACGCAGGGCGCAGGCCAGGTCGTTGCAAATTTCCAGCACGTATTTGCCCACCGGCTCTTCATAGTACAGGGTGTAAAAACCGGCCAGCGACAGAATGTGCGTGGGGTCTAAATCTAAAATAGCCGCCACTTCGCGCATAGCCTCATCGCTCATATAGCCGTAGTGATGCTGCGCCAGGTGCATCAGCGGCAGCACGGCCGACTTTTTATGCGGGAATCGGGCGATGATGCCCTCTATTTCTGCTGCGTATTTTTCGGTAAATGTCATGGTTGTCTAAAGGCGTGATGCGTGATGCGTGACAAATCTCACGTATCACGCATCACGCATTACCGGTCAATCTCACCTAACACAATATCCACTGAACCAATGATGGAAACCACGTCGGCCACAAAGCGTCCTTTGGACATGTGCGGCAGCGAGGCCAAATGCACATAGGAGGGGGTGCGGAAGTGGCAGCGCGCCGGTTTGGGGCCGCCATCGCCGCGCAGGTAACAGGCAAATTCGCCACGAGGCGATTCGATGCTCTGGTAGACGTACCCGGCGGGGGCGGTGAACCCTTCCGTCCATAGTTTGAAGTGGTGGATGACGGCTTCCATGCTACGGCCAAGTTCGGCGCGGGGTGGGGGCACAATTTTGCGGTCGTCAATGTTGACGGGGCCATTGGGTAATTTATTCAATGCCTGCTCAATGATACGCAGGCTTTGTTTCATCTCTTCCATGCGGCAGAGGTAACGGGCGTAGACGTCCCCTTCGGTGGCGACGGGCACATCGAAATCGTATTCCTCGTAGCCGCAGTAGGGTTGGGCTTTGCGGATGTCCCAGTTGACGCCAGAGCCGCGCAGGGAGGGGCCGGTCATGCCCCAGGCTACGGCCGCGTCCGCATCCACCACCCCAATATCCTTCGTCCGCGCCAGCCAGATGGGGTTGCGCTTTGTCAGCGCCTCATAATCGGCAATACGCGCCGGCATAAATTTCAGGAATTCGCGCACCGCCGGTTCAAACTCTTCCGGTATATCTCGCCACAAACCACCGGGACGGAAGTAGCTCACCATCATCCGCTGCCCGCTGCACATCTCAAACAGGTCTAAAATGTATTCCCGTTCCCGGAAGCAGTAGAGGAAAACGGACATCGCCGCCAGGTCTAAAGCATGAGTGCCTAACCAGACCAGATGGCTGCTGACGCGCGCCAGTTCCGTCAAGATCACCCGGATCACCTGAGCGCGGGGTGTGGCTTCCACCCCCAGCAGCTTTTCCACCGCCAGGATATACCCCAGATTGTTGGACATCGGCGAGAGGTAATCCAGGCGGTCGGTCATCACCAGCGCCTTGGTGTAGGTTTTGGCCTCCATGTTTTTCTCTACACCGGTGTGCAGAAAGCCAATGTCTGGGGCCATGTTGACCACATTTTCGCCATCCAGTTCCAACAGCAATCGCAGAACACCATGGGTGCTGGGATGCTGCGGCCCCATACTTAAGAGCAAATGCTCTTCGGCATCCTCGATCTCCATCCCCGTGCCCACTTTGGCCCGGAGTTCTTCTACCGTTAGCTCTTGAATGGTGTCACCACCAGAAGGTAATTGCATCATGTTCCTCTACTTGCCACCTGCAACCTGCCACCAATGACAACCTCAATCCTTTGCATATGGCTTGCGCGCGTCAATTTCCTGCCAGTTAAACGAAAACTGGACTTCTTCGTAGCCCAACGGGTAATCTTTGCGCAAGGGGTGGCCCTGCCAATCTTCCGGCAGGAACAGGCGGCGCAGGCTGCCATTGCCCTGAAAACGAATGCCCATCAAGTCATACACTTCCATCTCCAGCCAGGTGGCAATCGCCCACACAGTGGCGACAGTTTCTGGCCCTTCGTCCGGGTCTTCTACCCAGACGCGCAGGCGCAGCCGGTGGTTTTTGGGGATGGAGTACAGATGGTAACTGACGGCAAAGCGGGGAAAGTCGGGCAAATAATCATCGCCCACGATGTCCGAGAGAAAGTCGTACTGTAAATCGGCGTCATCGCGCAGTGATTGGCAGACGGCTTTGAGTTTGTCTGGCTGAATGATGAGCGTGCGCTCCCCGCGAAAGTCCACCACTTCTTCGATGGCGTCCGGGTACGTGGCTTTGATCTTGTCTACAACGAGTTGATCTTGGGTCATCCGTGTATCTCTATAAGAAGCCGGATTTTTGCAAAAACCCGGCTTCTATTGGTCAGGCGTATTTGGTTAATTTTTCGCCGCGCACTTTTTCGTGCAGGGTCATAATGCCGTTGATGAGGGCTTCGGGGCGGGGTGGGCAGCCGGCCACGTAGACATCTACGGGCACAATCTCATCCACGCCTTGCACAATGGCATAGTTATTGAAGATGCCGCCACAGGAGGCGCAGTCGCCCATGGCGATGACCCATTTCGGCTCCGGCATCTGGTCGTACAGGCGGCGCACAACGGGGGCCATTTTGCGGGAGACCCGGCCGGCGACAATCATCAAGTCTGCCTGACGTGGCGACGGCCGATTCAACTCCATGCCAAAACGGGAGGCATCAAAATGAGAGGCTTGCGACCCCATCATCTCGATGGCGCAGCAGGCCAGGCCAAATAGCAAAGGCCACATGGCGTTGGTGCGGCCCCAGTTAACCAAATCTTCCAGACGATGGGTGACAACGCCCATGTCGCCTAGTTTTTGTTCTATTCCCATTCCAGAATCCCTTTTTTCCAGACCCAGACGTCACCGAGAATGAAAAGGAACATAAAGACACCCATCACCGCCAGGCCATAAAAGCCCAGATCGCGGAAGGTGACGGCCCAGGGTACGAGTAAAATAATATCTACATCAAACAGGATAAAGAGAACGGCGATCCGGTAAAATTTCACCGGCAGGCGGCGCTGCGCTTCACCAATGGCGGCCATGCCCGATTCATAGGCGATGTATTTGTGGGGGGCGGAATTCTCAGGGGAACGTTTTGGCCCTAACAATAGGGAGAGGGCTGGCAGCAGCAGCGCAAAAAAGAGGGCGACCAGCAGCAGCATGAAAATAGGCAGATAATCAACAATGATTGGGTTATCCATGTGATGGTTTCTCTCTTCCGAGGATGTTGTTACTTCCAAAAGTTACTATGTGCATTCTATCACAAGCACCAGGGGGGAGCAACAAAAGCGAAGGGTGGCAGTGCCAGGCACGGGACATCAAATCTGGAAATATCCAATGCTGTTTGCCCCATGCCTGGCACTATAGGGTAGCGATTTTTCGCACGGCCGTGAACGGCGGACGGTTGACCTATACCGCCAGTTATTACGACGCCCTCGGCCGCCGGTTAGCGTCCCATGACCTGTGGTTTACCCAGAGTGTATCAGCGCCGCCGGGCAGAGCTACCACCTGTACGCCTCCCTGCGTGGGCAGGCCAGCCTGAGCGCACCGGCCCAATAGCGCGTCCACTTTCTGCAAAACGGCGAAGACAATGGGAATCACTTGTTATGGACCGGCGCCAATCGCTGGACATCGCGGCCAACATCCGGGGCGTACTGGATGGCCTAACAGGGGAAGTGAGCGGGCAGTTGGCCGTTCATTTCTATGACCACCAGGGCAATCTGCTGGCTGTCAGCCCCATCTGGCAGGCGACGGATTACAACCAGCCGGCCGCGCCGCAGACCCACAGCGGCACGGCCGTGCTGGACGAGGGCTGGCTGGCGTTTGAGACCATCAGGCTCACCAGCCTGAGCGCGCCAATTACCGCCCAACCAGAGCAGTACCACCAACTGGCTGCCCAGGTGAGTGGACAGTTGAACAGCGCGGGTGACGGCCGTTTGTTCGTCCAATACAGCAATGGTACGATTCACGACGTGTGGCAAAATGATGATGTTTTCAATGGCAGCCAGAATATAACCGGCAACATCACCACGCCAGCCAACATCTCCAGCTTTCAGGTGGGCACAGAAGTGGTGTTGGACAACGGCAACCTGAACTTTGATGACCTGACCCTGACGGCGTATAGCAATTATATTGATGTGGCTCCCCCCGATTTGCATCGGCTGACAGCCCAGATAACCGGTGAATTGGACGCTGATTTCGGACAGGGCGGCCAGATTTGGGTCGTATATGAAAATCTGGCCGGGCAAACTTTGAGCAGCACGTTGTTATGGTCAAATCCGGCAGACTTTAGTGGCATGGCCACCATGCAAGCTGATTTTAACCCTGGTCTCCTCCCCCCCACAGTTGTAATTCGTATGGCGCTGGAAACGAACCTGGACGCCGGTTATTTGACGTTTGACAACCTCGAATTGGAAAACCTGCCCACTACCGGCCCCATCATCCAGCGCAGCACCTACAGCGTGGCCGGGCAGCCCATTGCCGTGAAGGTAGCTGGCGACCCAGCACCGGGCAACAACGGCATCTTCTTCACCTACAGCGACCACCTGGGCAGCGCCAGCGTGATGAGTTATGGCTATAACCTGAACGGCAGCCCGCACCCGCAGGCAGGACAGCCCGTGCCGGACAGTAAAGCCCGTTACCTCCCCTTCGGCGGCTGGCGCGGCGCGGCCCCCACCGCCGGGTTAACCGACCGTGGCTTCACCGGCCACAAACACAACAATTTGAGCAACAACGATATTGGCCTGATATACATGAACGCCCGCTATTACGTCGTTGGCATTAGCCGATTCGCCAGCGCCGATTCCATCATCCCCAACCCCACCAACCCCCAAAGTTATAACAGGTACAGCTACACCCGAAACAACCCTCTTAACCGGATCGCCCCAACGGGCCATGTTGATTGCGGCCTATTGGGGGATCCTGACGACGTCCAAGCATGTAGTAATGCTACCCCCCTTACGCCACTGATAGAGTTTACCGGAGTCAAAGGGCATGAATGGTCTGTTGAAGAAAAAGCAGTTGTCTTATCAGGTGCATGGCAGGTAGCAAAGGTACTCTTTGAAGCCAGCGGCAGCCAATTTGCTTCGCCGCGAGAGGCGTTTTTGGCAGTGTATGGTGGTACGGTAACTTTCCATAAAATGGGGGCTGTCCATAAGGAGGGGGCCATGGGGGAAGCTATGGGGAAGAGAACTATTAATGTTCACATTCACAAAACGGCAATTACCAGTTCCTCTGCTGGCTCTATGTGGGCAGCCCATGAATTGGGGCATGCCTTTAACAATGCACTATCTCCTAACACCACGGATAACTTAAATTATGGTCAGGGCCTGATTGATCTGGCATTGAAAGGTGTAACAACCGCTGATGGGGAACGGTTTACAGGCATTCCGCTTAATTCCAAATCGTATTCAAATTACGATCTCTACAGAAGGGCTACGGATCTAGGTTATCAGAGCGAAGCTGGACCACATGTGCAAAATGATAACCCCTGGCCAAATGAAGACTTTGCCGATATGTTTTCCAATTGGGCCTATAATAGTTTTGCGCAGGATAAATATGGCGCAGCCCGCTACAACTTTATGGACAGCCGTATGAAAGGCTGGATAGACCTGGCTGTCAGTAACAACCAATGAGATTTGACGAGATGCTTTTAATGGAGAGATGAACAAATGAAACGGTTAAATCACTTCTTTATTCAAT
>CAADGU010000053.1 GCA_900696625.1 uncultured Chloroflexota bacterium | reverse complement strand
GGAAACTCGATCACCTCCATGCGGTCTTGCAAGGCATAGGGAATGGCGTCCAGATAGTTGGCCGTGGTCACAAACATCACCTGGGAAAGATCGAAATCGAGATCAAGGTAATGGTCAGAGAAGGAGAAATTTTGCTCCGGATCCAGCACTTCCAACAGCGCCGACGAGGGGTCGCCGCGAAAATCGTTGCCCAGCTTGTCAATTTCATCCAGCATAAACAGCGGGTTTTTAGTGCCGGCGCGGCGCATGGCCTGGATAATACGCCCCGGCAGTGCACCAATGTAGGTGCGGCGATGGCCGCGAATTTCGGCTTCGTCGCGCACCCCACCCAGGCTAATGCGCACAAATTCACGGCCGAGAGCGGTGGCAATGGAACGGCCGATACTGGTTTTGCCCGTTCCCGGCGGCCCCACAAAACAGAGAATAGGGCTGCGCATCGTCTCCGGCGCAATTTTTTTAACGGCAATGTATTCCAGGATGCGGTCTTTCACCCGATCCAACCCGTAATGGTCGCCGTCCAGCACACGGGCGGCGTGGGCCACATCCAGATTATCGGTGGTGGTTTCTTCCCAGGGCAGCGCCAATATCCAGTCAATGTAGGTGCGAATGATGCCCACTTCGGGCGACATGGGTGGCATGGCGTTGAGGCGGGCGATTTCCTTGTCCACTTTGGCGCGGACTTCGGCGGGCATCGCTTTTTTCTCTGCCAGTTCGCGCACTTCGCCGATCTCCTGGGCGAAGATGTCCGCTTCGCCCAATTCACCCTGGATGACTCGCATTTGTTCGCGCAGGAAATGTTCTCGCTGTGACTTGTCTACCTCTTGTTGTACTTTGGAATGAATCTGGTTTTCCAGTTCCAGTACATCCAATTCTTTGGCAACGACAATGCTCACTTTTTGCAGCCGCTCGTTGGCGTCTAATGTTTCCAGGATGTCCTGACGCACATCAACGGGCACGTTGAGGGTGGAGGCGATGAAGTCGGCCAGCCAGCCCGGTTCGTCAATGTTGATGGCGAAGGTGTAGGCGTCTTCGGGCATGCTGCGATTGAGCGACACCATCTTTTCAAACAGGGTGATGACGGCGCGCATCAGGGCTTCTGTATTACGATCCCAGTCCATGGGTTCGTGGACGGGACGGGCGCGGGCGCGAATATACGGTTCCCATTGGGTGAATTCCACAATTTCCACGCGCCGCCGCCCCTGGGCGAGAACGCTGGTGCTGTTGTCGGGCATCCGCAGCGCCTTGCCGATGGTGATCTCCGTACCGATGGCATACATGTCGCTGAGACTGGGGTCAAGTACATCACTGTTGCGCTGGGTGGCGACAATGAGGTTTTCGTCGTTAGCCACGGCGGCGCGCACGGCTTCCAGCGAGCGTTCCCGGCCGATGAACAGAGGCATCACCATTTGCGGAAACAACACAATGTCCCGCAGGGGTAGGAAAGCATATTCGATAAACCCTTCTTCGTCTTCCTCTAGCTCTTTGTCGGGAAAGAGTTCACCGCTGACGCCGGGCATGGCGTCCAGGAAGTTGGGGTATTGGTCAAAGTCAAAGTCGAAATCGTCGTCGTCCATTGTTGGTGGTAATTGAGTAATTGAGTAATTAAGTAAGTGGGTAATTACCCAATTACCCACTTACTTAATTACAACAATGACACGCTCCTATTTTGGTATGAGATGTGATTGTAGACTTTCCCAACGATTAAGCAAATCGCCAACGATGTAGATGGAGCCGGTGACGCAGATGAGGTCGCCGGGGGCAGCGAGGCTCCAGGCGAGGGTCACGGCCGTGTCCATATCCTGTGCCGGGTACGCTTTTGCCCCTAATTCCGCCACTAATTCGGCCAGTTCTTCGGGGGTGGCAGAGCGGGGGTGGTTGACGGTGGTGGTGATAATGCCGCTGGCAGGGGGCAGCAGCGCCGCCAACTCCTGCCGGAAATCTTTGTCGCGGGCGCTGCCGAAGATGAACCAGAGACGGCCGTAACGATAATGGTGCGTGAGCGTATGGCTCAATTTTTGCGCCGAATCGGGGTTATGGGCGCAGTCGGCCAGCAAGGTGGGGGTGTCGGGCGAATGGTGCAGGATTTGCAGCCGGCCCGGCCAGACAACGCCAGCCAGTCCGGCGCGGCAGGCATCCAGGGTGAGGCGAGGGAAGGACGGCCGTACCACCTGCAACGCCGCCAATGCCACCGTCGCATTCTCCAACTGAAAATCGCCAAACAGCCCCAATTGAAAGGTCGTGCCGTCAGGCACAAAGGCGGGATCGGGGGAGTGGGTGATGGTCAGCGTTTGTTCGCTATTGATGGGGTGAGGGTCATAGCTTCCCCTGAGCCTGTCGAAGGGGTCATACTGCCAGTTTTGCCCAATGATGCGGAGAGGTGCTTCCCGTTCCGCTGCCAGTTGTTGCAGCACCGCCAGCGCCTCTGGTTTTTGGCTGGCGCTGATAACGGGCACACCCGGTTTGATGATGCCCCCCTTTTCAAAGGCGATTTGGGCCAGGGTGTCGCCCAGGTATTTCATGTGATCCAGGCTGAGGCTGGTGATGACGGAGACGAGCGGGGTGACGACGTTAGTGGCGTCCAGCCGCCCGCCCATGCCCACTTCCAACACGGCCACGTCTATCTGTTCCTGGGCGAAATGGAGAAAGGCAACGGCCGTGAGGATTTCAAACCAGGTTGTGCCGGGGGTAGCCGCGACCGCCGGTTTCAGTTGCTCGATGTGATGGACAAAGGCAGCGGGGGAAATACGGCCCGAAATGGCTTCGGGTTCGCCGTCGGCGTCCTCCGGCGTGAGGATGCGAATACGCTCGCGGAACTCCTGCAAGTGGGGCGAAGTGTACAGCCCCACCCGGTAGCCTGCCGCCCGCAAACTGAAGGCGCATAGGGCCGCCACGCTGCCCTTGCCCTTTGTTCCGGCAATGTGAATGGCCGGGTAACGATTGTGCGGGTCGCCCAGGCGGGCCAACAACTGCCGGGGGCGAAAGATGTCAATTTTAGCCGTCGTATACCGGTCTTCCGCTGGCTGCTCAAAGTTAAAAAAGCTGTAGAGATAATCTAAAGCGTGTTCAAACGCTTCATCAGGTTGTGGTTGTTCCATAAACGGTGGATTGTAGCCGATTCAATGATCAATGGTTAATGGTCAATTGTCATGTTTTCATTGACGATTGCTCGTTGACCGTTGACAATTGATCATTCACAAAGAGGAGAACGTTTTATGGAAGCGGTATACACCATTCATCAAGGATTTTCCAATACGGCCATGCTCTATTTTTTAGTTTTAGGGGTGTGGGGGTTTTTCCGGGCTGCGCGCGGGCAGAGCGTGGGTAGTAGCTACGGCGGGGCGCTGGTGGTGGCCCAAATTCTGCTGTTGGTGAACATTGTGCTGGGGGGAGTATTGTGGCTGAACGGCCGTAACGCCAACATGGCTCGTTTTGATGTGCATGTACTGTACGGGGCGTTTGTGCTGGTTTT
>CAADGU010000052.1 GCA_900696625.1 uncultured Chloroflexota bacterium | reverse complement strand
GACAACTGCGAGATGTGAACCATGCCATCCGTGCCCGGCAAAAATTCCACAAACGCGCCAAAGTCAGTGATGCGTACCACTTTACCGCTAACAATTTCGCCCAATTCGGGTTCGTGGGTCATAGCCGCAATGCGTTTGACCGCCTTTTCGGCCAGGTCGCCATCCACCCCGGCCACAAAGATCGTGCCATCTTCTTGAATGTCAATGGAGACGGAGAAATCTTCTTCCAGGCCACGAATGTTCGCGCCGCCCTTACCGATGACTGCGCCAATTTTGTCGGGGTCAATTTTGACGGTGAGCATACGCGGCGCGAAGAGGCTGAGTTCTTCACGCGGGGCAGCAATGGTTTGCAGCATATGATCCAGAATATGCAGCCGCCCCACCCGCGCCTGTTCCAATGCCTGCGTCATAATATCCATCGTTAGGCCAGAGATTTTAATGTCCATTTGCAAAGCGGTGATACCTTCACTGGTACCGGCGACCTTAAAATCCATATCGCCCAAATGGTCTTCCATGCCTTGAATGTCGGTGAGGACAGCATGTTTTTCACCATCGCTGATGAGGCCCATGGCCACGCCGGCGACCGGTCGTTTGATGGGCACACCACAATCCATCAGCGCCAGGCTGGAGGCGCATACGCTGGCCTGGCTGGTGCTGCCGTTAGAAGACAATACTTCTGAGACCACACGAATGGTGTAGGGAAATTCATCTTCCGGGGGAATCATGGGGCGCAAGGCGGCTTCGGCCAGAGCGCCATGCCCAATCTCGCGCCGTTTAGGACCGCGCAAGGGCCAGGTCTCGCCGGTGGAGAAAGGCGGGAAGTTGTAATGGTGCATGTAACGACGTGTTTCTTCGGGGGTGAGGCCGTCCAGCTTTTGGGCGTCACGCGGGGTGCCCAGGGCGACAATGCTCAATACCTGTGTTTCGCCACGCTGGAAGAGGCCAGAGCCGTGCGCGCGCGGGCTGAGGCCCACTTTGGCGAAAAGGGGGCGGACGGTGGTCAGGTCACGGCCGTCGGGTCGAATCCCTTCATACAAAATCCGGTTACGCACCACTTTCTTCTGAATGTCCGTAATCACCTCACGCACCTGCACCGGATTCACTTCCGGGTCGGCTTCCATGAAGTCATTGACAATTTCATCACGCAGGTCGCCCATCTCGTCATTGCGCTCATGGCGGTCGGTTTGCACCATGATGTCGGCGACACGGCCACCCACTTTACTCGTTACCGCTTCTTGCAGCTCCATATCTACCACGCGAATAACTACCGGTGATTTCTCTTTGCCAACTGCGGCCCGCATCTCTTCTTGCATCTGAATAAAGGGCTGCACGGCCTGATGCCCAAATGCCAGTGCTTCCAGCAATAACGATTCGGGGACTTCATTAGCCCCGGCTTCTACCATGATGATGGCATCCCGCGAGGCAGCCATGCGCAAATCCAATGTGCTGCCCGCCATTTCTTGAATGGTGGGGTTGGCGATCAGTTCGCCGTTCACGTATCCCACGCGCACACCGGCAATTGGCCCTTCCCAGGGAATGTCGGAGATGTGCAGGGCGGCGCTGGCGGCGTTGATGGACATGATGTCCAGGTAATGCTCATTGTCTGAGGAGAGGGTGGTGGTGATAACCTGCACTTCATTGCGCATCCCGTCGGGGAACAACGGCCGTAACGGACGATCCGTCAGCCGAGAAATGAGTATCGCCTCAGTAGTGGGTCTGCCTTCCCGCCGGAAAAAGCTGCCGGGAATACGGCCGGCTGCATACATCTTCTCTTCAAAATCCACGCTCAACGGGAAAAAATCCAACCCTTCGCGCACAAATTTAGACATGGTAGCCGTAGCCAGCAGTACGGAATCCCCGGCACGCAACGTCACTGCCCCGCCGGCCTGTTCGGCTAACAAGCCGGTAGCCACTGTCAGCTCTTCATTGCCAATACGAGCTGTAAAAACAGATTCTGTTTTCATTTGTTATTCAATTCCTTTTATTCCATTTGTGTGTCACACGAGCCTGAGCACGCTGCCAGGTAAAACGCCGAAACGCCTGAATTCACCTGATCAGGCAGCAGGAACATCTCAATTAGACAACCTATGATGTTGGCAATTGGGCTTTTTAGGGACTGGGGATTGGCACATACCACGCCGGTATGAGGCAATACCCAATTCCTAAACCGTTCGCTCACGCCAACACAAATTATAAAAAACAAGGGGCGACATCATCTCGCCCCTTGAAAATATCAACTTTTACCGGCTTTTACCGGCGTAATCCCAGCCGGCTAATGACTTCACGGTAACGTTCCGGGTAGTTCTTACGCAAATAAGCCAGCATCCGCCGCCGCTTGCCCACCAGCCGCAGTAAACCGCGCCGTGAACTTTCATCGTGCCGATGTTCACGTAAATGGGTTTGTAACTGTTCAATACGGGCGCTAAACAGGGCGATTTGCACTTCCGGTGAACCGGTGTCACCCTCATGCTGGGCAAATGTTTGTAATACTTCGGCTTTCGCAGTAGGTTCTAAAGACATAGTTTCCTCCAGTTTGGTTTTCAATTTTTGCCTGACTATCGTCGTGCCGAATAACGTCGCACAGCCAAGCCAGCGGCGGATTATAACCTTACCGCCCTATATCTCCAAATGGGTCATCGTTTTCTCATTCGACGCCGCCGGAGGCCGTTGTTATAATGCGGGCTTGTTTGTTAGGCTAGACTAAAAGACCCTAAGGGTTTTAGGCCCTTAGGGTCTTATAATGATGAGGTTGTAAACAATGACTCTTTCAGGATTAGCGCCCTATTTGGGCATCATTGAGATTATTCTGGCGGTAACCATGACCGTTTTGGTTCTCATGCAGACGAAAGGCTCTGACCTGGGTGGTTTCTTGGGCGGCAGTGGTGATAGTGGCGGCAGTTTCCGCACTCGTCGGGGCATAGAAGCCACCATGCACCGGATTACCATTATCTGCGCCGTGCTTTTTTTCTTGAACACTATCCTGGCGTTTTTGGCCTGGGGGTAGATTGATGCGTGATGCGTGATGCGTGAGACGCATCACGCCATCTGCCATATGAAACTACATCTGCGCTGGCAGATTCTCCTGGCGGGATTGGGGCTGCTGCTGGCACTTTCCATCCTCTCGTTTCAGGTACAAACGGTCGCTTTGTGTACCACCCGCGTACCGGCCAGTGGGGGCGTCTTTAGCGAAGGCATATTGGGCGCGCCCCAATATCTGAACCCCTTACTCAGTGATCCCAATCCGGTAGACCGGGAATTGGTGAGCCTGTTGTTTGACGGGCTGACGCAGGTGGGGGCCGACGGCCGTATCCACCCTTCCCTGGCCGAGAGTTGGACGGTGAGCGAAGACGGCCGTACCCTGCAATTTACCCTGCGTGATGATGCCCTGTGGCATGACGGCACGGCCGTCACCACCGCCGACGTTCTCTTTACGTATGGCCTCATCCAGCAAGAGGATTTCCCCGGTTCGCCGGCGCTCAAAGCCTTATGGCAATCTGTTACCATCAACCAGATAGATGAGCAGACCATCGAGTTTGTGCTGGCCGAACCGTATGCGCCATTTTTAGAAGCCAGCACACGCGGCATTTTGCCCGCCCACATTCTGGCCGATGTACCCGCCGCTGCCCTGGCGGCCCATCCTTTCAACCAGACGCCCATCGGTACCGGCCCCTGGCAAGTACAATCCGGCCAAAATTGGGCCGCCACCAATCGCCTGCAACTGACCCCCAACCCAATGGATTGGCGCGAAGGAACGTCTATACCCACACTAGAGTTTCGTTTTTACCCCGATGAAACCAGCCTGCTAACCGCGCTGGCAAATGGGGAGGTGACGGCCGTCAGCCACATCACCCCGGCTATGCTGCCGGAAACGGCCGTGCTGCCGGAGGTACGCCTGTTCACGGCCGTGACCCCACGTTATACCGAACTCCTCTTTAACCAGGCCGGTGGTGCAGTCACAGCCACGCCAGAAGTACGCCAGGCGTTGGCGTATGCTCTTGACCGGCAGGCATTGGTAGACAAGGTGCTATCTGGGCAAGGCATTCTCTTTGAAGGGCCGTATCTGCCGTCATCCTGGGCCTATAACCCTTCACAACTAACTGCCTACAACTACGACCCCGTCACGGCTACCACCCGGCTGGATGCCGCCGGTTGGACGCTGGCCGAAGGGCAAACCGTCCGCCAAAATGGGGAGACGCCCCTCACCATCCGGCTGCTAACGCTGGACGCCGAACCCTATCTTTCGTTAGCGGCGGCCATTCAAACACAGTGGACGGCCGTGAACGTCAACACCACCATCTCCACCACCACCAGCCTGCGTGACGCGCTGGCAACCGGGCAGTTTGACGCCGCCCTGCTAGACATTGCCCCCACCACCGACCCCGACCTGTATGACTTCTGGAGCCAGGAAGCGATGGTACGCGGCCAAAACTACGCCCAATGGAACAACCGCCGCGCCAGCGAAGCCCTGGAGAGCGCCCGGCAAGTATGGAGCGAGGCAGAGCGACGGCCGTATTATGACGCCTTTCTCCGTCTGTTTGACGGCAGTCTGCCCGCCCTCACTCTCTACCAACACACCAGCACCTACGCCCTCAGCCACGCCGTCAACGATGCCGAAATTGGCTACCTGTTCACCCCCCGCGACCGTTACACCACCTTTGCAGACTGGTTCCTGCTCTACCGCGACGTCACCATTAGCTGCCCGGCGACGCCGTTGGCGGGTGAGCCGTAATCCGTAATCGGAAGTCGGACATCGGGCCTCGGACTTCGGCCAACGGCCGTGAGATTTTGCCACTCGCATAGGACATATTTACTATAGACTACCTTCATGTTATACTGCCCCCAACTTGGCCGCAGTACGTCGGGGCGTACAGGCAAATCACTTTCTGAGCCAACACGCTCACCTATGCGCCAATTTCGCCCCAAGAATCGCCATAAAAGTGGAGGCACGTATGACATTAGTGAACGAAGTTCGCGGCACAATGCATTTTCTGCAACAAGAAAACAGCCGGCTATCCGAAGAAAACGATTATTTGCAAAGTGAAGTAGTACGGTTGCGTTTGATTCTACGCAATTTGGGGGCGCTGCAAGAAATTGCCACACACATCAATGCCCGCACAGATGTGATGCAGCTTCTGGATAGAATTCTGCAAGCATCTCTGGAGAGTATTGGCGCTGAAGATGGCTCTCTGCTACTCCAGGATCCGGAGACAAACGAATTGGTTTTTGTGGTGGTGCGCGGCGCCGTCCGTGAGCAGCTAACCGGGCACCGGATCCCGCCCGGTGAAGGCATTGCCGGTTACGTGGCCGAGACTCGTCAGCCCATTATTATTGCCAATGCCCAGCTTGATCAACGCTTTTCACCACGTGTAGACCTGGCGTTTAACTTTAAGACACGCTCTGTTTTGGCCTCGCCCATTATCCATGGCTCTGACTTGAAAGGGGTCATTCAAGTCTTAAACAAACGCAACCGCCAGGAATTCAACGATACCGATATGATGATTTTGAACCTGGTGGCTCAACTGGCCGGTGATGCCATTGCTCGTGCTGAGCTATTCAGTGAAGAGGCTTAAAGAGAGTTGGAGATTAGAGATAGTTCAATCTCCAATCTCTAATCTCCACTCTCTACCACATGACACCCCACTTTTGACGGGTGATCTTGCACCAGCGCCGCTCCTGGTACATGGCGAACGGCCAATAGAACAGCCAGATCACCCCCGGCCGAAACCAACATCAGCGCCCCCCAAACAGCCAGCCACCAGATACCCCCGATCAGGCCAACTACCGCCGGTACGACCCCCAAAATCAAACCCGGCAAAGCTACGCCCACCCGATAGCCGCTGGCAGGCATCACGGCGTGGCAGTGGGCATAGGGGGCCATCCCTTTCCAGTTAAACCCGTAACGAATGCTGTCGGCGGGGGCTTTGCCTGCCAGCCGGAAACCGACGGCGTGCAGCCATTCATGCACAACAATGCCGCCGAAGAAGAGAACAACGGCCGTGACAAACCCACGCATTCCCAAACTGAAAACAGGCACAAGCAGGCTTTCGCCCCACAACCAGCGATAGGGCACAAAAATCAGCAGCCCCACCACCGGCAGCAGCAGCAGCGCGATGACATTGGCCCGTTGAAAGGACAACGTGGCATCATAACCGTTCGTTATTAATTGATCAGCATGGTTTTCGTTCATGGTCAGGTTAGTATAATACGGCCGTATGCAAACCACCACCGTTCATGCCATTCTCCACAAACAACTGGACAGTACGCTCGGCCACCTGATTTACGTGGTGCGCGATGGGCAGTTTGTCTTTTATGTGGGTCAATCCAAACGCGATGTCGTCGCCCGTTTTGGCGAGCATTTGCAAAAGCCTTCCCGTTTGGGAGAGCTGATCGAACTCAATCGGCCACAATCCCTCGATTGGGCCGTAGATTTTTACACATTGGCCGACTGCCGCCCCTTTGTCGCCCAGAAGAGTTTGTTTGCCATGCAGGCCTGGGAACATTTTGATATGGACATGGCCGAACAAAACCTGATTGCCGTCTTGCGCCCTGCCCTCAATCGGGATTTTAACCCGCAGCCATCGCCGCTGCCGCCCCATTACCAGGGGCAACACCTCACCGGCCAACCGGCTACGGCCGTGTCTCCTGGCGAGCGAATCTGGCTGAACCGGATGAGTCTGGCGGGCTGGGTGTATGCCACCGATAGCCACGGCCGTACCACCTGGCAGCACCACGACGGCCGTACCCTCACCGACCAACAAATAACCCCCTACCGCCAGCAAAACCGCATCCCGTGAGCCGTTACCCGTAAACCGAAGTCGGATTACCGATTACGAATTCCGCCCCATCTCCACCAACCCACGCTGCGCCGCCAGCGCCACCGCCTCGGTGCGGTTGCCCGCACCCAGTTTACCGAGGATGGCGCTGACATGGAACTTCACCGTGCGCTCGCTGATGATCAGTTTGGCAGCAATCTCCTTGTTTTGCAGACCGGCAGCCATCGCTCGCAGCACTTCCAGTTCACGGGCGGTGAGCGATTCCAGCGGCGGTTCTGGCTCCTGGTTCACCCGCTGCATCAGTTTAGAGGCCACAATTGGTTGCAGCAGTGAGCCGCCGCTGTGAACCACACGCACGGCATGGAACAACTCCTGGCGAGGCGCGCCCTTAAGCAGATACCCCTGCGCCCCGGCTTGCACGGCCGTGACAATGCGTTCGTCACTATCAAATGCCGTAAACACAATTACCCGGGTCTGGGCGTTTTGCGCCTTGAGTTGGCGCAGCGTCTCCACACCATCCATACCCGGCATTTCCAGGTCAAGCAAGATGACGTCCGGGTGTAAGTCATGTGCTTTTTGCAAGGCGTCACGGCCGTCGCCCGCTTCGCCCACCACCACAAAATCAGGCTGCGTACCCAAAATAGCCACCAACCCATCCCGCACCACCGGGTGGTCATCCACAATCAAAATGCAAATCTGTTCACTCATCGTCTGGTTTCCAAGACCTGACGAGTTTTGAAAACCTGTCAGGTCTGCGCCGGTAGAGACACTTCAATGCGCGTCCCCTCACCGGGCGCGCTTTGTAGATGAAAACGGCCGTTCAGCAGCCTTACCCGTTCATTCATGCCAATCAGCCCAAAACGGTCAGGCGGTACGGCCGTGGGGTCAAAACCCACACCATCATCGGCCACTGTCAGCCGGATTTCCGCCGTTTGGAAAGCCAATTCTACCACCGCCCGGCGCGCCTGGGCATGGCGGCTAACATTTTGCAGCGCCTCCTGCGCCAGCCGGTAAATACCTGTTTCCAACCGGCGCGGCAACGGCCGTGCCCCACCCTGCACCAGCAAATCCACGGGCACGGCCGTTTGTTCGGCCAGCGCCGCCAATGCTTCCACCAACGATTGCTCTGCCAACGGCGCGGCGCGTAAATCCAGCACCGAGCGGCGCGCTTCATCCAGATTGGCGCGGGTGAGGGCCAGGGCGTGCTGCACCACCTGGCGCACTTTGGGCGGATCGGCCGCCGCTTCTAACAGGGCATCGGCCGATTCCAGTTGCAGAGAGACGGCCGTCAGGCCCTGCGCCAGCGTATCGTGAATCTCCCGCGCCAGCCGGTTGCGCTCTTCCAGCGCCCCCAACGCCGCCTGCTGCGTAAATAGATGTGCCCGCTCCACGGCAATACCCAGCATATCCCCCACTGTATACAAAAGCTGCAAATCCTCGGCCGACAACTGCCGCCAATCGCGGCTGGCTACATTGAGTACCCCCATTTTACGGCCATGCGCATAGAGGGGGATGCTGGCATGGTAACGCAGCCCATCCGTGCCATCAATCAGCCCTTTAAGGCGGCTGCATGTGACCACATTCACATTAGCCGCCCCCGCCAGGTCACCGGCGCGGAAAGTGTCCAGGCAGTAGCAGGTACCGGCCATCTTATCCGGGCGATGGGCCAGGGCAGGTGGCAAATTTTGGGCGGCGGCCAGGTAAGAGTCGCCGTTTTCACGCAGCAACCACACCCAGCCGGTATACAGGTCTAGCAAGTCGGCTACTTGCGCCAGCGCCGTCTGCACCGCTTCATCCAGGTCTACAGAACGGTTAAGCGCCTGGGCAATGCTGTTCAAAATCGCCAGTTCGGCATTGCGCCGTTTGAGTTTGTCCGCGTTTGTCTCATTCATGGGGAAAAATGTAATTGGGTAATTAAGCAACGGAGTAATCAGGCCAAATTACCCAATTACCCAATTACTCAGCTACACAGCGCCGAAAGGCCAATTTTACCACCTGTTCATCCAACCCAAAGTGGCGGGCGACGGTTGTGGCCGCTTCGCCATTCAGGGCCACCACCGTATCCGCGCCCCAGCCAAAACGGTGTAGCTGCCAGGGCGTCTCGCGCATGTTGAAACGCCAGGGCTGGTCATTGATGATTTTGTTGATAATGACGGCATCCAGGAAAAGGCCGTTTTCACCATAATCGGCGATGGTGTGGGCGCGGTAATCAGCCTCCGCCACCGGCTCGTCAACCAGGGTAAAGGCGTTGTGGCGCGGATGAGGGTGCTGTTCAACCTCGTACCGGTTGTGGCCGGACGGCCGTACCGTATAAACCAGGAAAAGAGTAGTCCGGTGCATCACCCCCACCGGGCTGATAGGCAGCGCCGCGTACAAGGGAAACCCGGCATCCACCAGCCATTTCTGCCCATCGAGCAGGATCACAATGGCCGTGTGGCAGCCGACCGTCTCGCCCATGTTATTCACCGTCAGATACCCGGTAAAACCCAACGCTTGCAGCAGGGCAAAAAAGGCATAATTGCTTTCAAAACAGGTGCCACCTGCCCCCTGCGCCAGATTTTCGCGCCAGAACTGTTCCGGCCAACGCGGGCAGTGCGTCGTTTCCGCTACCTGTGCCCGGCGGGCGATGCGGAAGGCGCTCTCCCAGGGCACGGTGCGACAGTAGGCGGCAATGAGTTGGTCGAGGAAGGACAGGGTGAGAGGGGTGGTTACGCCCCCTGAGCCTGTCGCAGGGGCCGTGACGCCCAAATGGGCCAAAATCTGCTGCGCCAAATCGGGTGCCAGGGATGCCATCGCCATCATCTTGATCTCCGGCTAAAAGAGTAACACGATTCTGAATTCTGGCGAGGGAGATGAGGTTAGGAAAGAGGGTGAAGACATTACAGCACGAGTATCTGACCCAATTTTCCATAGCTTGGTATACTACAAGAAGCATGGAAAACAGACTTGCAACGGATTTGCACTGATTTCCCTCAATTCCATCCGTGAAAATCCGTCTCACCGTCATATCCGTGCTTCATTCCCTACACACAATGGAGAAAACCATGTCAGAGTATAAAGCCATTGGCACACCCACACCGGTATTAGACGGCCGTGACAAAATCACCGGCCAGGTGCAATACGCCACCGACATCAAAATACCCGGCATGTTGCACGGCCGTTTTGTCACCAGCCCCTATGCCCACGCCACCATCACCAGCATCAATGCCGACGCCGCCCTGGCTCTGCCCGGCGTTGTGCGCGTCCTCACCGCCACCGACCTGCCAGACATCCCACCAAGAGCGCGCAACCGCCTGTTCCTGGCGCGTGGGCGCGTCATTTTTGCCGGGCAGCCGGTGGCCCTGGTGCTGGCCGAAACGCCCGCCGCCGCCCAGGATGGCGCCGAACAGGTCTGGGTGGAGTATGAACCGCAGCCAGCCGTCATCACCATTGCCGAAGCGTTGGCCCCCGGCGCGCCCCTGGTCTGGCCCGGCGGCAAACCGGGTGCATCCGGCGAAGCCGGCGCACACGGCGCCGATGTTGGCGACGAAGACGAAGAGGGTGAAGACGATGTCTCCGGGCCGAACATCGCCAACGGCTTTGTGATGAAACGGGGCGACATCGCCGCCGGTTTTGCCGAGGCCGACGTGATTGTGGAGCGCACCTTCACCACTTCGATGGTGCATCAAAGCTATTTGGAACCGATGACTCACATCGCCGTGCCGGACGCCTACGGCAATGGCATGACCGTCTATGCCAGCACCCAGGCCCCCTTTCACGCCCGCGAACAGGTGGCCGATGTGTTGGGTGTGCCGGAAACGGCCGTGCGCATCATCCCCACCCTGCCCGGCGGCGCCTTTGGCGGCAAATTTTTCCTCTATGAATCCCTGGTGGCGCTGGCGGCGCTGGCCGTTAACCGTCCCGTCAGTCTCTCCCTCACCCGCAGCGAAGAGATGCTGGCGACCAATCCCGCCCCCGCCGCCGAACTGCGCGTCAAACTGGGCGCCAAACGGGACGGCACGTTCACGGCCCTGCAAGGGGATATCCAGGTAGATACCGGCTGTTTCCCCGGTTATCATGGCGTAGCCGCCTGGCTGCTGGGCAGCTATTACCAGACGCCCCACCTGGAGTCCCGCTTTGCCGAAATCTTCACCCACAAAGTCTCCCCCGCCGCCTACCGCGCTCCCGGCGCGCCCCAGGCCACCTTTGCCCTGGAATCGGTGGTAGACGAGATGGCGCAGCAGTTGGGTATGGACCCCATTGAACTGCGCCTGAAAAATGCCAGCAAACCGGGCGATCCGTTAGCCGACGGCAGACCCTGGCCCGTCATGGGCATGACGGAAGTGTTGCAAGCCGCCCAGGCGCACCCCATTTATCAAAATCGCGCCGAAGCCCAGGCCAAAGGGCGCGGCGTGGGCATGGCCATTGGCGGCTGGCCCGGCGGCACCGAACCCACTTCCGCCCAGGCGCAGTTGCACCGCGATGGCACACTGCACGTCCATATCGGCTCGGTAGATTTAACGGGCACACCTGCCGGTTTCACCCTCATCGCCGCCGAGACGTTTGGCGTCTCGCCAGACAAGGTGCGCATTGTGTACGGCGATACGTCCAACATGCCTTTTGCCGGCGCCACGGGTGGCAGTAAGATCACCTACATGGTCGGGCCGTCCATCATCAAGGCGTGTGAAGACGCTCGGCAGCAGGTGCTCGCCATTGCCGCCGAGGAGATGGAAGCGGACCCGGCGGATATGGAGATTGTAGACGGCCGTGTCCAGGTGAAAGGTGTGCCGGACAAAACCCTCGGCCTGGGTGAACTGGCCAAAAAGACGATGGATTTTGGGGCTAAATATGCGCCGGTTGTGGGCAACGGCCGTCATGCCAACACCGAAGGCGCGCCCGGCTTTTGCGCCCAAATCGCCGAAGTGGAAGTGGATCGGGAAACGGGCGAAGTGACCGTGCATCGTCTGGTCGCCATTCAGGATGTGGGCCAGGTGATTAACCCGCTGACGCTGGAAGGGCAAATGCAGGGCGGCGTGATGCAGGGCCTCGGATGGGCGCTGTATGAAGGCATGGCCTTTGACGAATACGGCTCTCCCCTCACCGGCTCCTGGGTAGATTACACCGTGCCGCACTTCACTCACGCCGTGCCCGATTTTGAAATGGTGTTTGTGGAAGTGCCAGCGCCTCATGGCCCGTTTGGGGCCAAAGGGGCTGGCGAACCACCCATCATCGCTACCGCCGCCGCCGTTGCTAATGCGATTGCGGCCGCCAGTAACGGCCGTGTCACCCAACTGCCCATGACCGCCCCGCGGGTGCTCGCTGCTCTGATGGGATAAAAACTAACATGTCGTTGCTCGATATCATCATTTTTATAACCAGGCTTCTTATTGGCAGTATTTTGATAATAGCCGGGTTTTTGAAGTTGCAGATTGGTTCACGCCGTTTTCTACAAAACATATTGGCATTTGGTTTTGTGAAAGGACATGTTGCTCAGTTTATCTCAAATAGCTTACCTTGGTTGGAAGTGGGTTGTGGTCTATTTATGCTGGTTGGTCTTTTTATGCCAATGACATCTTTGGTTAGTTTTGGCCTTTTGCTGATATTTACTGTAGCCATCGCCTTTGCGGTCGTACAAGAGAAGCAGGTGGGTTGTGATTGCTTTGGTAAATTAAGTGAGAAGAATCAAGTTCGTTGGCATCTAGCCTACCGTAATTTGGTGTTAATGGGGCTTATCATCCTTATTTTCAGCTTTGGCCCAGGTTGGCTGGCTTTAGATAATTGGGTAAAACAGTGGCCCAACCATTTATTTGAAAGCGTCATAAAAGATGTTCTCGTTTTCATTTGGTTGTCAACACTATTGCTCGTGCTAATATTACATTTGATTTTCGAGGCGCATTTGCGCCAGCGAAGTTTATAGGTCAACATATTCGGCTCCTACCGAAAGGAGAAGTAAGATGAAGCCAATTCAAAGTCGTCGTCAATTTATGAAGGGAATGTTTGCTGGACTTGGAGTAGTTCTGGTTGGTCCTGTTAGTTGGCTATTCCCAGAAGGAAAACAAGTTCAGGGTAAACTAACTACAAACCAAGCAATACCACTTCTTGGGCAAGAAGTCGGTGAGTTGTACAATGGTTTTCTAATACTGCCGTCTGTTGAGCAAGCTCTAGCCATTGAAGGTTTACCTTTTAGCAGAGAAAATTTTACATACTATAAATATAACAGCTTAACTGAGATTCCCGATGATATAGCTTCTCACCTTTATCTACCTACGTTACTCCCGAAAGGCATTTCTCCTACACCAAGTATTGTCATTGAAACAAACAACCATACATTTGCTCCGCGAACCGTTTCGGTGTCCTACGCTTCACAGAATCCCGACAATTTGTATCTTATTGATGTAATCGCTCAATATGATTTTCTGCGACCATTTCCGATAGTTCCTGGACATAACATTTTTAGCTCAATAGAAACTTCAGAATCAGTGGCTGTTGAAAAGGTCAGTTTCACTCCTCAACCTGGATTGATGTTGCCTACTGCAATTGGACATGTCGCACATTGGATAGAGGATGATATTTTATACACATGTATTTTTGAGTTTTCACAAGAAAGAGAAGAAGTTATTGAGTTTGTAACTTCGTTGAGGCGGAAAAGTATCTAATCGAAGTAAGTAATTCTATCGATTAGCAAGTTGTTGTTAAGGAGATTCGATAATGGCTTACGCATATGTATATTCACCGACTACGGCTTGGGCATTTCATCACGGTAATAATGACCCTTCCTGTAGTGGTGGTGGAAACATGATGGATCTATCACGAGATGCTACCGCTGGGCATAACATCAACGTGTATGTCAATTATCCGACAATTAAAAGTGTAGAATTCCAAAGGGTTGACAGTTGTTGCCCCTGCACTCAAAACACAAGAAATGCTGTCAAGGTGCATTTATATGGCCAAATTAACAAAGGGTGCTATATTGGCACAATCCTCTATGGTCATATGACAAATCCAATAAGTTCTTACTGGACAAACCTTAGTGGTAGTTATGCCGGAAAAGTTGGGAATGTTTTAGGGACAGATATTTGTTCGTGCTATACTGGCATACACGTTCATTTAGAAGTATGGGGAGGCACCAGATTACCATATAGTGGGCAATACTGTAATCAAGGATCAACGGCAATATATCGCTGGAACACTGCTTGTTAAAATCAATATCCTGATCGTTTCTCTGGCAAGCTGTTAACGATAGTTTTCTGATGTTTATATGTCAATGGGTCTGATCGAGGAGCATAGAACGTCTAAGTCCTAAGCAGGGTACGAAGGTGGTGTTCTCCCCTCTGGTATTAAAGAAAGTTGCATACCGAACCGCTTCCCTGAAATTAATACTATGTGTTATCAATTCCAAAAGATTGTTTTTCTTGCACCTATCCTTCTGCTAATTATAGGTTGTAATTATTCGGAAGCCATGTCGTCCGAATCTGCGGCTCCCACAAATACTGCAATGAGCGAGGAGCTACCAACTATTACTGCACCTGTTGCTACCCAAACAGCCACCAATCCCCCTGCATTGCCAACCAGCACCCCGACAATAGTTTTTACCAACACTCCCATGGCTGTTCCCTCTGAAACTCCATCAACACAGCCCACCGCTCAAATACTGCCAGAAGAATTGGATGCTCTGACCGGATTGATCATCTGCAATCGCCAGGGAGAATTTTTTGTGGTGGATGAATCAGGAAATCCCGTCAATCAATCAGCAACGTTTATGGGTGACGAATTTCTGCCCCATCTCAATGACAACATCTACTTTATACAGCAATCTGATGTTTGGGTTAGAAACAAGACTACCGGTCAAACGTGGCCGTTGATGGAAACTCCCGATGTAGATGAGCAGCTAATATATGGTTTTTTAGGGGAATGGCTGCTAATAAAGCTATCTTCTGGGGAGATCCAAAATCAGTTTCAATCTCCGGGGCCAATCTCTCTATTAAAACTGGACGGCTCTGAGTACCAACTGTTGGTAGATGATTCAATCATTGGCGTACCCCTACTGAGTACAGATGGAAAGTTTGCTATTATTTCAACCGCAACCGAACTCTTACTTATTGACGAAGACCTCGCCCAAACTTCACCTTTTGACCAACAATTTTATTTTGGCGCTATCTCGCCAGATAATCAATATATCGCTCATAACGGTTCCCAAATTGGCGTTTCGGAAATGTCTACTGGGGACTTGTGGATGGAGTTTGTTTATCAAGGTGCGTTGACTGTCGGCGATATTCCTCCCCAACCTTTCCAATGGTCTCCTAATAATGAGTGGGTAGCAATTGAGACCTTTAACATGCAGGTAGAACCGCCTGCTGTGCCCAATCAACTACTGGTCCTGAACCTTACCACTGGTGAAAGTCAAACCGTTTCAAATGGCTGGAATCCGCGATGGAGTCCAGATGGAAAAATATTGGTTTTTGCCACTAATCCCAGAAGCCCTTATATTCAACTACTTCGCGTCTCGGAAACGCCTGCTGTAGTAGTAGACACCGGCTATGAAGGATTGCCTGCCAGATGGACTGACCAGAATAATGTACAAGTCAACAATCCGCAAAATCTGCCAGTAGAGTGCGAATCACAATAAAGTCAATTGCGTATTCGGTAAGGTTTTCACAAATCGCGTTAGGAATTATCCAACAAGCCGCATTATGAAAGCGTTAATGCTTAAAGTAAATCAAGACTTTCAGAACCGTTTTGGTGAAAACGCTGCTTTTGTCGTCCGTGCGCCGGGGCGGGTGAACCTCATCGGCGAACATACCGATTACAATGATGGTTTTGTGCTGCCGCTGGCCATTGACCGGGCCATCTGGATTGCCCTGCGCCCCCGCCCCGACCGCGAGGTGCATATCCATTCGCTCGATTTTGACGAAACGGCCGTCTTCCACCTCGACCGTCTTTTCAAAGAAACCAACCACTGGCTGGAATACCTGAAAGGGGTGGCCTGGGCTTTGCAAGAAGAGGGCTACCCATTGGCCGGTTGGGAAGGGATGATGGCCGGGGACATTCCCAAAGGGGCGGGGTTGTCTTCCTCGGCGGCTTTGGAACTGGCGACGGCGCGGACATTCACGGCCGTGACCAATCAACTTTGGGACCCGGCGGCGATGGCATTGTTGTGCCAGAAAGCGGAAAACCAGTGGGTGGGCGTCAACTGCGGCATTATGGATCAGATGATCTCGGCTGCCGGGCAGGAAGGTCATGCCCTGCTGATTGACTGCCGTACCCTCGAAACAAAAGCGGTGCCGCTGCCGATGGGCACGGCCGTTGTCGTCCTGGACACCAACACCCGGCGCGGCCTGGTAGACTCCGCCTACAACGAACGCCGCGCCCAGTGTGATGAGGCATCCCGTTTTTTTGGCGTCCCCTATTTGCGCGATGTCTCCATCACCGACTTTCTCTCCAGCGAAGACCAGTTAGCGCCGCTCATTCGCCGCCGCGCCCGCCATGTGGTCACGGAAAACATTCGCGTCCTCAACGCCGTCACCGCCATGCTCAACGGCGACGCCGAGATGTTGGGCACGCTGATGAACCAGAGCCACCTGAGCCTGCGTGACGACTTTGAAGTCTCCAGCCATGAGTTGAACGTGATGGTGGAACTGGCGCAGGCGCAGCCCGGCTGTTATGGGGCACGCATGACGGGAGCGGGTTTTGGCGGCTGTGCGGTGGCGCTGGTGCGGTTGGCCACGGCCGTGGCCTTTACTCAAACGATCACCGCCGCCTATCAACAGGCCACCGGCCTGACACCTGCCATCTACGTCTGTCAACCGGCAGCCGGGGCGTCGGTCATCGGTAGTCGGTGAACGGTAATCAGTGGAAGCTACGCAAGTATCAGGACAATTGCAGCGAATGAAATTGTGGTGGTTCTTAGCCATTTTATTCATGGCTGCGCTGGCCTGCGCCCGCGCCAGCAGCCCCGGCCTCACCCCAACCGCATCGGCCGTTTTACCGGCGGGGCAGCACAGCCATACCCTGTCTCACGACGGCCGTGAACGCAGTTATATTTTGTACGTGCCTGCATCTGTAAATTGGGACCAGCCTTTGCCGCTCGTCTTTGTGTTTCACGGCGGCTCAGGCAATGCCCAGAGCGCCATTCGCATGAGCGGCTTTAACGATGTCGCCGACCTGAACGGTTTTTTGGTGGTTTACCCAAATGGCACAGGCCGTCTGGATGAGAATAATCTACTCACCTGGAATAGTGGTGACTGTTGCGCCTATGCTCAAATGGAAAACGTGGATGATGTTGGTTTTGTCCGCAGCATTGTCGCCAATTTACAGGCGCAGGTAAACATTGACACCAGGCGCATTTACGCCACCGGCCTATCTAATGGAGCTATGTTGTCTCACCGGCTGGCCTGCGAAGCGGCCGATCTATTTGCGGCAGTGGCTCCTGTGGCGGGCACCCTTAATTTCACGCCCTGTGCCCCGGCACAGCCAGTCGCCATCATCGCCTTTCATGGTACAGAGGATCAACACGTGCCGTATGCAGGCGGCAAGGGGCCGAAATCGTTGGTAGATGTGGATTTCGTTTCCGTTCAAGATTCTGTTGATTTTTGGGTCTCGGCTAACGAGTGTGACCAGAAAACACAGACAAATGCCACTGACCAGTTCAAACACGAGGTATGGACGGGATGTGCAGCGGCAACGGCCGTTGAACTATACACGATCAGCGGCGGCGGACATGCCTGGCCGGGGGGCCGGCCAGGATGGCCTGGGGCAGACCAGCCAGTCACTTCCATTTCCGCTTCATCTCTGATTTGGGAATTTTTTGCTACCCATCCTGCTGCTCCCCTTCAACCTGCCCACTGATGGCTTTCACCTGCCCACTGATGGCTTTCTTGGTTTGCTCCTTGGTAAACAGGGCACAGATGGCGTTACTGAAATGGTTAACCGGGCGTCCTGTTTTTATCTGTTTGGGAAAGCTCCTCTCCCGTCCACGTTTGCCGCTTTCCGGCGTCGGCATTCCAGGCCATGATTTTGGTGGGGGTAATTTCAATCACGGCCGTATACTCCCCATCGCTCCCAATATCCCACTCATACTTTTGCTGAAAATAAGGTTGCAACACGGCCGTTAGCCCTTCCACCAGCCGCGCCTCCCCTTCAATGATGATCACATCCATCGGGTCAGGGTAAGAAATGGTGACGAAGGGGTTGGCCTGGATGTTGCGCGTTTTTACGGCCGTCATCTGCGCCACCACATACACCCGACCCCCATACCAGACATGCCAGATGGGTGCAGTGTGTGGTTTGCCGGACGGCCGTACCGTCCCCAACCAACTACATTCACTCGCTGCAAACTTTTCGATAATCGTCTCTAACATATTCGTCATTCGTGATGCGTGACGAGTGATGCGTGAAACTGTTGTCACGCATCACTCGTCACGCATCACCCCACCAGATACGTGGCCGTGCCCAACGCAATCTCCACCCCCTCCTCATTGTGCAATTCCATGCGCGTCACCGCCACCTTGTTGCCTTTGCGGATCACCCGCGCCGTGGCGGTGAAAGCGTTGCCCCGTCCCGGTCGCAGATAATCAATGCGAATATCAATCGTGCCCAGCTTTTGCAGCCGCCGCTGCATCTCCTCCGGTGACAGGTCGAGCAGTTCCACCACCAGGTTAGCCATAGCCACCATCCCCCCGGCTGCATCCAGCAGCGAAGCTGTCACCCCACCATGCAAAATCTGGTAAAACGGGTTGCCCACCAGTTCCTCTTTCATCCGCACCCGCAGTTCCACGCTCTCGGCCGTCAGCGCCAATACCTCCATACCAATCAACTGATGAAAAGGAATGTGTTGGGCGTACAACCCTTTAATCAACTCTAAAATTTGTGCATCTGTCATCGCTGCCATTTTCCATACTCCTGTCACGCGATTTGCCAAATCGCCCGACAAATTGTCAATCATCTCTCATAGATGTGCAATCAGGTTATTTGGTGTTATGCTATAGGCTCGTTTGTAGTAACGACTTTAGTCGTTGGATCGCTACGGTGGTTACTACAAACCAACAACATTCAACCCGGCGGTCACAATACCCTATTGTGGCCGCTTTTTACGCCTGAAAAGATATGACCGAACAAACAGTGATCACAGACGGCCAATTAGCCGCCGAAATACAGAAACGACGTACCTTTGCCATTATCTCGCACCCAGACGCGGGCAAAACGACGCTGACGGAAAAACTGCTGCTCTACGGCAACGCCATTCATCTGGCGGGTAGTGTGCGTGCCCGCAAAAACCAGCGTGCTGCCACTTCTGACTGGATGAAGATGGAGCAGGAGCGGGGCATCTCCATCACCTCCACCGTGCTGCAATTCCCCTACCAGGGGCACATCATCAACCTGCTGGATACACCCGGCCATCAGGATTTCTCCGAGGATACCTACCGCACTCTCACCGCCGCCGATTGCGCCGTGATGGTGCTAGACGCGGCCAAAGGGGTGGAGGAGCAAACCGTCAAACTATTTGAAGTGTGCCGCCGTCGCGGAATCCCCGTTTTCACCTTCATCAACAAGATGGATCGGCCGGCGCTGGATGCACTGGCGCTGCTGGACGAGGTGGAGACGGTGCTGGGGATGCAGCCGGTGCCGATGAACTGGCCCATTGGCGATGGCGACACCTTCCTGGGGGTTTATGACCGCCTGACAGAGGCGGTGCATCTGTATGACCGCACCGCCCACAACCAGACCATTTCGCCGGAGTATATTACCTCGTTGGACGACGGCCGTATTGAAGCCACCCTCAGCAGCCACCAGTTTGAAGACTTGCACACCAACATCGCCTTGCTGGATGAAATGGCAACCTTTGACTTTGGCACCTTCCGGCGTGGTGAACAGACGATGGTCTACTTTGGCAGCGCCCTGACCAACTTTGGCGTCCAGCTTTTTCTGGACGACTTTGTGAAATACGCGCCGGCGCCGAACACCTACCCCAGCGACGCCGGGCCAATTGACCCTTACCGGCCAGAATTTACCGGTTTTGTGTTTAAGATTCAGGCAAACATGGACCCGCGCCACCGGGACAGCGTGGCCTTTTTGCGGGTGTGCAGCGGCCGTTTTGAGCGCAATACCCAGGTGAAACATCCCCGCACGGGTAAGATGCTCAAGTTGTCCCGCACCTACACCTTTTTTGCCGATGACCGCGAGGTGGTGGATGAGGCGTTTGCCGGGGACATCATTGGCCTGCCGGGCAACCGGGAGTTTAACATCGGCGACACCATCAGCGCCGGGGCGGCGTTTAACTTTGCCCCGATTCCCCGCTTCCCGGCGGAGCATTTTGCCCGGCTGGTGAATCTGGACGTGAGCAAACAGAAGCAGTTCCAAAAAGGGATTGCCCAACTGGAAACAGAGGGGGCGATGCAAATATTGTACGAGGTAGACGGCGGGCGGCGCGACCCGATTCTGGCGGTGGTGGGGATGCTGCAATTTGAAGTGGTGCAGGCCCGGTTGGAAGAGGAGTATGGCGTCAAAACGAAGTTGGAGCCATTGCCACACCGCCTCTCTCGCTGGGTGGAAGGGCCAGACGAGAGCATCGAAAAGCTGCCCTGGCGCTATGGCATGATGAAAATGCGGGATTTTGACGGCCGTGTCGTCGCCCTCTGTAACTCCCCCCATGAACTGAACTACTACCAGGAAAAATACCCCGAACTCACCTTCCGCAGCATCGCTTAAACGCATAGTGCCCGGCATGGGGCAGATAGGTTTTGGTCAGCCAAAATGGTTTTGCCCCTTGCCTGGCACTGCTTGTGATTGACGGGAGAAATAATGGCGGTAAAATGGTCACCTAAATGACCATCTGTTCTTGAGTGGAGGTATATATGAAACAAGTTTCGATTGTAGAAGCGCGGGATCACTTTACGGAATTGGTGCGAGAAGTGGAGGAAAATACAGGCGTACAACTGACCCGGCGCGGTAAGCCCGTTGCGGTTCTTCTCTCTATATCTGAATTTGACCGTTTGCAGGGGAACGAGCGCCCCTTTTGGGACAGTTATCTTGACTTTCGGGAACAGTTCGACCTGGGTGAATTGAAAATTGACCCTGCGATTTTTTCTGAAGCGCGGGATCGTACTACCGGGCGCGATATAACCTTATGAGCCTGAAATACCTCTTGGACACAAATATCGTCTCTGAGCCATTACGTCCGCAACCCAATCCGACCATTCTGGCAAACCTACAGACGCATCAGCAGGAAATCGCTATTGCTTCGGTTGTCTGGCATGAATTGTGGTTTGGCTGTTTGCGGCTGCCGCCGTCGCGGAGACGCACGGCCGTAGAAACCTATCTGCAAAATGTCGTCAGTTCCATTCCTTTGCTGGCTTACGATGAACGGGCCGCCCACTGGCACGCTGCTGAACGCGCCCAACTCACTACACAAGGCAAACCACCACCTTTTGCCGATGGGCAGATTGCCGCTGTAGCCGCCGTCAATCATCTCCAATTGGTAACACTCAATACCGCAGATTACGCCAATTTTCAAGGCGTACAGCTAACAACCTGGACGTAGTTGCTGCCGCCTCCACCGGAAGAGTCTGGCTTTTCTCAGGCAAATCTTTGCGTTTCTTCGTCCCGTTCGCGGATTTTCTGAACACTCACGTTTCGGCGTAGCGGCGTTTCCATTCATAGAGTTTGTTGATCGCTTCCAGGGGGGACATACTGTTCACATCCAGTTCGGCCAGTTCTTCCAGCAGCGGGCTGGCTTCGGGGAAAAGGGCCATTTGTTGGCCGGCAGAGAGGCGAGAGGGGGTCACGGCCGTTGTTGGCGCATGGTGTTCCAGTTCGTGCAGTATTTCATTGGCCCGGTTCACCACATCACGCGGCAGCCCGGCCAACTGCGCCACGTGAATGCCATAACTGCGATCCGCCCCACCGGGCACGATATGGTGCAAAAAGAGAACCTTATCCCCCTCTTCGGCCACAGCCACATTGTAATTGGCCACCAGCGGCAGCAAATCGGCCAGCCCCACCAGTTCATGGTAATGGGTGGCAAAAAGGGTGCGCGGTTTGAGGCGCGGATGGTTGTGCAGGTATTCCACAATCGCCCAGGCAATAGCCAGGCCGTCATACGTGCTGGTGCCGCGCCCAATCTCGTCCAGAATGAGCAGGGAGCGGTGGCTGGCGTGGTTGAGGATTTCGGCCGTTTCCACCATTTCCACCATAAAGGTGCTGCGCCCGGCGTGCAGTTCGTCGTGGGCGCCGATGCGAGTAAAGATACGGTCGGCCAGACCAATGTGCGCTTCGTCGGCGGGCACAAAGCTGCCGATCTGGGCCATGAGGACGATAAGAGCCGTTTGCCGCAAATAGGTAGATTTGCCGCTCATGTTGGGGCCGGTAATAATCTGGATGCGCTCTTTTTCGGTCATACGCACGTCGTTGGGCACAAAGCGTTCTAGCCGCAGCGATTGCTCAACGACGGGGTGACGGCCGTTGACGATGTGCAGCGTGTTGTCATTGGTGAATGACGGCCGACTATACCCCTGGTTCGCCGCCGCTTCCGCCAGACCGGCTACCACATCCAGTTCGGCAATCGCCTGTGCCGTTTGCAGCAGGCGCGGCGCATAGGCCGCCACCTGCTGGCACACCTCAGTGAATACCCGCCGCTCAATTTCCAAAATGCGTTCCTCGGCATTGAGAATGAGCGTTTCATACTCCTTCAATTCCGGGGTGATGTACCGTTCCGCATTAGTCAGCGTTTGTTTGCGAATGTAATCGGCGGGCACGGAGGGGGTATTAGCGTGGGTAACTTCGATGTAATAACCAAACACCTTGTTGAAACCCACCTTCAAAGAGGCAATCCCCGTTCGCTGCCGTTCGCGTGGTTCCAGCCCGGCTACCCATTCCCGCGCATTGGCCGAGGAGTTCATCACCCCATCCAGCTCCGCCGAAAAACCTGGGCGAATGACGCCCATCTTGTTGAAATTTGTCGGTGCGTCATCGGGAATGGCGCGGTTTATCAGGTCGGCGACTTCGGTGCAGGGATCGAGATTGGAAATGAGAGATTGGAGATTGGAGATTGGAGATTGGTGGATGGGCGCTGGTAGTTGGTGACTTGATAACTGCTCACTGCTTACTGCTAACTGTTCACTAATTACCGGCACGGCCTGCAAAGCAATCTTCACATTCTCCACATCACGCGGATTGGCCTTGCCACTAAGGATGCGGTTGGTCAGGCGTTCCAGGTCAGGTAGTCCTTTAAGGGTAGCGCGTAGATCGGCGCGCAGCAGGGCATTTTCGTGAAAGTGCTGCACCTGATCCAGACGGGTATTGAGTTGGGCAATGTCTAACAACGGCCGTGACACCCATTCGCGCAGCAGCCGAGACCCCATCGCCGTCACCGTCTTGTCTAGCACACCTAACAACGACCCTTTGCGTTCACCGCTCAGTGATTCCGTCAATTCCAGGTTGGCGCGGGTGGCCGTGTCCAGGGCCATATACCCTTCCACACTATAAGTTGCCAGGCGCTGCATTTGCCCCACCGTCCCCATTTGCGTTTCCTGAAGATAGTAAAGAACCGCCCCGGCAGCGCGGGTGGCTAACGATTTTTGCTCGCAACCAAAGGCGTCCAGGCTGGCAACGCCAAAATGGCGCAGCAGGGTTTGGCGGGCGTTGCCCTCTTCAAAGCGCCAGTCCGGCAGATGGCTGACGGTGCGTGCCTGGTCTTGCAGCGTATGTTCACTGTCCGGCGCCAGCAGTTCGGCGGGATTGAGGCGGGCCAGTTCTTCGGTGAGCGTACGACGGCCGTGAAACTGCGTCGTGGCAAAGGTACCGGTGGTAATATCGGCATACGCCAGCCCCACCCGGTCGCCATCCACAATAGCCGCCGCCAGGTAATTGTGGCGACCGGCATCCAACATACCCGGCTCAATAACCGTGCCCGCTGTGAAGACGCGCACCACTTCGCGGGGCATCAGGCCGTTGATGGGCGTTTCGCTCATTTGCTCACACAGCGCCACTTTGTACCCTTTTGCAATGAGCCGGGCGATGTAACCCTCTGCGGCGTGGTAAGGCACGCCGGCCATGGGCGTGCGCTGGTTTTTTCCCTGGGGGCGGCTGGTGAGAACCAGGTCCAGTTCACGCGCTGCCGTTTGGGCATCGTCATCAAACGTTTCATAGAAATCCCCCAGACGGAACAAAACAATGGCGTCTGGATATTGTGCTTTAATATCCAGGTATTGCTGGCGGCTGGGGGTGATGTGGCTCATGGTCGTAAAACTCCTCTGAAAATTATGAATTATGAAGGATGAATTATGAATTTTCATTCATCACTTCACTGTGTTCAGTGCAGGCTGTGGTGTGCTGCACCCATGTTGAACTCCCTTGGTAACATGATCCGATCACGGGTTACGGATTTTAGTTTTATTTGGGTCAACCCGCAAAGATAGACTTTCACTGCTTCTATACATCGGTCATGTTGAAAAGTTTTAGGGCTTAGGGTACGCTATGCGGCGGTTAGGCGTGTTATGATAAACCCGGCAACGATGACAATGATAGAAGACACGGCCGTGCTGATCTCCCAAATCAACCAGCGCAATGATGAAGCGTGGTCTATTCTCAAAGAAGAGCGCGAACGTGCCCGCTCCCTCAGCCGTGAAGCCGCCGACCTCTCCACCAGCGGGCCTTTTGCCCAAAACCCCTACAAACGTGGTATTGCGGAAAGTTTGCGCACCCTCAGCCGCGCCGCCATGTACAGCGGCAATTATGAATACTCACTATCGCAAGCTCTGGAAGCATTGGCTATTTTTGAAGAAGAAAATTTACCAGAGTTGATGGGTGATGTGTTATATACCATTGCCACTAATTACACACTGCTGGGCAATCTATCCGCCAGTCTGGATACTTTTATGCGGCACCTGGAGGTCGCCGAGCGCATTGACAATAAAGAACAATACGCCATGTCATTATTAGGGCTGGGCAACCTGTATGCGGAGATGAATGATTTCGCCAGCGCCCAATCCTACAATGAACAAAGTCTGGTTGCCTTCCGCGAGTTGGCAGGGCAAGAGTATTGGATTGCCCTGCTGCTGAATAACATCTGTTACACCTATTTTCAGCAAGGTGATTACCAGGGGGCGTTGGCCTGGGGAGAAGAGGGCCTGGCTTTTTGCAAACAGCACGGTAATGTGCGCGTTGAAGGGGTTATTTCTAATTCGATTGCCGAAATTTATATTCATCTGAACGAACCGGCCAAAGCACTGCATTATCTGGAAACGGCCGTAGCCATTGCCAGCCAGAGCGGTGACACCGACATGGCAACGGAAAGTTTGAAATTAACCGGTGAGGTCTATTTCAAACAGGGCCAGGCAGCCCAGGCCCTTCCTTTTGTGGAACAGGCATTGGTTCTAGCAGAGCAAACCCACCACAAACGGTGGATGTATGCCTGCCACCGGCTGCTGGCAGAAATCCATCGGGACATCGGCTCTTTTGCCGAAGCATTGACCCATTTTGAGCAGTTTCACGCCATTAAAGAGACTGTTCAGAGTGAAGAGGTCAATGAAAAGCTAAAAAACCTGGAGATTTTGCAGCGCACCCAGGCCGCCCAAAAAGAGGCGGAGTTGTATGCCTCATTGTATCAAGAAGAACAATCACGACGCGCCCTGGCAGAAACAATGCAGCGGGTTGGGGCAGCATTAACCGGCTCCATCGAACTAAAAGATGTGTTGGATACGATCCTGGCTCAATTGGCGCTGTTGGTGCCCTATGATCGGGCGTCGCTGCTGGTGCGCCGCGGTAATGAACTGGAATTTATGGCCATGCGCGGTTTCCCAGAGGGCGAAGGGTATTTGAACCAGCGCGTGCCACTCGATGAAGACCCAGAGTCGCCGGACGTGTTTATGCGGATTTATCATTCCCGACGGCCGTTGGCGCTGATGAATCTGGCTGATTATGAAGGGTGGCAGCAGGTTTCCAATTTGAAAGTGCCAGGGGCCTGGTTGGGCATTCCCCTCATTCATCGGGATGAGGTGCGGGGGATGTTGTCATTGGTGCGTGAAGCGAGTGTGCCGTATGATGACGAAGCCATTGCCCTGGCAACAACATTTGGCACCACGGCCGTTGTTGCCCTGGAAAATGCCCGCTTGTTTAACCGGACGCGCCGTTTTAATGAACAACTGGAATACGAAGTGCGCCAACGCACCCAGGCATTACAGGATGCCTACGAGCAGTTGGAACGGCTAGACAAAGCCAAAGCAGACTTCATCGCCGTCACCGCCCATGAACTGCGCACACCCATCACTGTAATGAAAGCCTACAGCCAACTGCTGCAAAAGAAGGGCAATGATGCTGGTGGCAATGACAATGATAATCTGGTAGCCGGTATTGTTTCCGGCGTCAATCGTCTCCATGAGATTGTGACCACCATGTTATGGATGGTGAAAATTGACAGCAAGGCGCTGGAGATTTTTCCAGAGCCGCTCAACATGGTTGAGTTGATTGGGCAAATCGTCAAGGGGTTAGCTGAAGATATTGCCAGCCGCAAGCAGCGGGTGATTGTAGATGATTCACTGGTGGTTTTACCCTCTATTACCGGCGACGAAGATGCGCTGAAAGTGGTATTTGCCAACATTATTGTGAATGCCATTAAGTACACACCGGATGGCGGCGAGATTCGCATTCACGGCCGTACCTGGGACACACCACCGCAGCCCGATTTACCCAACGATGCCATCGCCATTACCATCAGCGACAGCGGCATTGGCATTGCCCCGGAAGCGCAGGAACTTATATTCACCAAGTTCTACCAGACAGGGGATGTAGCTTTCCACTCCTCCGGCAAGACCAAATTCAAAGGGGGCGGGCCTGGATTGGGGTTAGCTATTGCCCGCGGGATTATTGAAGCCCATCACGGCCGTCTCTGGGCCGAAAGCGCCGGTCACGACGAAAAAACCTGCCCCGGCAGCCACTTCCACATTGTCCTCCCCCGCATCCAGCTCACCAGATTCAAACAGTAAGCAGTTAGCAGTGGGCAGGTGAATGACCTGCCACCTGCAACATGCCACTCACTACCTACCCCTTTTGTTGGCTGAGCCAGCTTTCCAACTGTTTTTGGTGACGCTGTTCCAGTTTGGTCAACGGCCGTCGCCCCTTCATCAACAAATGCGCCTGCTCATACGTCAGCCCCTCTTCCCGCATCAGATAAGCTGCCAACAGCGTCGCCGAACGCCCCCGCCCTTTGGCGCAATGCACCAGGATCGAACGCCCCGCTTGCGCCTGGGCCGCCATCCAGTCTACCCCTTCCGTCAATACCTCCGGCGGCGGCACCGTAATATCCAGCACTTTGAGCTGAATATGTTGAATATCATGCTCCTCATAAAAAGCCAGATCATCTTCTCGCTCCGCCCGGATGTTCACCACCGCGCCAATGTTTTGATGCCGGATGAAGTCATAATCCCGTTCGTATGTCGGCGCGCCACCGAGCCATAATTCGGTCGTAATCTCCTCATGCGGCGTAATCTGCGTAAACCAGACATGCCCCATAATCTCCTCATAGGTATACCGAATAGCCGGATACAGTTTGTCAAAAGCCGTATGAAATGGGTTCATGCTCATAATGATGACAACTATAGCTTCGTCCCCGATCCCAGGCAAAGCGAATCAGCGTTTGATCTGTTATGTTTCTTTCACATATCCTTTACTGGTAATCCGTAAGGAATCATGTAAACTGCCCCCCATACAATCCTCAATGAGATGTATTTTTTATTTATGGAAGTAAGCAGTAACGACCCAATAGTGTCCTGTCATGCGTAGGTTCCAACGGGGAGCCACCTGGGCTGTGCAGGGGTTCAGCAAAAGGTGTGTTCATGGTTCAGCGGCTTTTACCCAAACGGTCAGTAGTTCGCGCCAGATATTTCCTTATTCTTTTATTTCTTTTAACCTTCACGCTCACATTCTCCCCCACGAAATCAAGCCAGGCATCTTCTCCCATCGTCGTCAACACATTTCTGGATAGCAAACAGGCCAGTGATGGACAGTGTTCGCTGCGGGAAGCAATTATCGCCGCCAACACCGACAAAAAATCTGGCAATAAACCAGGTGAGTGTCCTGCCGGTAGTGGCGCTGATACAATCATCCTGGCCGCCGGCACTTACAACCTCACCCGCTCCGACAGCGGTAATGAAGATGCTTCCCAAACAGGTGATTTAGATATTATCGGCGATTTGACCATTGTCGGCGCAGGCGCCGATGTCACCATTATTCAGGGTATTGGTCTAAATGACCGCCTGATTCATGTACTCAATGGGAACGTCACTATTACTGGTGTGACGCTGCAGCAAGGGAATGTACCTTCCCACGGCGGCGCGCTTTATAACAATGGCAACCTGACGCTCACCAATGTAGCCCTGATGAACAGCAGTGCAAATGGCATGGGCGGCGGCCTCTATTCGCTGGGGACCTTGCAGGCAAATGCGGTCAGCATCGTCGGAAACAGTGCCAATGGCGCGGTTGGTGGTGGTGTGGTAGTGGGCGGCGGCACGGCCGTGTTCACCAACAGCACCTTCAGCGGCAACACCATTAACGGCAGCGGCGGCGGTCTGGTAAACAACGGGCAAACCACCCTCAACTTTACTACCATCGCCAACAATAATGCCCAAGCCGCCACCGGCATCCAGAACAACAGCGGCGATCTGACGCTGAACCATACACTGGTAGGTGGCAGTTGCCAGGGTAACATCATTTCACAAGGCTATAACCTGATTCAAGATGCCACCAACTGCACCATCACCGGCGACCCGGCAGGCAACCTGATCGGCGTTGACCCGCTCTTAGCGCCGCTGGCGCTCAATGGCGGCAGTACGCTGAACCACGCTTTACTGGATAACAGCCCGGCAGTGGAAGCCGGCAGCAACAGCGGTTGCCCGGCTGCCGACCAGCGCGGCATCAGCCGGCCACGTGGCCTTTTCTGTGACATCGGCGCTTACGAGTTAGAAAATCCAACGCAGACCGGCCCGGCACTGGTGGTCAATACGGCCGATGACGTAGATGACGGTGTGTGTGATTATGCCCATTGCTCACTGCGCGAAGCCATTCTGCACACCAACGCTTCTAGCGTTAGCAATCAGATCCATTTCAACATCCCCGGCAGCCTGCCCCCGGTTATCTATCCGCTGTCGCCATTACCGGTCATCACCGATCCGGTTTTAATTGACGGATTCACGCAGGCCGGTGGCCTGGTGGTGCTGGATGGTTCGCAGGCAGGCACGGCCGTTGGCCTGGAAATTAGCGCCGGTGGTACTACCGTGCGTGGGCTGCGCATTATCAACTTTAGCAGCCATGGCCTGCTGCTCACCCAAAATGGCAACAACGTCATTGAAGGCAACGAGATTGCCTATAACGGTGGTGATGGCATCCGTATCCTGGTAGGCACAGGCAACCAGCTAACCGGGAACAACATTCACGATAACGGCGGCCTGCCCATTGACCTGGGCGGCGACGGCCGTACCCCCAACGACACCGACGACCCCGACGCCGGCGCCAATTACCTGCAAAACTACCCCAATCTGCTCACGGCCGTGCCCCAGGCTGATAGCCTGCGGATTGACGGCCGTCTGGATAGCGTCCCCGGCGTCACCTTCACTCTGGAATTTTTCGCCGCGCCCGCCTGCCTGCTGAGCGGCGGCAGCCAGACCTTCCTGGGCGCCACCCAGGTGTCAACGGATGCCTTTGGTGATGCCTATTTCACAGCCTCCGGGTTAACGGCCGTGCCTTTAGGCTATTTTGTCACATCCACCGCCACCGACCCCAATGGCAACACCTCGGAACTGTCTGACTGCATCGCCGTCAGCCCCGGTAATACCTCCTGGCTCACAGCCATGCCGCTGGATGTGCTGCCCGATCTGGGGCCAACGGCCGTCAGCCAATACCTGGACCAACCCGGCCAATCCCGCTGGTACAAATTCCCCGTGCAGCCCGGCAGCAAAGTGATCGTCACCCTCACCAACCTGCCGAACAACTACGACCTGACCATCTACAAAGACATTGCGCAGGCATACAACCAACTGCTTTCGCCCCAGGATTTGCCCCGCTTCGACGCCGAATTTGCCCCGGAAGCGTTCAGCCCCGAAGCATTCAGCCCCGAAGCCTTTAGCCCAGAGGCGTTTAGCCCCGAAGCCTTTAGCCCAGAGGCGTTTAGCCCCGAAGCGTTCAGCCCCGAAGCATTTAGCCCAGAGGCATTTAGCCCCGAAGCATTTAGCCCCGAAGCGTTCAGTCCAGAGGCATTCAGCCCGGATGCCTTTAGCCCCGAGGCGTTTAGCCCCGAAGCATTCAGCCCCGAAGCATTTAGCCCTGAGGCGTTTAGCCCCGAAGCATTCAGCCCCGAAGCATTCTCCGGTGCGCAACTGCG
>CAADGU010000051.1 GCA_900696625.1 uncultured Chloroflexota bacterium | reverse complement strand
GGCTGACCTGATTGCCATGTCTGAGCCGGGGCTGGCCACGGCCGTGGCCCCCGACGCCTATCGTGACAAAGTGCTGGCGACCTTTTTCCGGCACGGCCGTTTGCGCCACATTCCCACGCAGCAAAAGAAACGGCAGGTGATCATGGAAAAGTTAGTAGAGGAATTTGAACTGGATCACGATTACACCGAGCAAGAAGTCAACCGGGTGTTGATCGAGTTCCACGATGACGTGGCGACCTTACGCAGCGAACTGGTTGCCTGCCATCTAATGACCCGCGCCAACGGCATTTACCGCCGGAGCAGTGAGCAGTGAGCAGTGAGCAGAAGGCTGCTTACTGCTTACTGTCTACTGCTCACTAAATCGTCGTGCGCACCTGCGCTTTCGGCGGGGCGGAGGTGAGGAAGTCTTGGGCGAAGCGGTCAGTGTATTGGGCCAGCAAGTGGGCCACACGGCCGTGATCCGGCGACGCCACCAGCAGCCCGGCGTGGTACTCTTTCTCCAGCCGCCACACAATTTCCGGTTCACTGTACGGGGACAGGTCGGGGTGCTGCTGCCGCGCCAGACAGATGATCAGCCCGGCATGATGGCCGCGCACGGTGGGTGGGTAATAGGGCTTGCCGTGCAGATTCGCCAGGTCAATGCGCGCCGCTTCCTGCCACAGTTCCAGCCCGGTGGCGGCTTTCACCAGCCGGTCAATGTTCGCCCCACCCACCCGCGCCGCCGTTTCCAGAAAGTAGAAACGGCCGTCGGCCTGCGCGTGGATAAACTCCGTATGGGCCACCCCCCGCACTTGCCGCAGGGCGATCATCAATCTGGCGTTTAAGTCAGACAATGCCAGCGATTCGTCGGAATCAAACGGTAGGGTACGGGTATTGAAGATGCCGCCCTCGCGGGTGACGGCTAACGGCGGTGTGCCATATTTGCTGGCGACGGCAAACACCACTTCCCGTTCCCAAATCAGAGAATCTATGTGGCATACGTCGCCGGGGATGAACTGTTCCAGCAGGTAAAAGGAGCGTTGGTCGCCCAATCCGTTCAGCGCGTCCCAAACGGATGGGGCGTCGTGCAGCTTACGAATGCCCACCGCGCCGGCGTCAAAGCGGGGTTTGAGTACCCAGGGCGCGGGGATGCGGTCGAGAAAATCATGCACTTCATCGTTGTTGAACACGGCCGTGAAATCCGGCACCAACAGCCCCTCATCCCGCGCCTGCACCCGCATCGCCAGTTTGTCACGGAAGTGGCGGGCGGTGGTCTCGCCCATGCCGGGGATGCGCAAATGTTCACGCAGGTGCGCGGCGGTAGCCACATCATAATCATCCAGGGCCACGATGCGGTCAATTTTTTCCGCGCGCGCCAGGTAGCTGACGGCGTAGGTCACATCTGGCTGTTTGGAAAGTTCGGGCATGATGAAACGTTCGTCAATGGCTTCCCAGGACCATTGTGGATTATCGGCAAATTCTTCTTTTACCAGCAGCAGCACCCGGCAGCCCTGTCGTTTAGCTTCTTGCAAATAGGGAATACCCTTACACTCACTGGCGAGGGCGAGAATGGTATACGGCCGTCCTTCGTTCATCTCATTTTTCTCCATCTTGGCGGGATAATGCCGCCAATTGTAACAAAACTATTCCATCCGATCATCTGATTGTTTCACACGTAAATACGTGCTACACTGTTTTACGTGGAGGCAAAAATGGAAAAACAAAACGTCACTTTATCTTTACCAAAAGAGACCTTGCGCAAAGCTAGACTGTTAGCAGTTGAAAGAAACACGTCCCTATCGTCATTGCTCGTGGAGATTATAGAAGAAATCGTGGCGAAGGCTGATGCTTATGAGTTGGCTAAAGAACGACAGCTTGCCCTGATGAATCAAGGTTTCAACCTGGGTACAGGCGGCAAAGCCACCTGGACACGAGATGAACTTCATGAACGATAGACCGGGTGAACAGTTTGTAGATACAAATGTCGTTGTTTATGCTTACGACCTGTCAGCCGGGAAGCGTCAGGAGCAGGCAGAACTGCTCCTCAATCGGTTGTGGCAATTGCGTACCGGTTGCCTCAGCATTCAAGTCTTACAGGAATTTTATAACATCACCACACGAAAACTGAATAACCCTCTTTCCAGCCAACACGCTTATGATATTGTGGCGGACTTAGGCCAGTGGCGCGTTCATATGCCAGCGGTTGGCGATGTTCTTGGCGCTATCCAGATTCAACAACGGTATCAACTTTCCTTTTGGGATGCCTTGATTGTGCGTAGCGCGGCGCAATTGGGTTGTGCGATTTTATGGTCAGAAGACTTGAACGATGGTCAGATTTTTGAAGGGGTGCAGGTGCGGAATCCATTTGTGTGAGTCAATTTCAGTAGGTTTTGGCGTCTATGTATTGCCACAGCCAGGAAAGATCGTTTTGGCTGAGTTCGGTAGACATGCGGGTGAGGCGGGTCAAGGCGCGCAAAAGCATTTCATACGCTTCATCTTGATCTTCGGGGGGGAGTTGGGACAGTAATGCCTGCCCTTCAACCAGCAAGGGGGCGCTGTTGTTGAATAAGGGGGCAAGCTGGCTCAAGATACAGTGGCAGGTTTGGGGCACGGCCGTGTGACCTTGCCCACAGCGATGTTCCAGCAGCCGGTACGCTTGCAGCCATTTCTGCCCCGCTTCCGCACACTGGTTCACCCACACGGCCGTTGCCGCTTCCGGCGGCAGGCTCATTTGCAGCAGCCCAGCCGCAGAAATGAGCAGCGCCAGTGCCGGGTCATACACAGCATGGCGAATCACCGCTACCATCTGCGCCTCCGCTTCGGCAAGGCTCAAATGCCAACGGGCTGCTACCCGATCGACCAATTCTGACCAGACGGCCGTGATGGGTTCACTCATATCCTGATAAAGAGGTAATTGGGTAATTGAGTAATTAAGTAATTGATCCAAATTACCAAATTACCCAATTACTATAGTTGTCCTGAAGTCGCGTCCCAATTTGCCAATAACTGCTGGTAAGCCAGGTCTTCATAACGACTGAGTAAAAAGGCAGGCGCATAAGTGGGCAGCGCACTGCCGGTGATATGCGCGGCGATCAATTCGCCGCCCGCCTGAGAAGCCATGATACCATAACCGGAGACCGCGCCAAAAAGATACGCGCCTTCCACCGGCAGCGGGCCAATGAGCGGCCGGTTTTCGCGGGTTTTGCAGTAGTAGCCGCCATCCACCCACGGCCGTGCCCGGCCAATATAGGGCGTTAAACCTGGTACCATGCGCGCCAGCCCACGCAGCACAATCTCTGGGTAGTCCGGGTCAAACT
>CAADGU010000050.1 GCA_900696625.1 uncultured Chloroflexota bacterium | reverse complement strand
GGTTCACCCTTTCTATTGGAAACCATCGCTTCTATCCCATTCAGATCGCTGAAAAGCAAATCTGTTGGTTGAGGGTCACGGTGCGTGGCCCAGGGGGGCATGGCTCCCTGCCTGTGCGCGGTGGCGCCATGGCAAAGCTGTCTCGCTTGCTGCAACGATTAGATGGACGCCGGTTACCGGTCCACATTACGCCGCCTGTACGGCTGATGTTTGGCAAGATGGGCGCGGCGCTTGGCGGGGTCAGCGGCCTGATGATGGGGCAACTCCTGAATCCCTGGCTCACGGATGGCATTCTCAACTTGCTTGGCGAACGTGGGCGGCTTTTCGACCCCTTGCTGCATCATACGGTCAGCCCCACAATTCTGCAGGGCAGCGACAAAATCAACGTCATTCCCAGCGAGGTTGCCGTCGAACTGGATGGGCGCTTGTTGCCAGGTTTTGGGCCTGATGACCTGGTTCACGAAATGCGGGCCATCGTTGGCGAGGACGTTGAGATTGAAGTGATCCGGTATGACCCAGGCCCGGCTGAACCTGACATGGGGTTATTTGACTCATTAGCGGCTATCTTGAAAGAAGCCGACCCGAATGGCGTCCCCGTCCCCATGTTATTGAGCGGCGTTACGGATGGACGGTTCTTTTCGCGGCTTGGTATTCAGACGTATGGTTTCACTCCCATGCTGCTGCCAGAAGGCTTTAACTTCACCCAAACCATTCACAGCGCCGATGAACGTATTCCGGTTACGGCCGTTGAGTTTGGCGCTAATGCAGTCTACCAGGCATTACAGCGCGTCCAGGCATAGCCGAACTGTTATACCAACGAAGGGCATAATCTGACATTTTAGCCGGCGGTTGAAACCGCGCCTACACGTGCAAAGTCGGCCTTCGCCGACTGGGTCCCAGACCGCGCAGGCGGTCTTTGCAATTGTTGCCGCGAATTCCATTCGCCGGGCAAAATGACACTTTATGGCCTTTGACAGTATAACAGCCAGATACACAAAAGGACAGGTAGCATAGGATGAACACGAAAGACGTTGCTGACAAGAAATCAAAAAGACAACTGGAAAAACAAGAAGGTCATCATGGATGAAAAATACGAGATCATCTACGTTGATAAGCCCGAAGAATCTGCATGGGGCATCATTGGCGAAGGGCTTCAGGACTACAATGTGCAACAGGCTGGCGCGGACAAATTTCAACGCCTCTGCTTCGCCCTTCGTTCTCCCAATCAAGAAATTGTCGGCGGTGTGTTAGGCGAAATCTATTGGGACTGGTGCCATATCGATCTCCTATGGATAAAAGAGGAGCTTCGTGGTCATGGTGATGGACACCGTCTTTTAGTAGCCATCGAAGATGAAGCCCGCCGGCGCGGCGCAAAAAACGTGTTCCTGGATACATTTAGCTTTCAAGCCCCGGACTTCTACCGGCAACATGGGTATCGTCTCTTTGGCGAATTAACAAACTTCCCTGCCGGCCATCAACGTTACTTTTTTACCAAAGAACTTACAGAGAACGATCCGCAATAAACGCCCTGCCCCTCCCCCAGGCACACTTCTCCGTCTCTTTTTTCCGCCATCTCCCTTAAGGTCTTCCCATAGAAGCTATTTAGTTGCTAAAAATGTGAGATAATCAACCATACCGGGCCGTTTCTAGCGGCCCGGTATGAAGGAGTTTGGTATGAGTCGAGACGAGTATGACATCCCCGAAGTGTTCCGCCGGGCTATGGAAGAGGCCGGCTGGGACACCAGCCGCAAGGATGATGAAGGCGGCCAACGGCCACCCCTGCCACCACGCCCGGAGGCAGACGGCCGTCCCAATCGGCTGATTGTGATCGCCGGCCTTGTCCTGGGCGCGATCTTACTGGTGGGCTGGCTGGCCAATGTGTACACCGAATGGTTGTGGTTTAACTCGGTGGATTATCAAGGAGTCTGGCTGACGCAGTGGGCGGCCCGCCTGGGCATTTTTGTCTTCTTTTTTGGACTGGCGCTGCTGATCCTGCTGCTCAACTGGCTCATTGCCCGCCGCCGCGCCCTGCGCCATACCCCCCCTTTCAACCCCAAATTCCTGCAAATCCCCCATATGAAATGGCTCATTACCGGCATTGCCGCCTTCATCGCCTTTGGATTTGCCAGTTCCATCACCGTCTACTGGAGCGATTTGCTGCGTTACCTGCACCGCGTCCCCTACGGCCTGGCCGACCCCATTTTCAGCCGGGACATCAGCTTTTATCTGTTTGAACTGCCCTTGCTGACTCTGGTGCAACAGTGGTTCGTTTCGCTGCTGGTCATCACCCTGATTGGCGTCATTGCCATGTATGCGGCCAACCACGTGCCCGAAATTCAGCGCGGTACCTGGCGGCCACACGAGTCCAAAATTTTCCGGCAGCACGTGGCGCTGCTGGCGGCGCTGATTCTGGCGTTGTGGACGGTGGGTTATCTGTTTGATCTGTACGAACTGGTTTATTCACCGCGCGGCGTGGCTTTTGGCGCCAGTTATACCGATTTGAACGTGCAGGTGTACGCCATCTATGCCCAAATGTTGTTTATGGGGCTGGCGGCGCTGGCGATGCTGCTGAATGTGTTTCGGTTTGATCTACGGCCGTTGCTCACCACCGCCGCTTTATGGTTAGCCGCCACCCTCATTTTGGGCAGCCTGGTGCCTGGCTTTGTGCAGCGTTATTCAGTGGAACCGAACGAACTGGTGCGGGAAACCCCTTACATTGCCCACAATATCACCTTTACCCGGCTGGGGTTTGGGCTGGATGGGATCGAGGTACGGCCGTATGAATTGGGCGCCCCGCTAACATCAACAGACATCGAACGCAACACCGCCATCGTCAAAAACATCCGCCTGTGGGATTACCGCCCGCTGCAAGCCACCTACAAGCAGTTGCAAGAACTACGCACCTATTACCAGATTGGCGAAATTGATATTGACCGCTACCAGATTGGCGGCGAATCGCGCCAGGTGATGCTGGCGGCGCGGGAACTGAACAAGGCCGGCCTGGAAACCCGCACCTGGGTCAATACCAACCTGGTTTTTACACACGGTTATGGCGTGGTGATGAACCCGGTGAATGAATTTACAACCGAAGGCCAACCCATCTTTTTCATCAAAGACCTGCCGCCGCAAAGCACCATCCCAGAAATTCAAGTCACCCGCCCAGAAATATACTTCGGCGAACTGACCACCGATGTCGTGTTTGTCAACAGTCGCCAGGAAGAGTTTGACTATCCGCTGGGCACGGAAAACGCCTACACCCGTTATGCCGGGCAGGGCGGCGTTTTGTTAGATAGCTACTGGAAACGGCTGGCCTTTGCCATTCGCCTGGGGGATTTCAACATTTTACTGAGCAACGATATTGATGATACCACCCAGGTCTTGCTGCATCGCCAGGTGCAGGAGCGCATTCGCCAGATAGCCCCCTTTTTACTGCTAGATCAAGACCCATATCTGGTGGTAACGGAAGACGGCCGTCTCGTCTGGCTGCAAGACGCCTACACCATTAGCGACCGTTTCCCCTACTCCGAACCGGCCACCCTGGCCATGGGCAACCTGCGTTACCGGGTCAACTATATGCGCAACGCCGCCAAAATTGTAGTAGACGCTTACGAAGGTACGGTAAGCTTCTACATTACCGACCCGGACGACCCGCTCATTCAGGCCTATGCCGGCGCTTTCCCCGGCCTCTTCCAACCGCTAGACGAGATGCCGGCCAATTTGCGCCGCCACCTGCGCTACCCGGTGGATATGTTCTCACTGCAAACCAAACAATACTTGCGCTATCACATGACCGATACGCGCGTCTTTTACAACCAGGAAGATGTGTGGCAGCTTCCGCAAGAGCTTTATACGGTAGATGGCAACGCCAACAGCAAGATGGCGGTGGAGCCTTATTACGTCAGTATGCCCTTGCCGGGCGAGACAGACCCGGAATACCTGCTCATCCAACCCTACACGCCGCTAGGCAAAGATAACATGGTGGCCTGGCTGGCAGCGCGCAATGATGTGCCCAATTATGGCGAACTGGTGGTGTATGAACTGCCCAAACAAGAACTGGTGTTTGGCCCGCTGCAAATTGAGGGGCGCATTGACCAGGAACCGGAGATTTCTGAACAGTTTTCCCTGTGGAACCAGAGTGGCTCACGGGTGATTCGCGGCAATTTGCTGGTCATTCCCATGAACGGCCGTTTCCTCTATGTGGAACCGATTTATCTGCTGAGTGAAACGAATGCGCTGCCGGAACTGAAACGGGTCATCGTGGCCACCGATGCCCGCATTGAAATGGAAACAACGTTGGCGGGGGCGTTGGCCGCCTTATTAGACGCCGCGCCGGAAACGCTGGCCGAAGCGATTGGCGAAACCCTGCCGCCGCCGACGGAACCATCAACAGGCACAGGCGAAACGGCCGTGCCCCTGGACGCTACCATCACCGCTCTGATCGCTTCCGCCAATGCCCACTACGAAGCCGCCCAAACCGCCCTGCGAAACAGCGATTGGGCCACCTACGGCGATGAACTGGAAGCCCTGCAACAAGACCTGGCCCAACTCATGGCGTTGGTGGGCGAGGAGTAAATAGTGGCTGGTGGCTGGTGGTTTGTACCAGCCACCAGCCACCAGCCACAACTATGAACTACAACGACTTCCAACACATTCTCTTTGAAAAACGTGACCACCACATTTTGTGGCTCACCCTGAACCGGCCCGAACTGCTGAACGCCGCCGATGCCCGGCTGCACACCGAACTGGTGGAAGTGTGGCCCCTCATTGACCGCGATCCAGAGGTGCATGTGGCCGTTGTTACCGGCGCCGGGCGCGCTTTCTCGGCGGGCGGCGACCTGCAACTGGTGACGGACGCTTACCGCAATTACGAGGAGATTTTGCGCATCCTGGATGAGGCGCGGCAGTTGGTGTACAACATGCTGCATTGCCGCAAACCGATCATCTCGGCCATCAACGGGCCAGCGGTGGGGGCTGGGCTGGTGGTGGCGCTGTTGGCGGACATTAGCATTGCCGCGGAAAAGGCGCGGTTGGCCGATGGGCATGTGCGCATGGGCGTGGCGGCGGGCGACCATGCGGCCATCATCTGGCCTTTGTTATGTGGCATGGCGAAGGCCAAGTATTACCTGATGACGAGTGATTTTGTAGACGGCCGTACCGCTGCCGACATTGGTCTGGTGAGTCTGGCGGTGCCAGACGAGCAGTTGCTGGACAAGGCCCTGGAAATTGCCACCAATCTGGCCACCGGGCCGCGCCACGCCATCCAGTTCACCAAACGCGCCCTGAATCAATGGCTGCTCCAGGCCGGGCCGATATTCGACCATTCGCTGGCGCTGGAAATGCTTAACTTTTTTGGCGAAGATATGATGGCGGGGGTAGAGGGATTACGGGCACGGGAACGGCCGTTTTACCCGTCGAGTGGGGGAAGGTAATTAGGTAATTGGGTAATTGGGTAACTGGGTAATTACTCAATTACCCCTTCTTATTTTCATAGGCAGCCGCTCGTTTTTCGGCGGCGTGGGAAAGGCGACGCCAGAAGCGGAAACTGGGGGCGGCGCGCCAGGTGTAAATGACATAGGTACGGGCGATTTTATCATGCCAGCCCTGGCGTGAATCGCTGACCAATATCCAGAAAAAACCCATAAAAAAAGGCAGCATGGAGAGATAGTAACCGAGCAAACGTTTGATTGCCTGGCCGAATGACAACGGCCGTGCATTTACGCTCACCACCCGCACCCCCATCAACATTTTCCCCGGGGTTTGCCCTACTAACATCCAGAAAAAGATGAAATAGCCAACATAAAAGGAGACGTTGAGGAGAAGGCCAAGACCCAACAATAAGACACGCATCAGTTGTGCCAGGTCACTGAAATCGCCGGAAAATGAAAAAACGTCGGAAACGGTGAGTTGGAAAAAATTCAAGACCAACATCACAACGGAGTTCACCGCCACGATGATGCCTATCACCAACAATTGGTCAGCAGCAAAGGCAATCAGACGGGTGACAAACCCGGCATATTGGCCTAACAAATGGGGGTCAGAATGTTCAAGCGGTAAGCGACTCACTGTTAATCAACCAGATAGACCTGACAGGTTTCAAAAAACCTGTCAGGTCTTGAGGGACTACATAGTTAATTTTACTCTTCGATCAGGCTGACACGATCAGCCTGGGCCATTACTTCCGGCGCGGGTGGTGGCAGTTGTTCACGCGGGGGGCGGCGCAGCAGGCCACGCGCCAGCCGTTCTAACACGATGTCCGCCGAGACCGTGCGGCCGCGCACGCCACCCACAATTTCATCGGCAATGCCCGCTGTTTGCTGTGTGACCAGACCGCGCACTTCCGGGTTTTCCGCCAGATGTTGGATCACTTCATCTATGGTCAGGTTAACGGCCTCACGGGCCACCAGGCGGCTGCGAGGTTCTTCGGCGCGGCCCCGTTCAATCCATTGGGTCACGGCCGTTTCTCCCTGAGTCACCAGACTTTCATAACGGCGGTGAACGGGCTGCATCATCTGGCTGTTGGTCACCGGGCGAGCAGCGCGCAGCAGCCGCCCGGCCGAAGCATTCATCAGGCGTCCAAAACGGGAAGCGCCCGTCCGCGCCTGATTCGTGGCCGCAAAAGCCAGCCCCACCAACGCATAACGAAGCTGATCCGTCGCGGCGGGGACGGGCGCCAGCTTACCGGTGTTACCGGCTTCGGCCACCTGCGTTTCCCACTGCTTCAGCCGGGCCACCAGCTCGGCCGGCGCTTCAATGCTGCCGCCCACCAGCAGCCGCACCAACGATTCCAGCGCGTCAAACTCGGCTTCGGTCAGCGTCGTTTCTACCGGCACAAGGGCGCTTTCTGATTCTGTTGTTTCTGTAGCCATAAGGCAAGTGTCTCGTAAATTGGGTAATTGGGTAATTTAATTACTCAATTACCCAATTACCTCCTATCATTCACTGTCTGCACTCAAGTTTACGGCTGAATGGCATTTGCAACCAGAGCAATTTCCAACAGAACTTCGTCGGTGACGTTGGCAACGCCTTGCACCTGGGGAATGACCAGGTTGAAATCGCCACGCAGCACCTGGGTGGAAGCTGTCCCTTCCAGGCGATCCGCGGTCACGGCCGTGACCGTCACCACAAATGTCACCTCTTGGGTAATGTCCCGGATGGTCAAATCACCCACAATCTCAAAGGTCACTTCCTGCCCCACTTCTGCGCTGTCCGGCAAACCGTTGATAGCGGTGGGGGTAAAGGTGATAAATTCATACTGGTTGCTGTCCAAAATCTGGTTGCGAATGGCATTGTTGCGGAAATTATTGTCTGTCAACAAGGTACGGGCATTCACCTGAATGATGCCCACCTGCGTGGTAGACAAATCATTCAAATTAACGGCAATTTGCCCGGCCACCTGGTTGCTCAGGCCAACAACGGTGGTGCGGATACCGCGCAAATCTTCTTGCAACGTGAAACTGACCTCTGATTCATCCTGGCTGATTTCATACAGGCGCAGGCTGCCAGGATCAGGGGCAGGTTCAGGGGTGTCGGTGGGGGGCACGGCCGTTGGCGTGGCGGTGGGTTCGGGCGCGGTCGTTGCGTCCGGTGGCGGGGTGTTGGTGGGCGGCACGGCCGTAGCCGTGTCTGTCGGTTGGGGCACGGGCGTGGCGGTATTGGTGGGCAGTTCCAACGGAATAGCGGCTATGGGTTCGCTGGCCTCTTCTGGCGCGCGCAGCACAAAAAACCAGATGGCGCCAATGACCACCACCCCAATACCGGCCAGAATCAGCCCCCCGATCAAGGTACGGTTACTGTTCATGTTGTTTTCCTCACTTTTTTGAAGCTGGTTGTTGAATCAGGGGTATTGTAGGGGTGGGGCGGAACTGGCTCAAGCGGCAGGGAAATGGTCTTATTGATTTCTCACGGCGGGAGTAAATGGGTAATTGGGTAATTGGGTGATTACCGAATTACCCAATTATCATTAGGCCGCAATTTCGGCGCGCAGGGCGTCAGGGTCGAGGATGGTAATACGGCCGTTGCTCATCATAATCCATTGCCGTTCACGGAAGTCACGCAGCACCTTGTTGGTGCTTTCGCGGGTAGCGCCAATCAGGGTCGCCAGTTGCCCCTGGGTCAGCGTGGTATTGATGAACACGCCTTCCTGGGTGGCCTGACCGTAATTTTGAGCCATTTCCATGAGCTGCCGCGCCAATCGCTGTGGCACCGGCATGGTGGTCAGGGTGTCAATGTTGCGCGTGTTGTGGCGCACTTTGCTGCTGAGTTCCTGCATAAAGTTGAGCGCCAACTGCGGATTCTGGCGCATATGGTCACGGAACGCTTCCCGGTTGATGGTTAGCAGCACGGTTGTTTCCATGGCCACGGCCGTAGCCGAGCGCGGCAGCCCATCAATAATCGCCAGTTCGCCAAAGATGTTGCCGGGCCGCCCCAGCAAAATAACCGACGTTTCCGTGCCATCCAACCCGTTGATGAAGATACGCACCTGCCCGGACTTCACCAGGTACAACACGCGCCCCGAATCACCCTGGCGAAAGATGATGTCGCCCTGGGCAAACGGCCGTTCCACCACATCATCCAAAATCTGTTTTAAGGCAGATTCGCTGACGCCACGAAACAGGTCAGTATTTTGCAGAAAGTTGAGGTTATCCATACGTCTGCCCATTTTAGCTGAATCCAGTGGCGCGTGCGCCAAAAAAAGCGTTGAATTCATGGGAAATACCTCCCTTGTTCGGTAATCAGTAATCGGTTAACGGTAATCCGTAGCTTTGCCACCGATTACCGATTACCGATCACCGATAACCGATTACCCAGAAAACCAACCCCACCGCCACCGCCAGACTCACGCTGGCGAGCAGTTCGGCCAGGTAAACGGCCGTTTGCTCTTCCTGTACCGCGCGGGGCATTTCCAGCAAAAAGCGGGGCAGCGCCACCAACGGTACCAGATAAAACTGGCCTAAAGCGACGAAGGTGACAATCAGCAACCGCTCCATCATCGCCGGATATTTGTCACTGCCGCCGAATTCCGGCGGCGCGCCTTTCACCAGACCATAGGCGGCGAACTTCACCACTACCCAGGCCGGCATGGTGACAAAGGCATAACCTAGCAGGTAGATCATCACCATCTCTTGCGATAGCTGGAAGCTCAACACGCCGCTCAACTGCCCCATCTGGAGATAACCACCACCGGCCAGCGCCAGGGCAATTACCACAAAATGGGCGACTTGATCGGCCACAAACCGGCCCAGCGGTGAAAACGGCAGTTTATACAGCAGCCCCACCGCATCAATGACAAAGTGCAGGGCACAAATGAAGAGCGCCCAGGGCAGAAAGACGGGGTCTACCAGCACAGCAAAAAAGAGGGTCACGGCCGTCAGCACCAGACAATGCGCCGCCACCCCTTTCAACTCCCGCGCCTTCCACGCCGCCAGCGAATTCCATTGCAAAATATAGTCGCCAACCAGATGAGCCAGAATCATTGCCAGTACCATCGTATAGTACCTCCCAGTTATCGGTTATCGGTTATCGGTCACTGACTACCGTTTACCAGTTACCCCTTTCTACTGCCAGTGTAGGTCACGGCCGTGACCGCCGCTGTGAAATGGATCACAACCCCAGACTACATGACAAATGTCATACCGTGCTTGTGACAATTGTCACTAATGAACGGCCGTCTGGTCGGGTAAATTTCCGCCATCTGTAATGTGGAGTATGTTGGTCAACAATGTCCATTTTTCAAATCAACCGCCGTACCGATTATGCCCTACGCATCCTGATTGAACTGGCTGCGCAGGCTGATGTTTGCCTGCCCGCGCGGGAGATTTCGCAGCGCACGAACGTGCCCAAAGCGTTTTTGCATAAGATTACGGCCGATCTGGCAAAGGCCGGTCTGGTACAAGCCCAGCCCGGCCCCGGTGGGGGGCTGCTGCTCTCCGTTCCTACCGATCAGATCAACATGCAGCAAATTCTGGAAGCGATTGAAGGCCCCATTTGCCTCAACATTTGCCTGCTGCGGCCCCATGAGTGCCCCCGTGACCAGCTCTGTCCGGGGCATGATTTTTGGGGGCGGCTGCAAACCATCATTGTGCAACAGCTGCAGGCGACCACTTTGGCCGACCTGGCGGCTGAAGCGGTGCAGCTCAGGCAGCAGCCACGCCGCCGCGACCATATTCCTTATGTGATCCCCGGCCAGGATGTGGTGGTAAACAGCCTGCCGTTGATAATGAAGGGGGATTGATGATCACGACCACCACACCGGCGGCACGGCCGTCTAACCCCTTCACCGCTCCCGTCTGGCTGATTTTTTACGGCTTGCTGGCGCTGGTGGCCTTATTTGTTGGTGTTTTCATCGTCTTACGCCCGGTGGTGGTGCTGCCGCGCATCACCCTGGCCCCCGGCTTCCGCCTGACGGACCAGACCGGGGCGCAGCTTTCCAACGAGGATTTACGTGGCAGCATCACCCTCTACAACTTCACCCATACCGGCTGCCAGGACAACTGCCCCCAAACCAGCAACATCATGGCCCAGGTGCAGGCGCGGCTGGACGAACTGAATACCGGCGATATTCCGGTGCGGCTGGTGACCATCTCCATTGACCCGGAAACCGACACGCCGGAGCAACTGGCGGCCTACGCGGCGCAGCTTGGCGCAGACCCGGCGGTATGGCAGTTTGTCACCGGTTCACCGGTGCAAATTAAATCGGTGGTCGGCGGCGGTTTCAGCGTTTATTACGCCACCAGAGAAGATGGCATTCGTTTTGACCCGGCTTTTATGCTGGTGGATGGCGCCGGCCTGTGGCGGGCAGAGTACCGCACGGCCGCGCCTGACGTTGACATTATCTTGCGCGACATCAATCTACTGGCCGAGGAAGCCCAACACGCCGACGGCCCCTCGCGGCTGGCGTATGAGGCCGCGCATTTGTTTTTGTGTTACCCGCGTTGAGGCGGGAATCGGTAATCCGTAATCGGTAATCCGTAATCGGTGAGAGCATGGCGACTATCAGTGAAACTGCCGAGAAAAAAGGAAACAATCGTCGCCTGATTTTGCTGGCGTTGGCAGCGCTGGCAGCAGGGGTGTTGTTGGGTGGGGTCGTGTTGGGTTGGTTACGGCCGTATACCTATCACGGCCTGGAAATACACGCCAATACACCTGTCACCAACTTCACGCTCACCGGGCCAGGTGGTCAGCCGGTCAGCCTGGTTGACTTTCGCGGCCAGATCGTGCTGCTCTATTTTGGTTACACCTTCTGCCCCGACGTCTGCCCGGCTACCATGAGCGAACTCAAAAAAGCCATGGCCGAACTGGGCAAACAAGGCGAAGACGTGCAGGTGATTATGGTATCGCTCGACCCGGAACGGGATACGCCAGAGAAACTGGCCGAGTATATGGCCTATTTCCACCCGTCATTCCTCGGTCTTACCGGCAGCGAAGACGAAGTCATCGCCGCCAGCGCCCCCCTGGGCATCTTTTATGAACGTCATGAAGGCACTGCCAGCTCCGGTTATCTGGTTGATCATACGGCCACGGTGATGGTGCTGGATAGAAACGGCCGTCTCCGCCTGGTCATCCCTTTTGACACCGCCGGGGAAGACATCGCCGCCGACCTGCGCCATCTGCTGCGCGAATAAATGTAACCGTTCAGACCTGACAGGTTTTTACCCGTTCAAATTGAAACCTTTCAGGCCAAAAACCTGTCAGGTCTCCAGAGGAACTGAACGCTTACGAATAAATTGTGATCCCCGAAGGATGAATTTCATAATTCATAATTCATCCTTCCTAATTATTTTATAAGGAGGTTGATATGGATAAGGACAAGAAGGAATACAAAGTTCCGGCAGGCACAATAACCATTTTGGTGATTTTTGTGCTGCTCATCATTGCGTTGTGGGGCAGCGCCTATCTCACGCTGCTGTCCCGAGGAGCGACAGGATAATGCACATAGATACTCGTGAACGCAACTATATTGCCATTTCGGTTTTGTTGATGCTCATCTTTGCTACGGCGTTGATGGTCAGCGCCTTTGCCTATGGCATTCAGGTGCCTGTGCCTTATGAGCGCGTAGACCCGAACACGGTAGCCACACCAGGCGTGTCTCCCTGGGGCGACCCGGTGGAAGAGCGGGTGCGCGAACTGGCGCCCAACAAGTATGAGGCGTACATCCTGGCTCAAGCCTGGGTCTTTTTGCCCAACGTGGTTACCATCCCTAAGGGGGCTTCCCTGACGCTTTATGTTACCAGTAAAGATGTGCAGCATGGTTTTAATATCCAGGGTACCAATATCAATATGATGGTGCTGCCCGGTCAGGTTTCCACCCTCACGGCCACTTTTGACGAGCCGGGTACCTATAACATTGTGTGTAACGAATACTGTGGTGTGGGTCACCAGACCATGTATGCCACGATTGTGGTGGAACCGTAAGCCGTTATCCGTAATCCGTTATCCGCTCACGCATCACGGATTACGCATCACGGGTCACGGGTCACGGGAAAAGAGGTGCTAGATGGACGCTCTGAATGAAATGGTACAGCCGGTAACAGTACCCCGGTCGTTGTGGAAAACGGCCGTCACCCTGTTCAAATTGCGCGTTGTCTCCCTGCTGCTGCTGGCGGCTTTTGGCGGGGCGGCATTAGGTGCGCTGGTTGTCGAGTCGGTTTCCTTGGGGGCCTGGCTGCTGCTGGCTGTCACCGGTACATTGTCTGCCGGGGGCGCGTCAGCCATCAACCAATACCTGGAACGGGAACGAGACACCCACATGCGGCGCACGGCGCGACGGCCGTTAGCCACCGGACAAATTGCCAACCCCGGCCTGGTGCTGGGCATCGGCGTAGGTATGGTGCTGCTGGCGGGGACGCTGGCATTGGCGGCGGGCAATCCGGCGCTGGCCTTTTGGGTGCTGCTGGGCGCGGCCATTTACGTGGGCGTCTACACCGTCTGGCTGAAGCCACGCACCACGCTCAACATCGTCATTGGCGGCGCGGCGGGTAGCTGCGCCGTCCTCAGCGGCGGCGCCGCAGTGGGCGCCTGGAATGTGTGGGGCGTCTGGCTGCTGGCAGCGCTGGTTTTTGTGTGGACGCCGGTACATTTTTGGGCGCTGGCTATCGCCTACCGCGATGATTATGCGGCTGCCGGTTTTCCCATGCTGCCCGCCCGCGTGCCGCCGCTAACGGCCGCGCGTTGGACGACGCTGCATACGGTGTTGACGGCCGTGTGCGGCCTGGCGCTTGGTTTCTGGCCCCAGGTGGATGTGTGGTATTTGCTGCCGGTGGGTGTGGTTACGGCCGTGCTCATCCAGCGCACCCTCATCCTGCTGCAAAATCCCGGCCAACGCCGCGCCGCTCTGGCCCTCTTCCACCTCTCCAATCTCTATCTCGCACTCGTTCTTGTCGTCATCATGCTGGCGACTTTATGGAGGTAAATTCATGTACAAAACATCAGACAAACTCACTGCCTGGTTCATCGGCATCGGCATGGCCACCCTCTTTGTGGGCGGTTCGCTGGGGCCAATCCAAAAGCTGGAACACGTGGGCATCAACCTGTATACCGCCCTCAACAGCATCGGTCTCGCCAGTTACTATCAGGGCTTAACTATTCACGCCGTTCTCAACGCCCTGGTCTGGACGACCTTCTTCATCGTTGGCTTCTTCACCTTCATCATCCCCCGCAGCCTGGAAAAGCCGCTGACCATGCCCAAACTGAACGTCCTGTCCCTCATCATCATGGTGATCGGGTTGGTCATGGCCGCCATTCCCATCCTGTTGAACCTGGCGACCGTTCTGTTCACCTTCTACCCGCCGTTGCAGGCCAATCCCTTCTTCTATATCGGCCTGGTGCTGGTCGTCGTTGGTTCCTGGGTAGCCGGTTATGGCTTCTATGCCACCTACCTTTCCTGGCGCAAGGAACACAAGGGGGAACAAACGCCGCTCATCGCCCTGGGCAGCATTATCACCATGGTCATGTGGCAAATTGCCACCATCGGCGTGGCGGTAGAACTGCTCGTCTTTGTCATCCCCTGGTCTTTCGGCCTCGTCGCCGGGGTAGACCCGCAGTTAGCCCGCACCTTCTTCTGGTTCACCGGCCATCCGCTGGTTTACTTCTGGCTGCTGCCCGCTTACATCTCCTGGTACTGCATGATGCCCAAACAGGCAGGCGGCAAACTGTTTAGCGAACCGCTGGCGCGGCTCGTCTTCTGGCTTTTCCTGGCGCTCTCCGTGCCGGTGGGGCTGCACCACCAGTTTGTAGACCCCGGCGTACCGCAGGGCTGGAAAATCGTTCACTTTGTCCTCACCTTTAGCCTGTTCGTCCCTAGCATGATCACCGCCTTTACGGTGATTGCTTCACTGGAAATTGGCGGGCGGGCACGCGGCGGTACGGGGCTGCTCAATTGGGTGCGTCACCTGCCCTGGGGCAATCCCTCCTTCGCCGCCCAAAACCTGGCGATGATCCTGTTTGCCTTTGGCGGTATCAGCGGTCTAACCAACTCCAGCTATAACCTGAATCTGGCTATCCACAACACCATGTGGGTGCCCGGCCATTTTCACCTGACGGTGGGTTCGGCCGTGACCCTCACCTTCATTGGCATTGCCTATTGGCTGGTACCAATGCTGTCCAATAAACCGCTGTGGAGCGCCAAAATGGGTGTCTGGCAGGCGTGGACGTGGTTTGTGGGCATGTTGCTCATGTCCAACGCCCTGCACATCATTGGCCTGAATCTGAGCGTGCCCCGCCGCACGATGTTAGGTGCGGCCCCCTACGCCGCCACCGACTGGCAGCCAATGTTGATTGAAGCGGCCATTGGCGGTACGATTCTGGGCATTAGCGGGCTGCTCTTTTACATCAACATGGTGGGTACGGTCTTGCAGAAGAAACGGCTGGAAACGCCCATCGAAATGCCGGTGGCGGAAGTGTATCATGCCGAAGAGCCGGTACCCAACTGGCTGGATGCCTGGCGGCCCTGGATTGTGGTAACAGTTTTGTTAATTGTGGTGGCATACGGCCCCGTTTTGGTAAACTTAATCTCAAATATGCAGTTGACCTCACCTGGGTTTAAGCTGTGGTAGAATCTGGTGTAGCGTCGTGACGGATGTCACGACGCTACACCAAAAACACGATTTGTACGGAGGTACTTTAATGCGTAAGTTTAGTTTAGTGGTTTTACTGGTTCTGGCTCTTTCTCTGCTCCTGGCTGCCTGTGGCGGCGGGGGCAGCGAACCGGCCAGCGATAGTGCGGGCGTCGCCCCGCGTTCGGGCAGCGGGAATGTGGCTAATGGCGAAAAACTGTATAAGCAGCCCGTTATCGGCAAAAGCAGTGCGCCTGGCTGCAACACCTGTCATTCATTGGATGAGGGTGTAGTGTTGGTAGGCCCGTCCCACGCCGGGATGGGGACACGGGCGGCAACGGCCGTGTCCGGCCAATCCGCCGAAGATTATCTGCGTGAGTCCATCACCAACCCCAACGCCCATGTAACGGAAGGGTATGCCCAAGGCGTCATGTATCAAAACTATGGTACGGATCTAACCGAACAGGAAATCAACGACCTGGTAGCCTTCTTAATGTCCCTCAAGTAATTGCTTAACGGCGGATGGAGATGGAATGATGCCATTCCATCTCCATTCGCCAATACCCATGACCCTCCTCAAATCAAAAGACCCCGAACTGCTGCCCGGAGCCGACCCAGACACAGATTGCCAGATTATACCTGAACCCCCAATTGCCCCCGCACCCGATGAGGACGAGGATGAACACGAACACGCTGTCACCTGGACGGCGTTGGGGGATAGAGATCGGAGCATACAGGAAGGGCTGCAAGGTTGGCGGCGACGGCCGTCGCCCTGGGCCGTCTGGCTGGAAAAAGTGGCCCTGGCTGTAGAAAAGCCGGTAAATCACGCCATCGGCAACAGCCGGCTGAACCCCTTTTACCACACCGGCCCCATTGCCCTCTTTCTACTGCTGGTCGTAGGGCTAACCGGATTTTACCTCTTTCTCTTTTTTCAGTATGGGTACGAAGCGTCTTACCAGTCTGTGGTGCGTTACGACAACCAATTCATAGCCCGCGCCATACGCGCCATCCACCGCTATGCTTCCGGCGCGCTGGTCATCACCACCCTGCTGCACGCTTACCGTACCCTGTTTATGGAACGGTTCCGTGGCCCGCGCTGGCTGGCCTGGGTGACGGGCATTGTCCTCACCGCTATCATCTGGCTGGCGGGCGTCACCGGCTATTGGCTGGTGTGGGATACGCGGGCACAACTCATCAACGACAGCTTCATTCGCTTTTTGGATGCCTTCACCCCCTGGGCCGCCGGTTATGTGATGCTGCTGGTAGATGCCGAGATCACGGGCAAAAGCTGGCCCATTTTACTGGTGATTTTGGCGGTGCATGTGCTGTTGTTTTTAGTGGCGGCGCTGTTTTTCTGGCTGCACATTCGCCGTCTGAAGCGGGCCAAATGGCTGCCGGAAACGCACTGGCTGGCGGGACTGACGCTGCTGCTGGTGACCGTAGGCATCGCCTTTCCGCTCACTATGCTGCCACCGGCCAATCCATTGACACGACCGTTGGGCGTGAACCTGGACCCGATATTTTTGTTCTTTTTACCGGTGGCGGGGCAAGGCACGGCCGTACTCCTCTGGTCATTTCTCCTGGTACTTACGCTTGTAGCTCTGGCGCTGCCCTGGCTCACTCGTGACCGGGCGCTGCAACCGGCAGCCAACCAGGCCGCCAATTTACCCAAAGTGCATATCATCAAAGATCGCTGCACCGGCTGCACCAAATGCGCCCTGGACTGCCCCTACGGGGCCATCACCATGGTAGAGCGGCACGATGACAAACCGCACAAATACATCGCCATTGAAGACCCCAGCCTGTGCGTCTCCTGCGGCATTTGCGTGGGGTCGTGTGATGGCGTGGCGGTGACGATGGGCAATCTGCCGCCCGCCCTGCTGTGGGACGAAATTGCCCTGCGCCTGTCATTGGCGCGCGCCAAAGCCGAAGAGCCGGTCAAACTGGTCTTTACCTGCGAACGCCATGCCACGCATAATGGACGCCTGATTGCCAACGAGCAGCAAAATGTGGAAATTATGGCCCTGCCTTGTGTGGGCGTGCTGCCGCCAGACGTGCTGCCGCGCGCGTTGGCATCGGGCGCGGGTGCGGTGCAGGTGATTGGCTGCCCGCCGGAGGATTGCCGCAGCCGGGAGGGGAATTTGTGGACGGCGCAGCGGCTCATGCGGTATCGGGTACCGCGTTTGAAACGGCCGTATGCCCAGGCGCCCATTACGGCCGTGTGGCAGGCCCCCAATGAGTTTGCCCACGCCCTGCAAACGCCGCCGGTCATGGTCGCCGATGATTTAGGCCAGACAAAACCCGATTATATGGCCTCGCGTCGTTATAATCTGCCGCTGACGTGGCGGCATTATGTGGTGGCGTTTGGGCTGCTGCTGCTGGTGCTGCTGGCGCAAATCTGGTTGACGGATGTGTGGGCAGCTACGGCCGTGACCCACTCCCCGCGTATCGCCATTATCCTGCCCGACCCCACAGCAGCACTGGCGCTGCCACCCCAACAACCGGTAACGCTGCACCTGGCGCTGGATGGTCAGCCAGTTTTTAGCCAATCGCTCACCGTTGATGCGTTGGGCGCGCCATTTTTTGCCGAGCAACTGGTGGAGCCGGGCACGGCCGTGGCTGAATTGTGGCTGGAGTTAGGGGATGGGAACGGCCGTGTCATTCTGTTTGACGATACCGTGACGTTGACTCCTGGCATGGTGCTGCGTTTGCAATTCAAACCAGACCACACCACCCACTGTTTT
>CAADGU010000049.1 GCA_900696625.1 uncultured Chloroflexota bacterium | reverse complement strand
GGTATTCTAGGCTAATTGGGGGCAGGCGAAAAACGACGCTTTGCCTATGAGTGACGGTTGGGGGAGGGGGTACGGCCGTGTGCTATAATTGACCGCAATCAACCTGTCCCTGAACATCGTGAAGTAATGGAGGGACGAGAGTCGTCAGGCGATTTGGCAAATCGCGCTACATTTCTACAGGAGCAAAGAATATGCCATCACCATTTCCGGGTATGGATCCCTATTTAGAAGGTTCTGAGTGGCAAAGCTTTCATGCCGAACTCAGCGCCGAAATTGCGCGCCAGTTGGGGCCAAAATTGCGTCCCAACTACATTGCCCGAACAGTACGCCGGTTTGTCATGGATATGCCGGACGAGATAGGCATCACGGTTTCCCGACAGGCGACGATACCGGATACTGGCGTCTACACAGCCAGAGAATCCCAGGTGGCATACACGGCCGTACTCGCTCCACCCCTAAAACTGGCGACCATCATGCCGGAAAAAGTTCCTGTTTATTCCATCGAGATACGGGATGTAGCTGACCGCCAGTTGGTAACGGCTATTGAGATTATTTCCCCCACTAATAAACGGGGAGAAGGGTATCGAGAATATCTGGAGAAACGAAACCGCATTTTAAGCAGCGCCACGCACCTGCTGGAAATTGACCTGTTGCGCCAGGGCAGACGAGTTCCCATGCAGCAGCCGCTGCCGGAAACGCCTTATTTCATTTTCCTCAGCCGGGCAGAACAACGACCCCTGACCGATGTGTGGCCGCTCCAGTTGACTACGCCCTTGCCGGTTGTACCTGTGCCCTTGTTGCCGGGGGATGAGGATGTGCCCCTTGATCTGCAACAGGCATTCACGGCCGTATACGATGATTTTGGCTACGATTTGTCGGTGGACTATACCCAGCCGCCGGAAATACCGTTGGCCGGGGAGACGGCCGTGTGGGCCAATGAACGTTTGCAACAGGCGGGCATCTGAGGATGCCCTACTCCTCAATTTCGATCTACTGAGTTTACACTTCCCCAAGAATAAGAGATAATACCCCCGCACCAGGTAGTACAACAACTAAAAAAGTGGCGCACCTGGCAGTTAGCTGAACAGAGCATGGGCAATGACGAATGGATGAACATGACCCGTTATTTTATGCCACCCAAAATACCATCAATGATCTCAAGACAATTGCCCGCACCCAACGAGTGCAGGAATTGTCTTCTTTGTCGTTGCCGGAAATAGATGAAATCGTTCACAAAATTGCCCGCCATGCCCCCGCCGGTAATGTGCCTGGCGCCATCCTCAGCGGTTTGCTGCGCCTGCCGCAGCGCATCCCACCGGCCGATATGGTGCGGCGAGACATCAATCTGCTCTTTAAGGGGGTGGAACAAACGTTGAAAGATCAGGTTGTCTATGGCGCTTTTTACGCTGCCCCCGCTGCTATTTTGGGCACGTACCAAAATTTGCTCAAACTGGCAGGTAAAGACCCCGACCAATCCTTCCCCGAAGGCATCTGGCAGTTTTATATTGACTACGCTCTGCGGGATGACACGGCCCGCCATACCTGCGAGACGCATGGTTTTGACACCACCCTCAGCCAACACAAAATTCAGTTAGCGCCTGTAGACCGGGTGACGGCCTGGGCCATGGCTGCCGCCTCTTGCCTGCACCAGTATTATGATTTGCTGGAAAATGAGTGGCGGGAGCGGGTCTACATTTACGTGCTGCAAGAGCTAACGGCCGACCGCCCCGATGCTGCCCATTTTAAGCGCATGTACCGGCTGTGGGATGCCAAACGGCCGTATGCCCGCCACCACGATGCCCAACCCCACGAAAACTACCCCGCCTACCGCCGTCGCAAATTTGACGAATTTCTGGCTACCGCCATGGACGGCCTGCCCAGGCCGCTCAAAGCCGAATGGTCAGCGCGCGTCCAGGCAGCCGAACAAAAAGACCTGGCCGACTACCAGCGACAGATGAGCATCCGCTCCTATCTGGAACCAGGCGTCTATGGCGAAGTGCGCAAGCCGGTGCCTTTAGAGTCGGCCCATATCGGCATCATTCATCAAGGGCGGTATTATTTGCTGCCCATCTGTGTGGAAAATTCGGCCTCGCCGGTGGATGTGGCTGCCATGCGTACCCGCATTGCCACCCTGATGACCTATCCCGCCGAAAACCCACCAGCGCAGTTGCAAAAACTAACCTATGTGCGCCGGGCGGCTATGCCGGAAATACGGGCGCAACTGCCAGAAGTGTTAAACAGCGAACTGGATGGCTTACGGCTGGCCCCCATCTGGATCAATACCGACAAACGCTCGCGCCACCTGCCGTTGTCCGCCATTCGCCAGGGAGAACGAGCGGTGGGCGACCACCCCTTGACCATTTTTGACACGGCTGAGACCTTTGTCTTTGACCTGTCACACATTTACTTTGACGGTGTCTGGGGAGTGGCGTTGGCCGAAATTTTGACCAACGAAGCCCTGGCCTGGGCCGTGCATTTAGACGGACTGCCGCCGGCACAACCAGGGCAGAAACGGCCGTACTCCCCCGCCCTCCACCTGCACCCCGCCGACCAGCAACGGTTGGAAGCCGCGCCTCAGGTGGCCATGGAAGCCAGCGCCGAAACGCAGTCCGTGGATATGTCTGCGATTCTGTCCCTGCGCGAATTGTTCAAACACCGCAATGATTTGTTGGAACTCACCGTCAACGACCTGCTCATCTTGTATCGGGCCATCCATGCCGTTATCTATCGCCCGTCGCCAGAACTGGTGCAGATGTTGGAACGGCTGCGCGAAGAAGACCCGGAAGCCAGAGACGCCGTCGCCTCGGCGCTGGTGGCCATCAGCCCAGACGGCGAACGGAACCCGGCCATCCTGGTGCCGGTTGACGCCAGTAAACGCTCCCCACGTGATCGGGTATACCCGATGACCTTTGGCGGTGGTGTGGTCAGCCTGGAATACATCAGTTTGCATCAGAAAGCGTTAGCCGCGTTGAACACCTATGAACGCGCCTCGCGCAACCGGGAACATGCCTATAACCAGTTTGAAAAAGTGCAAAAGGAGTATATGGCTATGCTGGCCGGTTTTGGCGCCGGCCTGTTCGCCTATAAACAGCGCGCGGCGGCCGGCGAAAGCATGAGCATGACCACCATCCGCTTGTTGGCCAACCTGCCGGTACCGATGCAGCGATTCTTAGACCGCATCCCGGCGCAGTTTGACGTTTTGAATGATATGCTCAAGGGGCGGGAGGTGTTCTCCAATGTAGGGCAGGTGGCGTCTACCAGTTCGCTCACCCGGTTTATGACGGCGAAGGATGATAACGAGAAGAAGGAACTGGTGTGGGGTCTGATGACAGACGCCGACCAGATCATGCGCATGACACTGCGCGATTTTCGGCCTCATGTGCGGCTGCTCACGGCCGTTGGCCGCCCCGACCTTTGCCTCTACATTGCCACCGATTTGCTGGAATCTTATGCCGCCAGTTTGAACCAATACGTGCGCGACGTTCAGCGCATTGCCGGCGCGCAGTTCAAACAGCGGGGATTGTTTGTACGTGGATAAGTGGTCAAGTACTCACGTGTTCACGTAAACACCTGAACACCTGACCACTATTTTGGAGAGTGATTTGCTAGTTCGTGAACCGTTGCTTGGTCGTAAATTAGCCAGTTATCGCCTGGAACGTTTGCTGGGGCGGGGTGGTATGGGCCAGGTGTATTATGCCTGGGATGAAGCATTGGATCGGCCGGCGGCTGTTAAAATGCTGGACGAACGGTACCGCAACCATCCCACGTATGCTCAACGCTTTGTGCAAGAGGCTAAAGCGCTGGCCCGCTGGCGACATGAACACATCGTCCAGATTTACTATGCGGGTGTGGAGGAGATTGAGGGTGAGTCACTCTATTTTTATGCGATGGAGTATGTGCAGGGGGTAGACCTGGCGCAGGCGATGGCCAAATATACGGCCGAAGGCCGCCTGATGCCCCATGATGATGTGCTGCGGGTGGGCACGGCCGTCGCCGCCGCCCTCGATTATGCCCACAGCGGCGGCATCATCCACCGCGATGTGAAACCGGCCAATGTGCTGATTGATACACACGGCCGTGTCATCCTCTCTGACTTTGGCCTGGCCATGGACGTGGCCGAATCGGAAACCGGGCATGTGGTGGGGTCGCCCCGTTACACTGCTCCCGAACAGGCGCGGAAATCGGCTGCGGCCGTGCCCCAGTCTGACCTTTATTCCCTGGGCATTATGCTCTATGAAATGCTGGTGGGGCGCGTACCCTTTGACGACCCCTCGCCTACCAGCGTGGCCGTGCAGCACGTGACGCAGCCGCCGCCGCCGCCGCGCAGCTTGAACCCGGCATTGAACACGGCCGTGTCCGACGTCCTGCTTAAATCGCTCAGCAAAGCGCCTGAAGATCGCTACCGCACCGGCCATGACCTGATGGAAAATCTGGCGCGCGCCCTCAAAGGGACACGCCGCCAGTCGGACGAACTGCTGGGCCAGCAGCTAGATGAATACCAGTTGGCCGAACTGTTGGGGCAGGGCGGCATGGCCCGCATTTATCGCGGTTACGACGTGCGCCTGAAACGGAATGTAGCCATCAAGGTGATTGACGCCACCTACCGCGCCGATGTGGAGTACCGCGCCCGCTTTGAACGCGAAGCGCAGGCCATTGCCCAATTGGAACATCCCCATATCGTCAGCCTGTACCGCTATGGTGAAGTGTCTGGCCTGTTTTACATGGCGATGCAATATGTAGACGGCCGTGACCTGAAAACGGTGCTGGCCGACTACCAGGCGCGTGGTGAGGCCATGCCGGTCGCTGACGTCAGCCGTATCATTCATGAAGTTTGCCAGGCGCTGGATTACGCCCACAGTAAAGGCATCATTCATCGAGATATTAAGCCTTCTAACATCATGATTGGGCAAGACGGCCGTGCCTACCTGACCGATTTTGGCCTGGCGCTGCTGGCCGACACCGAAACCAAAGGGGAGATTTTTGGCACACCCCATTACATGGCTCCAGAGCAGGCTGTTTCTTCTAAGGGGGCTGTGCCCCAAAGCGATTTGTACGCAGTAGGCGTGATTCTCTATGAGGTTTTTACCGGGCAGTTGCCATTTCAGGATGCCGAACCGTTGGAAGTGGCCATGAAACACCTGAGCGAGGAGCCGCCGCTGCCCCACGAAATTCAGCCAGATATAGACCAGTCGCTGGAAGCGGTGATTATGATGGCGTTGGAAAAGAAACCCTCGAAGCGCCCGGCCAATGGCGCGGAACTGGCGGCGGCGCTAGATCGGGCGCTGAAATTGACCCCGGAAACGCCATCTGTCCTGGGGTTACAAGTGACAAAGTTGGGCGCTGATGGCCTGCCGCCAGCACCCATCATCGCCATTTCCACCAAAAAACGAGAACTGCCGCCGGTCCCGGCAGCCGTGAACATCTCGCCGGGGCAAATGGTAGCCAAACCCACCACCAGCGCCCCCGAATCGGCCATGCAGAAATCTAACGGCCGTAGCTGTCTGGGAGTTTTATTATTGGCCCTGGCTATTGTGGGCGTCATAGCTGCCAGCCTCTTTGGTTTTTACCTGGTGACTATTGAAAAACGAGGCATGGATGATTTGACGTATCTGGCGGCAAATGGGAGTTGGCCGCCCACCGCCACGCCCACGCCCAGCGCTACTCCTACTGCCAGCGCCACGCCTACTGGGACCGCCTCACCGACCAGTACCAGCCGCCCGACACAAACGCCTACGGCCACTTCGGCTGCGCTCACTTCGACTGCGCTCACTTCGACTGCGCTCACTTCGACTGCGCTCACTTCGACTGCGCTCAGTGCAGACGCACTCACGTACACCGCCACCACAGAAACGGCCCCGGCGGCCGGGGCCGGGCCACTCGCCGGCCCCACAGTTACCGCTTCCCCGCCGCCAGCACTCACCGCCACCCCTTCCCCCATGCCCACCCCTGGCCCCACGCCGTCCGTGTTTGCCACCCGTGAAGCCGATGGCGCCGTCATGGCTTTTATCCCGGCGGCCACTTTCTGGATGGGCGCGGCCGATGATGACCCCCTGGCTGAAGGAGACGAATTCTCACGGCATGAGGTGACGCTGGATGGTTATTACATAGATGTGTATGAGGTGACGGTGGCCCAGTACGCCGTTTTCATCAATGAATTGGGTGGGTATGTCAGCCGGTGTAATGGTTTTCTCTGCCTGGCTACCCATTTTGAAACGCTGAACAGCTATCTGACCGATGATCTGGTGGGTTATATTGCCCGCGCTGGATATGAAAACTACCCCATCAACAACGTCACCTGGCATGGCGCCGATGCGTACTGCCGTTGGGTAGGCGGACGGCTGCCCACGGAGGCGGAATGGGAATATGCGGCGGGAGGGGGCGACGGCCGTCGTTACCCCTGGGGCGATGCGGAACCGGACGAGACGCTGGCTGTTTTTGGCAGCCCTCTTTTTGCTACCTTGCAGGCGGTAGATAGTCATCCCGACGGCCGTAGCCCCTTTGGCCTCTACCACATGGCCGGGAATGTGCGCGAATGGGTGCAAGATGGCTATGACACCATCTATTACGATCGGGGCGAAACGGTGAATCCCTCTGCGCCCCGGCAGAACAATTACAGCCCGCGTGTCATTCGCGGCGGCGGCTACCGCAGCCCCATCGCCGACCTGCGCCTCACCAACCGCGACAATATCCGCGCCGTCGAATTCCAGGGCATCCCCGATGTCGGTTTTCGCTGCATCATACCGGCAACTGAAAACCCTTAATCGTGGGTCTGACCTATTTGAACTCTTGTAGCCAGCATACTGTGTTATTCAAATGTTCAGCGGAGAGATTATCCAGGAGATTTCGCGCCTGGCGTAGCAGTTCGCCACGCGGTAATTGAACGGACAAAATGATCCCTTTATGTTCTTTACCACTCTCAAACCAATGTCGGGCTAAAGGAACAAAATCACGATGGTTGTTGGTCAGAATAGCCCTGTTTTGACTGACAGCAAATTCCAACAGCCGTTCATCGTCAATACCACGATAGGCAGTGAGGGTGATGTGAACGGCATCAAAACCATATTCTTTCAATGCCGCAGCCAGTCCAACCCAGATATGCTCATCCAGGAGAAGTTTTACCTGCTGGTGGCTCATTTTTTCTGACCGGTCAATTGGAGGTAGCCCTCATTCCCCAGGTGCTCGCGTAAGTAGGCGCGTGCTTTTTCTTCATCCATCGCCGCTAATTCTGCGTCAATTTCCTCACGGTTATCATAGTAGTAACTTAGAGCATCATAAACCTGAGCCAGATTGAGGTGTGGCAATAATTCATCAACAATTGACTCCGGTGTTTCCCCCAATTGGATATAGCCAATAATCTGGCTGACGGTAATGTTTGTGTCTTTGATGAGGGCTTGTGCCCCACTATATTTATCGGCGATTTTGATATAGGCATGTTCTGGCGCCAGATATGTTTTGAGCAGGTCATCAGCAATTGCATCTGGCGTTGAGTTTGTTTTTGATGCCTGGCGTTTTAACCACCGATATGTTTTTTCTGAAAGTTGGACACTGTTCATAATGGCCCTCGTTTTCTCATGCTAGCTGAGGGCATTATAGCCTAACATTTTACCGATGGTAAATTGTTTCGTCAGGATAAACGGACTGAATTACCCAATTACTCAATTACCAAATAACAAGTGATAGACGGCAATGCCACAGGCCACCGCCACGTTGAGGGAATCTTTGACGCCCAGCATGGGTATTGCCAGAATCTGCTCACATCGCTGCAAGATGGCCGGGTCTACGCCCACGTTTTCATTACCGACGACTAGCAGAAGGGGACGGCCGTCCCCCAAACCGTCCCCCACACCTCTCTTTACGCTATACAAAGAAACCGCCTCTGGCGCGTCTTCCAGCGCCCACAGCCGGTAGCCCTGGTTTTGCAGACGCACGGCCGTGTCCACCCCATTCCGGCTGTAACTCCACCCCATCTGGCTGTCTGCGCCCAGCGCCGTCTTCGCCAGTTTGGGGTGTTCTGGCGTGGCCGTCATGCCCGCCAGGTGCAGATGTTTTACGCCCGCGCCATCGGCCGTGCGAAAAATAGAACCAACGTTGTACAAACTGCGAATGTTGTCCAGCAGCAGTTCCAGGTGCAGGTCAGTTGGTGGATGGGGTGTGTCCGTGTCTCGTTTGGTATGAGGTGTAGCGACAACGGCCGTGTCACTGCCACACTGCGGACACCGTTCTCCACTCCCCGCCGCCGGAAAGCGAAACCGGCACCCCGCATTGCCACACTGCCGAATAGAGAAAACCAATTGACCAGCTTCCATAGCATCAATTATGAATTATGAATTAGGAATTATGAAAGAAGCGATTGTGCGTTTCGCCCCCTCACACCACCGGCTGCTGCCGCCGGAAGAGCAAATTGGGGGCGATGATGCCCAATGCCAGGGCGATGAGGACGAGACCGGTTTTGATGCCCAGTACGGCCGTATTCACCAACTCATTCGCCGCTGTATCGCTTGACAGATTGATCAACCCGGCCAGTTCAAACACGCCCAACACCGTCTGGTAGGCCAAAACCCCCGGTACCATGGGAATGACGCCGGAAACGCCAAAGACAATACGCGGTGATTCGTGTCGTTTTGCCAACCATTCGCTCAGAAAACCAACGGCCGTGGCTGCCGCCAGCGTGGCCACCTCCAACGGTAGTCCCAATCCCATGCCCAACGCTCGCAAAGCGTGTCCCATCCCTCCCGCCAGGGCACAGCCCGGCAGCAACCGGCGGGGCACGTTAAACATCACGGCAAAACCCAAAGCCGCCACCGCCGCCCAAAACAAATCCTGCGCCAACAGCCAGCCGTTCAAATGCCCGCCCCCGTCAGCAAAATCGCCAGCAGCAGCCCCACCGCAATGGCCAATGAAATGAGCAACCCGGTCACGCCTCTGGTGACGCCATTGCTCATATAACCACGAATCAGATCATGCGCCGCGTTAATCAGCGGCACACCGGGCGCCAGCAGCAGCACCGACGCCGACATCGCCACTTGCGGCTGCTGGCTCAGGTGCAGCCAGGCGGCGCTGCTGGCAATCAGCCCGGCCACAAAAGCCGAGGCCGCGACCATCAAAAAGGGATTCACCTGCTGGCGGATCAACTCCTGGCGCACCAGCATGGCCACCGCCGCCGCCACAAAGGTGACGCCAAAAACGGGCCAGTCGCCGCCAAACAAGCGGCTAAAAGCGGCGCAGGCCAGCCCCACCATGCCCACCACCAGCCAGCGGTTATACGTACCTGGCTGCCGGTCAATCTGTTCCAGGGCGGCGCGCGCCTGGAAACGGTCTAATTGTCCCTCGGACACCCGGCGACTGAGGTCGTTGAGGGCGGTGATGCGCCCCATGTTGATCCCCAGCCGTACCACCCGCCGCGTTTTGGTGCGGAATTCGTCGCCGCTGGTGGCGGTGATAGTCAGCGATTCGGTGCGCACCACAATGTCCAGCCAGTCACAGCCCAGCCCTGTGCCCAGGCGATGTACGCTCTCTTCCACGCGCAGACTGTTGGCCCCGTGCTGCAACAACATCTGCCCGGCCCACAGGCACAGGTCAATGATGTCGGTGAGTTCGGTGTGGGTTAACGGCCGTTTTTCCGCTGTAGCTGCCTTTGCTGTCATATGGTTTTGTGTAATTGAGTAATTTAGTAATTACCCAATTACCCAATTACCCAGTCACTCAATTACTCAATTACCTCTTCCCAAACCGCTCCTGTAATAACGCCGTCAGCGTCGGCGTGCCAATGTCCTGGTATTCATAGCGCACCCGCTGGTGTGGTTTTTGAATGTCGATCAGCTTGCCCAGGTCAATGGGCGTGGCGATAATGACCATATCGGCGTCAGCGCGGTTGATTGTCTCTTCCAGGTCGGCGATCTGGTCGCCGCCGTAGCCCATGGCCGGCAGAACCGCGCCGGTGTTGGGGTATTTCTGGTAGGTGGCGGCGATGGAACGGACGGCATACGGCCGTGGGTCCACAATCTCTTTCGCCCCAAAATTCTGTGCTGCTACCACGCCCGCGCCATAGGCCATTTCGCCGTGTGTCAGCGTGGGGCCATCTTCCACCACCAGCACCCGCTGCCCGCGAATAGCCGCCGGGTCATCCACAAAAATGGGGGAGGCCGCCTTGATGATGACCGCGCCGGGATTGGTCTGGCGGATGTTTTGCTGCACGGTCAGGATGTTCTGGTAATCGGCCGTGTCCACCTTGTTGATCACCACCGCCGCCGCCAGCCGCAAATTGGTCTCGCCGGGGTGATAACGCAGTTCATGGCCGGGCCGGTGCGGGTCTGTGACCACAATATGCAGGTTAGACAGGTAAAAGGGCAGGTCGTTGTTGCCGCCATCCCAAATAATGATGTCCGCTTCCTGCTCCGCTTCGCGTAGGATGCGTTCATAATCCACGCCAGCGTAGATGACCGCGCCCCGTTCCACATACGGCTCATACTCCTCACGCTCCTCGATGGTGCAGTCGTGCCTGTCCATATCGGCATAAGTGGCGAAACGCTGCACGGCCTGGCTGGCCAGATTGCCGTAGGGCATAGGGTGACGCACGGCTACCACACGCTGATAACCCAGTTCATTTTGCAGCACACGCAGCACGTGGCGGCTGGTCTGGCTCTTGCCACAGCCGGTGCGCACCGCGCAAATGGAAACCACCGGCTTGCTCGATTTGAGCATGGTCAGCCGGGGATTCATCAGCCGGAAACCGGCGCCGGCGGCCAATACCCGCGAGGCCAGGTGCATGACGTATTCGTGAGACACGTCGGAATAAGAGAAGTAAACGTCGTCAATCTGCTCTTTTTGAATCAGTTCTTCTAACTGATTTTCCGGGTAAATGGGAATCCCGCCGGGATAAAGTGGCCCGGCCAGTTCCGGTGGGTAGCGCCGCCCTTCGATGTTGGGGATTTGGGTGGCGGTGAAGGCCACCACCTCCACCTGGTCGTTGCCTCTCAGAGCGGTGTTGAAGTCGTGGAAGTCACGGCCGGCCGCCCCGGCAATAAGGACACGTTGACGATTATTTTGACTCATATCTGTTACCTCCATTTGGGTTATTGATTTTCCAACGCCGCGGACAGAACGGTTGCCAGGTGTTCCACGCGCTGGCCTTCCCCGGCCAGACCGCGCATTTGCATCAGGCAGCCGGGGTCGGCCGTGACCAGGATGTCGGCATGGGTCTGGGCGGCATTTTGTAGTTTCACGGCCGTCATTGCATTACTCACTTCTGGCATCCGCAGTGAAAAGAGGCCGCCAAAGCCACAACAGCGGTCGGATTCAGCCATTTCGTGCAGGGTGCAGCCAACGGCCGTGAGCAGCCGCCGCGAATCGTCCCCCAGCCCTAACAACCGGCACATGTGGCAGGAATCGTGGTAAGTGACGCTGGGGGCAGACGCAGCAACGGCTGGCTGCCAGCCCGCCTGCTGTACCAGGAATTCGCCCAGTTCAAAGGTTTTGGCGGCTAATGATTGGGCACGGCCGTGCCATTCGGCATCGTCAGCCAGCAAATGGGCATATTCCACCCGCATCATGGTTGTGCAGGAACCGCTGGGCAGTACCACCGCTTCATACGGCTCAAAAATCTCAATGGCGCGCTGCGCCAGGTCACGTGCCTGGGGCACGAAACCGCTGTTAAAAAAAGGCTGCCCGCAGCACGTCTGTGCCGCCGGAAATTCCACCTCGTACCCGGCGCGGCGCAGCAACTTCACCGTTGCCACGCCCACTTCCGGCATGATCTGGTCTACAATGCAGGTGACACACAGGGCGATTGTTTTCATAGGAATTCGTAATCTGTAATCTGCAATCCGTGACCCGTGACCCGTGACCCGTGACCCGTGACCCGTGAATCGTAATCGGTTTACGGCTTACGGTTTACGGTTTACGAGTATAATCAAGGCAGTATACTGGCGAGCGGCAGAAGGGGCAAACAGATGAACAAGGGCAATTCTCACAATGTTTCGGATTTTTTGCAGGCGTTGGCGGGGTTATATCCGGCGGCGCGACTGCTGACCAGCGGCGCCGCGAAGGTGGCGTATGAGTCGGATGCGCTGACCGGTTTTCGGCGGCAGGCGCTGGCGGTGGCGCTGCCGGAAACAGAAGAAGAGGTGGTGGCGACGGTGCGGTTGTGCCATGCGCATGGCGTTCCCTTTGTGGCGCGCGGCAGCGGTACCAGCCTGTCCGGTGGCTCGCTGCCGGTGGCTGATGGCATTGTCATTGGGCTGAACCGATTGAACCGGATTTTGCGGGTGGATGTGGAACAACGCACGGCCGTTGTCCAACCCGGTGTGGTTAACCTACACATCTCCCAGGCAGTGGCCGCGCATGGCCTGTATTACGCCCCCGACCCCTCCAGCCAATCCATTTGCACCATCGGCGGCAACATCGCCTTCAACTCCGGTGGGGCGCACTGCCTGAAATATGGCATGACCAGCAACCACATTTTGCGGATCAAAGCAGTGCTGGCCGATGGCGAGATTGCGGAATTTGGCAGCGAAAGCGCCGAGGGGGTGGGCGTCGGCCCGGATTGGATTGGCCTGTTTGTGGGGTCGGAAGGGCTGTTTGGCATTGCCCTGGAAATCACCGTGCGCCTACTGCCCCGGCCGGAATTGTACCGCACGGTGCTGGCCGCTTACCATGACGTGCAAACGGCCGGGGAAGCGGTAGCGCAGGTGGTGGCCTCCGGGCTGCTGCCGGGAGCCATCGAGATCATGGATCGACTGGCGATCAAGGCGGCGGAAGCGGCCGTTCATGCCGGCTACCCACAGGATGCGGAGGCGCTGCTGATTGTGGAACTTGAAGGAGAGGCGGCGCAGGTGGAACAGGAGTTTGTGGCGTTATGGCCGCTCATCGAAGCCTCCGGCGCCTATGAAATCCGCGTAGCCAATAGTGAGGCTGAGCGCGTCGCCATCTGGAAAGGGCGCAAAGGGGCCTTTTCGGCCGTAGGACGGCTGAGTCCCGATTATGTGGTGCAGGATGGCGTGGTGCCGCGCACCCATTTGGGCGAGGCGCTGGCTTTCATTCATAGCCTGAGCCGGGAGTATGGCCTGGGCATTGCCAACGTCTTCCACGCTGGCGATGGCAATTTGCACCCGTTGATTTTGTATGACGGCCGTGTGCCCGGTCAGCTTGAATTAGCCGAGGAGTGCGCCGGCAAAATTTTGCGCAAGTGCATTGAACTGGGCGGTTCCATTACCGGCGAACATGGCGTCGGTATGGAAAAACGGGCCTACATGTCCCACCAGTTCAGCGAAGATGACCTGGACGTGATGGTGGTGCTGCGACGCCAGTTTGACCCGCTGGAAATTGCCAACCCCGGCAAAATGCTGCCCGGCGACGACGCCCCGGCCCTGAAAATGCACGGGATGCACCCGTTGGAGAAGGCGGGCGTTATTTCCAGAGAGTAAATGATGGGTGATACGTGATGCGTGAAGAAATCACGCATCACGGTTTTTAGGAAGAATTACCCTTTGCCTGTAGGTGATGGGGGGGTATAGTTACGGCCGTTACCATTGTCAGTATTCACGACAGCGCCAGGCAAAGGGCAACAGACACGCAACAAGTGAAGTCTTACATCCTGTGCCTGGCGGTTCTCTGGGGAGAGAAGTATGGACGTGGAAGCCATTACGTTGGTGTTGTTACAACAAACATTGGATGCCTGGGAAAGAGATGCGCCGGTACCGGCCGTCTGGCAATCTTTTGTGGCCTGGCCGCAGCTCAGGGGGTTGTCAGCAGCCGCCCTGAAAATTCGGCTGTTTGACCTGTGGCAAGAGCTGGTGCAGCACAATCTCCATGAGAAGCGGCTGGCCGAAGGGATGACGCCCGTTTCCCCAACCACCCGTGCCGGTGTGGTGGCGGCTCTGGTTCAAGATTTCGGCCACAGCAGCGACATATTGGAAGCGTGGAGCGCGTTTTATCACCGCCACTTTAGCCCCGTGCGCCTGAGCATCACTGAAATGGAAACGGCCGTGCCCCAATCGCGCCGGAATCTTGACCGGCGCTATAAAGCTGGTCTGGCAGCGTTTCTGGCCTCTTTGCAGCGCCAAGAGTTAGCGGCGCACGGCCGTGCGCAGACGGCCCGCCTCTGCTGCCACCTGCCGCCGCCGGACTATGCTTATCTCTTTGGCGTAGAACCACTGCTGCGCCAACTGCTGGCCTGGGCCACTGCTCCAACCGGCCTGCCGTTCTTCAGTTTGGAAGGGTTGGGCGGGATTGGCAAAACCAGTGTGGCGCGGGCGGCCGTTTACCAGATTGTGGCGCAGACAGCGTGGGCGGATGTGTTATGGGTGAGCGCCC